>NZ_JBEZHQ010000058.1:0-42353 GCF_040650675.1 Streptomyces sp. NPDC048637
GCCAGAAGGGCGTCCAGGCTGGTAGTCACACACGAGTCAACGGGCGCCCTTCGCCATGGTCGCGGCCAGCACAAACATCGGACTCATTCATCTAGCAGTGCGACGATGCCGCCGGTCAGCAGTGTCGCCCGCCAACCGAACTCCTCAGCAACGAGCGGGAGTAGGGCCGAGGCCAGCGCCGCCCCCAGCGGCAGCCCGGCCTGCCGGACACCCATCGCGAAGCCGCGCTGTGACGCGTCGAACCAGGAAGCCACCGACTTGCTCCCACCCGGCTGGACGGTGCTATATCCCGCGCCGACCACCAACAGCGTGATCAACAGAGCGGTGTATCCCGGCGCCACGCTCCCCACGCCCAGAGCCAGCGCGACCACCACTGCCCCGACCCCGACCACCCAGCGCTCGCTGTAGCGGTCCAGCAGCTCACCGGCCACCAGCAACCCGGCCAGCGGCACGAGTTGGGCCGCAGAGACCAGCAGACCCAGCTGCGCCGTGCTCAGCTCCAGGGCGCTTTGAAGGTGGACACCCAGCGCTCCGATCCCGCCCACGAAGAACCCGGACGCAGCCTGGGTGAAGGTGGCAATGCCCAGCACGATCCAGCGATAGCGCCACGGGTCGCGGGCCTGGGATCCAGCGCGCCCGGCGGTCTGTTGTGTCATGTCGCCCACCCTGCTGTAATCCCTTTATGTAGCTCAACCCTTACGGTGAAGATGCGGTGAACCTGGCCGCGGACCTGGCCAACCGCCGGCCCGAGAGCGTGGACGAGCTAACAGACCGCTGCCGCGCCGCCGGGCTCATGCTGGAGTGCCCGGTGACAGCGGACGATCTCGGCCGCACCCAGGCCGCACTGGACGCCTGGGAGAGGATCGTCGACGCCGCCGAGGAGCAGGAGCGCGCAGAACTGCTCAACCAGATGCTGGCCGAGGCCGCCGCCTACCCGAGGCTGACCTCCCACTCCGGTACCGGCTGGCATCTGCACTACCGAGACGCGGAACAGCCGGTCGGCTCCGTACTGTTCACGCTGTTCGCTGTCGGTACCGCACTGCATCTGGCGGGCCGAGGCATGCACCGGCTGCGGCGCTGCGAGGTGACCGAGTGCGACACAGCCTTCGCCGACACCTCGCCCACCGGACGACAGCGCTACTGCTCACAGCGCTGCGCCAACCGCGACGCCGTCCGCAGGCACCGGGCGCGAGCCGCGATCACCTGACCAGCTGTGGACGACACCGGAATCCCCGGGCGCCTCGCTGATCTTCTTGCCATAAGCGCGGCGGGCGTGAGGGCTCGCTGAGCCCCTTCTGTGGGCGATGGCCAGCACGGTTGCCGCTCCCTGTCGCGCCTTCCAGCTCATCCGTCGTCCACTGCGGCCGGGGAGCGCCGGGTGCGACAAGCGAGTCGCCGGTAGCAGATAAGCGTGGCGGCGATGCCGGCGAAGGCGAGGAAGTGTTCTGCCTTGCGTTCGTAGCGTCGATGGAGGCGGCGGCAGCCCGCGAGCCAGGACATCGACCGTTCCACCACCCAGCGATGACGGCCCAATCGCTCGGATGATTCGATGCCTTTGCGGGCGATGCGAGGGGTGATGCCTCGACTGCGGAGCCATTGCCGCAGGTGGCGGTAGTCATACCCCTTGTCGCCATGGAGCTTGTCGGGCTTTCGCTGTCACGGTCCACGCCGGGAGCGGATCAGCGGGATCCCTCGCACGAGTGGCTCCAGTCCCTGACTGTCGTGCATGTTCGCTCCGGAGATGCCGACCGAGAGCGGCAGACTGGTGCGCTCGGTAATCAAATGGATCTTCGAACCGTACTTGCCCCGATCCACAGGATTCGGACCCGTCAGGTCCCCCTTCTCATTGACCTCATGTTCACTGAGTCGATCGCGCACCGCGACCAGTCAAGTTCTCCACGCGCCCCCAGTTCATCCAGGACCAGGCGGTGCAGCTTGGCCCATACCCGGGCTTCGGACCACTCGCTGAAGCGTCGATGCGCCGTGGGTCCTGACGGTCCGAACGACGGCGGCAACTGGGCCCACGTACAACCCGACGTGGCAACGAAGACGATTGCCGTCAGAACCTCACGGTCTCCATGGCGCCGACGACCACCACCCTGCGGCCGAAGCGGAGCCGGCGGCGCCACCCGCTCGAACAGCTCCCACAACTCATCAGGCACGAGACGCTCCACAATCCCCACGGGCCCAGGCTAACCAACCAAATGAGATGACCTCTAAGGCCGAGTAGCTGCAGCAGCGATGCCGGACTTCCGAAGCGTGCGGGCCAGGTGTTCCATCTCGGGAAGCGTTCCTGAGTAGTCACCGTCCAACACACGGCGCAGCACAGCCTTGGCGTTTATCAGGTCAATGCCGAGCTCAGCCCGCAGCACGCGCATGATGGCGACGCTGTTCACCGGCGGACTGCTCACCTGCAGCCTCGCGGGTCCATGCTTGGAGAGCATCTGATCCCGCCGTTCGGCCGGCACGTCGCCACCGCACGCGGCTACCGCAAATCCACAGGCGGAACAGGTTGACTCAACGTCCCATCGCAACCGGCCGTCCACCAGGGCCTGAACTCCCCAGCACTCCAGCTCCGCACCGCAGTCCTGGCACACAGCGGAGTACCTGACGGATTCGAAAACCGCCTGCTCCATCCCCACCCCCAACGGAGACGAGGTTAAACGACAAGCTAAAAGGTTGTTTCACTTGGTGAGTCGGTGGTGGTCGATGAGGGTTGCGGCTATGCCCACGAAGGTGAGGAAGTGCTCGGGCTTGCGTTCGTAGCGCCGGTGGAGGCGTCGGCAGCCGGCCAGCCAGGACACCGTTCTCTCGACCACTCAGCGGTGGCGACCGAGCCGCTGCGATGGCTCGACACCTTTGCGGGCGATGCGATGAGTGATGCCGCGCTGGCGGAGCCATCGCCCGTCTCCGCTTTCGCCAACCCGGGACGCCAGACGAGTTCCGCAGGCGCGTCGCGCTCCGGGGACGACGTGGCCAGCTTCATACGGGACAGCCGCCGCACGCCCAGCAGGCACTTTCCGCATCCGTCATAGGGTCGTTCGACCATGTTCAGGTCCGTACCGCGCAAGGTCTCTCCGTTTCGGGCACGCAGGGTACGGAGAATTCACGGCCACCCCGAGGACGATCTTGGTCAGCCCAGGAAGCTCAGCCGCACCTGACGGTTGACATTGTCGATATTGGTATCCGGCAAACTCCGTTAAGGCGACTCGTCGTGGTGGTCGAGTACAACCGCCGTCGAGGATACGGCGTTGGTGTCGAACTCATGGTGCAGCTCATCCGCTGCCCCCACCGACCGGGCGCGCCCGACCACCGGACGCGCCCGCTGGTGCCTCTGCCTCGCGGCACGTACTGTGCCGCCTAAACCGAGGCCTGTGGCCTACTTCCTCCGCTAGACCAGGCCGGCCAGGAAGATCGCCTGATTCAAGCGCTCCTCGGACCTCTTTCGCGCATGGTCGGCCCCCTCCTGGCGGATCTGCGCGAGCTCAACCTTGTCCTCAAGGAGTTCGAGCGCGCGTTCACGCACCGGGGAGAGTGTGGTCACGACCGCTTCGGCAGCCGCCTCCTTGAGGTCGCGGTAGCTCCCGATCCCTTGGATGACGTGCTCAGGAGTTGAGTCCTGGCAGGCGGCGAGGATGTCCAGCAGGTTCGCAACCCCTGGCTGCTCGTCGGGTGCGTACCGCACCTCGTTGCGGCTATCGGTCATCGCCCGCCGGAACTTGCGGCGGATCACGTCGGGCTCGTCAAGGACGTACACCGTCCCGCCGTCATCTGAAATGGACTTGGACATCTTCCGGGACGGGTCGCTGAGCGAGCGCACGCGTGCACCGGCCTCAGGAAGTACGGCCTCGGGCACCACAAAGACCTCTCCATAGTCAGTGTTGAAGCGCCGGGCGAGAGTCCGGGCCAACTCGACGTGCTGGTTCTGGTCTTCCCCCACCGGCACCCGCGCTGTGCCGTGCAGAAGGATGTCCGCGGCCATGAGCACCGGATATGTCAGCAGCCCGAGCCGGACGGATGCACTGCCCTGGGACTTCTCCTTGAACTGGATCATGCGCCTCGCCTCTCCGAATGTGCAGGTGCACTCCAGAATCCAGGCCAGTGCCATGTGTTCGCGCATGAGGTCGGACTGCACGAAGAGTTGTTCCTTCGGGACTCCCGCAGCCACGAGGACCGCCAGCTGATGAGAAGTCAGTAACCGCAACTCTTCAGCGCTGTGCTTGGTCGTCATGGCATGCATGTTGCTCACGAAGTACAGGTCTTCGGGCTCTGAGCGAGTGGCCCAACGCCGGATCGCTCCGAGGTAGTTGCCCAGGTGAGCCGTGCCTGAAGGCGTGATGCCGGAGAGTTTGATCACTGACCCGTTTCCTCTGCTGGTGGGGGACCCGCTCGGGTGGGCCATGCTCTCAGTCACCCACCGGCGGAGCGGCTGACTGGCTTCTCGAAGCGCAGGATCAGGCCACGTTAGGTGGCCCGCCACTTCCCGTTGATGCGCTTCATGACTGTGACGCTATCACCAGCAACTAGCCATTCTGATCCACATGCTCTCCACAGAGGCCCCAGGTGTCGGGGGACCTTCATCGAGAAGGGCTCGATCTTGAGCCAAGCGGGTTATTGCGAACATGTGTCTTGATCATCTCCACGCCAGTTACGCAGGTGTTGTTCGTAGATCACACAGCATCTAGCGTCACGGCCATTGCCTCTGGCCCCCCATACATCGATCCGGACAACGGCTCGAGAACCGGAGACCCTTATGGCTGGCAACGAGTTTGCCCATTCACAGATGGCACAGATGTTCACCGGCGCGGTCGCGGCGCACGCGGTCGTTGTAGCCGACGATATCGGGCTGTTTGACGCCCTGATCAAGGACCCCGTCAGGGAGTCAGATCTCAACAAGCCCCCGTGGCTGCACGACCGAGTTCGCGCAAGGGGCGTGCTGCAAGCGCTGCTTCGGGCCGGCATCGTCCGGCGCAGCGACAGGGCATTCGAACTGACCGAGCTTGGCACTGACCTGCAGCGTCACGTCGCCGTGTTCAAGCTCTGGTTCGGCGGGTACGCCTCGGTCCTCGCCCGCAACGTGGCAGGAACCCCGGATCCAACCACCCACGCGCGCGGGAGCGTCGTCGCCGAGTCATCCGGGCGCATTGGGGCCCAGCACCTTGACGAAACGATTCTTCAACTCCTGGAGTCGCTACAGCCCCGCGGTGCGATCTGCGACCTGGGATGTGGCGCAGCCACCCGGCTGCTGGCGGTTTGCGAGCGGACGGGACAGCCAGGCCTGGGGTTTGATATCTCTGCTTCGGCCGTGCAGTCCGCGCAGGCTGCCGTCCGAGATGCCCGTGCACTCGGCATCCAACTGGATGTGCAGCGGGGCGACGCGACGGCGCCGGGTCGGCAGCGCCCAGACGTAGACATCGTCATGCAGGCGTTCATGACCCACCATATTGCGCCCGACGACTACTGCGCCGCAGTACTTCGGTCCTACAAGCAAACCTTCCCCAACGCGCGCTATTTGGTTGTCTTCGACACGGTGACGCCGCCGGCCTCGGTGGAGGGTGCCGAACTGTTCGGGCCGGGCTTCGACTACCTGCATGCCCTGCAAGGCATGGAGCCTCGCAGTAGCGAGGCCATGCGCAGGCTGATCCGCGAGGCTGGATATCGCTGCATGCAGGAGACTGCTCTGTCCGTGCCCCACAGCTATGCCTGGATCTTACAACCCCTGAGGGAGCACGGGTGAGCGAGGCAAGCACCGGCCGGAGGATCCTGGTGCTCGGGGCAGGCGAGGTCGGGGCCGCTGTCAGTGAAGCACTCCTCCGCCAGCTAGCACCCTCCTACCTGGCCATACACACCTCCCGGCAGCAGACCTTGCACACCCGGACCCGTCGCCTGCAATCGTTGGCAGGGGCCTCCACCCACATCGGCGGGAGTTGGGGTGACATCTTCAGCCCATGCACCCTGGCCCAGGTACCGGCCGACGTCATGACGGACCGGGACCGCTGGCAACTCGCAGCCTTCTACCACCAGCCATCCAAACCGGTGGCGCAGCCGGACGCTTCGATGATCTACGAGGTCGTCCGAGAACATCGTCCGGACCTGATCGTCGATGCGGTGACCTCCGCTACGAGTGGCCCCCGTACCGTCCTGCCCACCGAGTCGCTCGAGGAACTGCTCCGGGCAGCCGCTCCCCATGCCACTGACAACGCGCACATCGCGGAGAGCGTCGGCAAACGAGCCCTGCTCGACGCGCTGCTGGGCAACCCGACGGCGCCGCTCTCTCGGTACGTGGCCAACCTGGATGCCGCACTGGAAGCGTTTGATGTGCAGCGCTACATCAAGGTGTCCACAAGTGGCCTGGGCGGTATGGGGTTCGCATGCCCCTACACCCACGGCACCGCCGCGGATGGTTTCGCCTCCGACGCGCTGCTGGGAAAGATCGGTGCAGCCGGCGTCTTGCACCAGCTCCTGTGGAATCTCCACCACACCCGCGGACGGGATGTCCGCCTCATCGTCCCGCTCGCGTTGGTGGGTTGGGAAGAAGTGAGGTACGGGCCGTACACCCACCGGGGAGTCGGCGTGTCGACGCGGGATGATCTCCGCTCCGGCGTGCAGTCCCTCCCGCCGTCGCCGGACGCCGGTGTGTCTCCTGCCGCGGCTCAGATGGTCGTCGTTCCGGCTGGAGACAACTCCACCTACAGCCGCGCCGAGATGGCCCTCAGCACCGCCCTAGGACAGTTCGAGAGCGTCACTCGCGAGGAAGTTGCACTCGCCGTGGCAGAAACGGCCCTAGGTTCCACGAAGTACGACCTCCTGTCGGCGATGGACGGGGCCGCTCTCCACTCCTCGTATCGCAGCGCTCACATGAGGGATTCGCTGCTACGGCAAATGCGAGACCTGGAGCAAGAAGTCGGGCGGCCCAGCGTAGTCAGCGGAAACCTCGGACCAGGTATCGCCAAGGATCTCTTCGAACTCCATGTGCTCCTGGAGGCAGCCGGGTCCCTCCACTGCGCACGAGATGGCCAAAGCGATACTTTGGCCAAGCAGTGCGCGGATCTGATGGCCACGGACTGGTACCTGCGCCAGCAGGCCCTGTCCATCGGGCTAGGAATCCTGACGCTCGATGACCAGTACCTCACATCGCTTCCCACCGACCCCACCGACAAGGAATCGTCGCCTTCAGCTGGGCCGTCGAAAGCGCCTCAAATCCCGGGCAGCCCTACAGCCTGGGTCGACTTCCGATCAGACAATGTCGTGCGCTGGCAGCAAGCCCTCTGCGGCCTCACGCAGAGTTCACACCCTATGCGGCATGCCTTCCACATAGGTGATCACGACTTCGAAATCGGCGAAGTTCTCGCATTTCACTACTTCTTGACCGGGCGAGCCAGAGATCTCAACAGCGCTTGAACAGGAGACCGCAATGAAGGACTTCGATCAAGAACAGCTCAAGCTTCTGATGGAAGAGGCTCCAGAAATACGTCGAGAACTGCGCCGTAACCAATTCTTGGAGCGGCAGCAGCTACAGCGACTCCAGGACGCAGCATTCGTCAAAATGGTGCGCCATGCCTACAGCAACGTGCCGCTGTACCGCAAGAAGTACGACGCGGCCGGCGTAGACATCCACTCTATTCGTGCGGTACAGGACGCCCACCTCCTCCCGGTCCTGGAGAAGGAAGAACTGATCGAGGGCTTCCCTGAGGAGACCATCGCAGCGGGGTATGCCCTGGACGAGCTGACCACCGCAATCACAGGGGGGTCGAGCGGGAAGACCGTGCGCGTTGCCTATTCAGCTCAGACGATGCGCAAGCGCGTCATGACTGCCTACCGGATCTACGACATGATGATGGGAGGCTACAAGTCGCATCACGTACAGACTTACGTCTACACCGGAAAGTACCCGCTGGAGAGCCTCCCGGACGGGAGCTATCAGCTCAAGCATATCTGGACGCTGGATCCTCTGGACGAAGCCAGGGAAAAGCTGCTCCACAGCAAGCCCCACATGCTCACGCTGTATCCCTCCAGGCTGGAGGATATTCGCCGGACCTTGAGCCCTCAAGACGTCGAACTCCTGCGTACGAACTTGGTCGTTATCAACGTTAAGTCAGAAATGTCGACGCAGGCTCAACGCAACGAGTGGTCGGACTTCTTCGGAGTTCCGGTCCTGGACGAGTACGGGTCCGAAGAGATGGCCGGCACCGTCGCCGCTCAGTGCACACACAAGGGCTACCACGTCTGGGAGGACATTGCGGTCGTGGAGGTGGTGGACGACTCAGGCAACCCCATGCCGGACGGGGACACCGGCGACCTGGTGGCGACCTGCCTCTACAACTGGGCCATGCCCATGATCCGGTATCGACAGGGCGATATCGCGGCGCTTCACCCGGTCGACAAACTCTGCTCCTGCGGCCGCTCCATGCGAATGCTCAAATCTTTCGAGGGGCGGCGGAACTCTTCGTTCGTCCTGCCCAGCGGCAGGTTCCTGTCCTCTGGTTACCTGCTGGATGTCGGATATACGCGCCTGATGGAGTACGGGGAGGCCCTGAATTCCTGGAGCCTCGTCCAGAAGGACAAGAACACGGTCGCCTTCGAGTGCATTCCGGGCCCGGGCATGACGGACGACATTCGCGAACGAATTCGGAACGAGGTCACCCAGTTCCTGTTCAACGAAGTGACCGTCGAGGTCGAGTTCGTCGATTTCCTTCGCGTGACCAACAGGGGAAAGCGCAACCAGATAATCAGCCTCATTTCCTGACGTTCAGTACACCATGATCCCCAGGAGAGACAGATGCCCGCAAGCGCTCGGTACACCAACCTCACCCGCTACGAGAACATCGGAATCAACAAGGAGTTCAACCTCGCCGACGGCCACGCCCATCAAGGGCAAAACTCCACTCAGCAATCCATCGTCGCCGAACTGCCCGATCTCTTCTATGCAGCAGAGAAGGCGCGGCAGGCCGATTCTGAAGACGAATTCCAGCAGGCGTTCTATTCTCTGGCCGGCCAGCACTCGGCCGTAACGCACCCGCGGACATTCCTGTGCTATTCCGCGTCGCTCGCGACGGACTTGGTCGCGACATACCTGTCATCCAAGCGCCTGACCGTGAGACTCCTACAGCCCTCCTTCGACAACCTCGCCACGATCCTCAAACGCCGGAATATCCCCCTCGTTCCGGTCGCCGAGAACGAATTCGCACCGGAACGGCTTGAGGCATTCCTGAATTCTCTGGGAGAGGACGCACTCTTCCTCACGCTTCCCAATAATCCCACGGGATTCAGCCTTGACCCCGCCGCGTTCGAGCGCGTGGTCGGCCACTGTCGTGTTCACGGTAAGATCCTCATCATCGACTGCACCTTCCGCTTCTTCGCCACTTCCCCATTCTGGGATCAGTACGAGGTATTGGAGAAGTCTGGGGTCAGTTACATCGTCGTCGAGGACACAGGCAAAACGTGGCCTACCCAGGACCTGAAGTGCAGCATCCTCGCAGTGAGTAAAGATCTTTACGACGACATGCTGGAACTGCACAACGATATCCTGCTCAACGTCAGCCCTTTCATTCTCCGACTCTTAACCTCCTATGTTCGCGACACGGAACGTAATGGTCTCGACGAGACCATATGGAGCGTTATCCGCTCGAACCGGCAGGCCTTGCGCGACGCCTTGCAGGGCAGCATCTTCGCGCCTGCGTTCCCGCAGAGCACCGTGAGCGTCGAGTGGACGCGCATCGACCACGCCACACTCCGCAGTGAGCACGTCGTTGAAGCGCTGGGCCAGGACCACTTGGGCATCCTCCCAGGGGACCACTTCTATTGGGCCGACCACGAAACCGGATCCCAGTACATCCGGTTCGCTCTCGCCCGTCCGTGCGACTGGTTCGTCGGCGCATGCCGGCACCTGCGGACGGTCATCGGAGCCAACGAAGACTTCCAGGCATGACCGAGACCAGCGACAGCGTCGAACCGCGCATCGTCTACCTCGACGAGCCCACGTACATCACCACCGGGTTCTTGCGTTCGCTCGCCGAACTCGGCCCGGTGAAGGTGTACTACGACCGGCCGAACCCGGCTGAAGCTGCACGACGCCTGGCCGACGCCGATATCGTCATCGTCGAGTGGACCCGCCTCACCCGAGAGCTCCTCTACAAGGCCAGGCACCTCAAGCACATCGCCACCGTGTTGTCCGCCACTGACCAGGTGGACCTGGCGGCAGCCCGTCAGCTGGGCATCAGTGTCTCGCACTGTCCGCAATACTCGGTGGCTTCCGTGGCTGACCACGCCCTGACGTGTGTGGCCGCGCTCCGCCGCAAGCTGCTACCAGCTCACGCCGCAGCATCTGCCGGTGTCCAGCATCGCTACGTTCCCTACCGCGGGCGAGAGTCCGGAGAGCTCGTGCTGGGGCTGCTTGGCGTCGGTCGCATCGGGCAAGCCGTCGCCAAGCAGGCCGCGCAACTGGGCATGCGCGTCCTCGGCACGAACAGCAGCGGCACACCGGTGCCGGGAATCGACATCGTGCCGCTGGACGAGCTTGTCCGCCGCAGCGACGTCATTTCCGTGCAGGTGCCGGCCAGGCCGGACACGGCCCATCTGCTGTCGGCCGACCTGATCTCCAACCTGCGTCCGGATGCCATCGTGATCAGCGTCTCGCGCCACTCCGTCATTGACGTGGAGGCGTTGGTGCAACGACACCGCGCCGGAAAGCTCGGTGGCGTCGCACTGGACGACACCCCTGATGATCTTGTCCCTGCGCTGACCGCGGTGCCGAACACTCTTCTGACACCGGGGGTCGCCTGGTACACCGAGCGCGCCCGTCAAGAAAATCTGCACGAGGTCCTCGACAACGTCAGAAGCTACCTCTCCGGAGAATGTCGCAATGCAGCTTTCTAGCCCCGACGCCACTGACCACGCACACGCATGGTTCGCGGACCAGCTTCGGTATCTGTCCTCCGGCGCCCGTGTCAGCGAGTCCGAAGGAACCTTCACGGCTCACCTCAATCCCGACCAGCGAGCCCGCGTCTGTCTGCTGTGCTGCTGGCACGAGCCCTGGGCCGAGCGCGTGCACGGTGTCCACAGCGCCGTCTCCCTCTCCGCGTTGTACGTCATGGAAGTCCTGAAAGCCGCAGCTCGGCATCATTCGCCGGAAGTCAGTGCTCTGTTCGTTGCTCAAGACACCCTGTCGTCTCGGGCCGAGGCATTCTCCGCCGGGCGGTGCATGCTGGACTCCGGCAGAGCGACCCGGCTCGTCGTAGTCGCAGCAGGCTGTGCCCCCGCCGGCGGCCTGGCGACCGCCGGCGGCACGTCCGTGCATGGCCTCCTGGACGCCGCGCAGCTTCCCCCACTGAGCAGATCAGGTCTTGACGACGACGTGGTGGATGAGCTGTCCGAATGCCACGCGCAAGGGATCGCCGCCTGCGTACTCGACCCTGTTCTTGCGCCAGGGCGGCTCCTCGAACCTCAGGACCTATGGTCTGCCCTCGAAAACTCTCTCCTCAGCTCTGAATAGAACTCACGAGAGGCGAACGCCGATGCATACCAATTGGGAGACCTCCTCGTCTGCGCAGGATTACTCGCACAGCGTCGAAGCGGCCGACTGGCAGACCATGGGATACCCAGCGGTCTTCGACGTCCTCGGACTGGGCAAGGTCGGCAAGGGCACCGTCATCGACTACGGTTGTGGCCCCGGCTTCGTGGCACAACACGTCGCCGCCGCGTTCGACCATCCGGTCCTCGCCGTGGACACCTCGAAGTCCATGGTGAACCTGGCCGCTCAGAAGCATCCTCACTCGCGAGTCAACCACCAGCACATCGCATCAGGACGGATGTCCTTCCTTCCCGACTCCAGCGCCGGTGCCTGCATGTCCTGCTTCGTGTTCATGCAGATCGCGGATCGGAGGGCCATGCTGGAGGCCTGCAAGGAGATACAGCGAGTACTGCGCCCCAACGCCGTCTTCGCCATGCTGAACACCGACCCGGACAGTGTCGGAATCCAGTTCAAAACGCTCCGCAACGGCGAACCTGACCGCACATACGCTTCGGGCGATCCCATGACGACCGTGCTCGCAACCGAGCACGGGGAACTGACCCTCCGTGATTACTACTGGAGCGTCGATGACTACGCCACCGTCGTCACCGATGCCGGCTTCCGGGACGTCGAGGTCATACACCTGCCACCACCTGCTGGTGACTCCACGCCGCACCCTCAGTTCTTGCTCGTTCACGGTACGGCGTAGGTGACTGCACCCAATACGAAGGACTTCAGGTGCACCATTCTCTCACCACGCGTGCAGCGCAGATCGACAAGGTGCCGCTTTACCGCCAAGAGGACCCCGAGCTGCACGAACAGGACGGCTTGACCTGGGATCTCTCAAACAATGAGGTGTTCTCCCCACCTGCTCCGAGAACCCTCACGGCACTGCAGTGCGGCATGACCCACGCAAACCGGTATCCCTCCCCCTACCCTGGCCAGCTCGCTGCCGCGCTCTCCGAGCACTACGCGGTCGGTCCGCGGCAAATCCTGGTCGGCGCCGGCAGCGCAGGAGTGCTGCAGCAACTGCTGCTGGCATTGTGTTCGCCGGGCGACGAAGTGCTGTACGCCACACCTGGCTTCGATGCCTATCCGATACTGATCGCTTCGACAGGAGCAGCGGCTGTCGCGGTACCTCTCACTCCCCGGGGGCATCACGATCTACCGGAGATGCTCAAACACGTAAGCCCCCGGACCAAGGTCGTCATCCTGTGCTCCCCGCACAATCCGACTGGCCTCCGGATTCCACGCGACGAGCTGCTGGACAGCCTCGAAAGGCTGCCGGCCGCCGTCACCGTGATTCTGGACGAGGCATACATCGAATTCGACGAGGAAGCGGATCCATATGACATGACCCTGTTACGTCTCGGGCGTCGGCTGGCCCTACTTCGTACCTTTTCCAAGGCCTACGGGCTCGCCGGCTTGCGCGTTGGGTACGCCCTCTCTTCCTCTCGGACCCTTTGCGAGCGGGCCCGCAAAGCCGCCATCCCGTTTTCCGTCACTCGTGCTGCGGAGCTGGCCGCCGTTGCCGCTCTTCGGGAACAGCCCGCCCTCCGGGAGCGCACTGCCGGGATCCAGGCGGAACGCACCAGGCTGGAAGAGGCACTGCGATCGGTGGGGGTCTGCTCGTGGCCGAGCAGGGGCAACTACGTGTGGCTCCCGCTCGGTCAGAAGGCACACGTGTTCCGTCGATGCGCCTTACTGGATGGGGTCATCGTCCGGGAATATCCCGGCGAAGGTGTTCGCATCACTGTTGGCCCTGAGCAGGCACATGCTGCAGTCCTGACGGCAGCACAGCGCTATGCGCAAGCCGTGCAGGTTTCGGGCTGACCTCGATTCCGGCAAGAGGGTCCGTCAGCTCGCTGGCGGACCCTCTTCGCTTTGTTCAAGGTCAAAGATTTGAGCAGATGGCCGTGAGGACGTCCTCCCGCTGACGCCGCATGCAGGGTACGGAGATTTCGCGGCATCTCATCTGGAATTCGCTCCTCGGCGATTGGCGCTTCGCTCGCCTGCTCCGGGTGGACGCCGACGAAGGCCGCACCCGGCACGAGATCACTCCAGGCTCTGGCGTCACCGTGACCGCTCACCTCGGGTGCAATAAATCACGCTATTGATCGGTAAACCGTACGCACAATTCCGCGTCTATTTCGTGGAGTTGGCCGTGCATAACAGTCCCGCCGTGGCGGCCCTGATCGGCCCGCGCACCTTGCGATTCCCACCGCACTCGACAGTCGTCGAGTGCACCTCCGGGGACGCGGGGCCCATGGGCACCGTCGACAAGTTCCGCTCCCTTGCCTCGAACGGGGGCGGACGCGTGCGGCCGGCCAGTCTATTTACTGATGGGTAACTTAATCGTACAGTGCTGCACCGGCGGGCAGTTGACCCGCCGCCTGTCTGTAACGCAGACAGTCACCGCACAGCACACGGGCCGCCACCACACCTGGCCCGTGCAACGGAAAGGACCATCCTCATGGCCGCCCCACGTCCGCTTCGCGCCATACTGCTGCCGCTGGCTCTGGTCGCCTCCGCAGCCACCCTGGGCACCGGAGCCGCGATGGCCACACCGGAGGACAAGCCCTCCGAGCCCGCGCCCGGCACCACCGAGCAGCGCCCCACTTGGGCCATCGCCCACCGGGTGTTGACCACGGGCGGTGTGACCAGGGCACTCGCGAACGGGGCCAACGCGCTGGAGATGGACGCAACGGCCTGGCGCAAGGGCTGGTGGGCCGACCACGACGGCACTCTCACCAGCTACGGCGACCCCATGTCGGCCATGTTCGACCAGGTGGCGAAGGAGCATGAGCAAGGGCGTCAGGCCTCCTTCGTCTGGCTGGACATGAAGAACCCCGACTGGTGCGACAGCAACGACCCCAAGTGGCGCCACTGCTCCGTGGCCGGGCTGCGGGACATGGCGCGCAAGAAGCTGGAGAGCAAGGGCATTCGGGTGCTCTACGGCTTCTACGGCAAGGAGGGCGGCAGCGGCTGGAAGACCGCCCTCGCTGACCTGAACTCCAAGGAAGCGGTCAGCTTCAGCGGCGATTACGCGAAGGTCCGGGACGGCTTCGCCGAGCACGGGCCGAACGTCCCCGGCAACCAGCGCGTGATGGACAACGGCCTGTTCAACATGGCCTTGAAGTTCGGCAGCATCCGGAAGGAACTGGAGGCCGGCAGGAAGGCCCGGGACGCCGGAGAGCTCGGCCTGACCGTCGGCTGGACGGTGAGCAAGGGGGACGGGGACCGTGCCGCCACCCTGCTTGACTCCTCCGGCGGGAACGCCGCCGTGGACAGCCTGATCTACGGCAACCGGATGTCGTGCTACCCGGACGGCGTCAGCGGCCCGAAGGGTTGCGGCACGGACGACAGCGCGGTGCGGGAGTCGCTCTCGTACGTCACGGACTATGTGAAGGCCCACCCGGACACCCGCCGGATGGCCACCCCTCGGGACATCCCCTTCGGCAGCTGACGCCCCGAGCCACCCCGCCCGGCCCCGCTTCCTGTCAGCGCCGTCGCCGCCCGGACCGCCGGGGGCCGAGTCAGACACGGCGGCCCCCGGTCACGGCTGGGCGCGGGTGAGTTCTCGCTGTCCGGTCACCGTCCGGGATGTCGGCCTGCCGTGCCGCTGGTCAGCTCGGGGCACCGGGCAGGCACCCGGTGCGTGGCAGCCGCGCCGATCCGACCACGCAGCCGATGTTCCACGATCTGCGCCTCCCCCCGATCACGACCGACAGCGGGATGAACCTCGGGGTGCCATATCCGCGGGACCGATCGATCGCTGCCCAAGCCACGTGCCATCGAGATGATGCACCGTCACCTCTGGGAATGACCGCGATCTCTCCGTGCCAACTACCGGCTCCTGCATAGAGATCCTCACCCAAAGCCCCAATAGGCCTCCCAGACCAACCGAGAACAATGCTCTGAGCTGTGCAAACGTCATCTTCAACAGGGAGGCGACCTGCGCGTTCCTCGTTCCCGACGTAGATGTCGCGGGTTCAGCTCCGACACACGACCGTGCAGAGTCGTGGCCCGCCACGATCGTTTGGGCGGGGCCGAACGCCACCGATTCAGTCCCACCTACGCGAATCCCTGGCCGAAAAAGCTCAACCGCACCTGGCGGTTGGGGTTGTCGACGTTGGTGTCGACCAGGCAGACGGACTGCCAGGTGCCCAGCTCCATGCGGCCCGCTACGACGGGGAGGGTCGCGTGGGGTGGGACGAGAGCGGGCAGGACGTGGTCTCGGCCGTGGCCCGGGCTGCCGTGGCGGTGGCGCCAGCGGTTGTCGGCGGGCAGGAGGTCGTGCAATGCGGCCAAAAGGTCTTCGTCGCTGCCGGCGCCGGTTTCCAGTACGGCGATGCCGGCCGTCGCGTGCGGCACGAAAATGTTCAGCAGGCCGTCGCGGCCGTCTGCCGCCTCACGGAGGAAAGCGGCACAGTCGGCGGTGAGGTCGGTGACGGTTTCCGTCGAGCCGGTGGTGACGTCAAGGGTGCGGGTGGTGAATGCGGTGCTCATGCGTTCATTTTCGTATGGACGACCCGCCCTCGTCCGCACCCCCGCGGGTGTTGTCCGCAATGCTGCCTCAATGCTCCGGCAACAACGGTCCACCAGCCGAGATGACGTTTGACCCCTCTCGGAGCGCACCGCTACGTTCAGCGGCATGTCTACATCAGCCCTGCTCACCACGCGCGGTCACATCGACCTGGTGCGGGTGGCCTCTGCCGCGTGTCGCCGCGGCGGCCGTTGCTGATGCGCTGCTGTCACTGATGCTGTTGGCGGCGTAGATGCCGCCGGTGTCGACGCTGATACCGCTTCTTTAGGGGTTGGCCCTTCGCGGTTCTCTGCGGTTCTCCGCGGCTCTGAGCGGTATTTGCGGACCTCGCGGTATTTCGGCTTTCACGATTCTTGCCGGACCTTTTGCCTGTCGGTCCTGTCGGTCCTGTCGGGACTGTCCGTTGGCGGTGTTTTTGCTGCTGGCCGGGCGCATTGGCATGGTGCGTCCTGGCGTGTGACGGCGCGCCTTCTCTCCTCTCCGCTCCCTCTCTGCTCCTCTCTCTTCGCTTTTCTTCGCTTTTCTTCGCTTCCCTTCGCTTCTCCCTCCCCCTCCCCCAGTTCACCTCCTCGTGGAGCATTCATGACTCTCGACCAGGCCGTGCCCGGCCATGCCCCACCCGATATATCCGCTGAAGCGGCGCGGCCTTCGTTCTCCAAGGGTGTGGAGGCGGGGGTGGAGTCCGCTTCCCGTGGCGGCCAGCCGGAGCTCGCCCGTGTCGTTCCGGTCTCGGGGCGGCGGCGGTCGGTGCCGCGGTGGTTGCGTCGTACGGTGGGGCCCGTCGCGCTGCTGGTGTTGTGGCAGGTGCTCAGCGCGAGTGGTGCGCTGGCGGAAGACATCCTGGCGTCGCCCGGCACCATCGCTGCCACCGCCGGGGATCTGGTCTCGGACGGAACGCTGCCGTCGGCGATGCTGGTTTCTCTCCAACGGGTCGCGGTCGGGCTGTTGTTGGGCGGGGTGACCGGCGTGGTGCTGGCGCTCGCCTCGGGGCTTTCGCGGCTCGGCGAGGACCTTGTCGACGCCACTGTGCAGATGTTGCGCTCCATCCCGTGGGTGGGCGTGATTCCGCTTTTCATCATCTGGCTGGGCATCGGTGAGGCGCCCAAGATCGCGTTGATCTCGCTGGGTGTGGCCTTCCATCTGTATCTGAATGTCTATGCCGGTATCCGTGGCGTGGATGCCCAGTTGGTGGAGGCCGGGACATCGCTCGGGCTGAGCCGATGGGGGCTGATCCGGCATGTGGTGCTGCCGGGTGCGTCGCCGGGCGCCATGACCGGGCTGCGCTACTCGCTGGCCACCGCCTGGCTCGCGCTGGTCTTCGGGGAACAGGTCAATGCCGATGACGGCCTCGGCTTCCTGATGAACCAGGCCAGGGAATTCTTCCGCACCGACGTGATCGTGGTGTGCCTGGTGGTCTACGCGATCCTCGGGCTCATCGCCGACTTCCTCGTCCGTACCCTCGAAAGGCTGTTGCTGCAATGGCGACCGACGTTCACGGGTCAGTGACCGACCTCGCGACCGAGGAGGGCCCGCGCTCCGCGCCTTCCGGTGCCGCCGTACAGGTGGCGGGGCTGGTGCGCGCCTTCGGCGACCGCGCCGTCATCGACGATCTGCAACTGACCGTTCAGCCGGGCGAGTTCGTGGCGCTGCTCGGACGCAGCGGCTGCGGTAAGTCGACCCTGCTGCGGGTGCTGGCCGGGCTGGACCGGGAGATCGAGGGTGAGGTGCTGGTGCCGCGCCGTAAGGCCGTGGCGTTCCAGGCGCCGCGACTGATGCCCTGGAAGCGGGTCTGGCGCAATGTCCTGCTGGGGCTGCCGGGGCGCCCCGAACGTGCGTCTGCGGTACGGGCGTTGGACGAGGTCGGGCTCGGCCATCGGGCGGATGCCTGGCCCAAGACGCTCTCCGGTGGTGAGGCGCAGCGCGCCTCGCTCGCCCGGGCGCTGGTACGGGAGCCCGATCTGCTGCTGCTCGACGAGCCGTTCGGTGCGCTCGACGCGCTGACCCGGATCAAGGCCCAGCGCCTGGTGGCCGAGCTGTGGCGGGAGCGGGGCTGCGCGGTGCTGCTGGTCACCCATGACGTGGAGGAGGCATTGCTGCTCGCCGACCGGGTGCTGGTGATGGAGGGCGGCCGGATCGCGTACGGGACCACGGTGGATCTGCCGCGGCCGCGCGATATTTCCGATCCGCGGTTCGGCGCCCTGCGCGCCCGTTTGCTCGACCGCCTCGGTGTGGAGGGCAGTACGGACAGCCTGGACGACGCGGACGGCGTGGCGGGTGGGGCTGCCCCCGCGGAGGCCACCGACGACGGATCCGCCGCTGCTGCCTGACCACGCCGGGACCAGACCACCACTCCCCCGGCCACACGCACACCGATCGCTCCACCACACGAACACCGGCCACACGCACCGATCGCTCCACCACACCAAGACCGAAACGGACACCCCATGAGAGCACGCCACCTCGCCCCAGCCGCCCTGCTGCTTCCGTTCACCCTGCTGCTGGCCGCCTGCGGTGGTGCGTCGCGGGCCGAGGGGGCCGGCGGGAACGGGAGCGGGAGCGGGAGCGGAACCGATGGAAAGGGCTCACTGACCCTCAACGTCGGTGATCAGAAAGGCGGTTCGGAGGCGTTGCTGCGGGCCGCCGGAGAGCTGGACGACCTTCCGTACAAGATCAAGTGGTCGACGTTCACGTCGGGTCCGCCGCTGCTGGAGGCCGTCAACGCCGGGGCGGTGGATGTCGGCGCGGTGGGCAATACCCCGCCCGTTTTCGCCGCCGCGGCGAAGTCGAAGATCAAGGTGATCGCCGGGACGCACAGCAGGTCGGACGGCGAGGCGATCCTGGTGAAGAAGGGCTCCCCGCTCAAGCGGCCGTCGCAGCTGAAGGGCAAGTCGATCGCCGTGGCCCAGGGCAGCTCGGCGCACTACCAGCTCATCGCCTCGCTGAAGAAGGCCGGGCTGACGCCGAAGGACGTCACGCTCAACTACCTTCAGCCGGCCGATGCGCTCGCCGCATTCACCCGGGGGAAGGTGGATGCCTGGGCGGTGTGGGACCCGTACACCTCGCAGGCCCTGGACCAGGCCGATGCCCGGGTGCTGACCACCGGGCGGGGGGTCGTCAACGGGCTGGGCTTCCAGGTCGCCGCGCCTGCCGCGTTGGACGACAAGAAGAAGTCGGCGGCACTCAAGGACTACACCGACCGGCTGCGGCGGGCACAGGACTGGGTGTTCAAGCACCCCGACGTCTGGGCGAAGGCCTGGGCGAAGGAGACCGGACTGCCGGACAACGTGGCGCTGGACGCGGTCAAGCGCACCCGGGGGACGGCGGTCGCGGTGGCCGTGGACAAGGCCGCCATCGCCTCCGAGCAGCAGATCGTCGATTCGTTCGCGGCGCTGAAGCTGATCCCCCGCTCCTTCGACTTCGGGACGTTCGTCGACCCCCGTTTCAACGGTGACCTGCCGCCTTCGGGCACGGCGCCGCGTACCTATGGAAAGGCCCACTGAGATGTCCGTACACCTGCATTGGTTTCTCCCGACCGGCGGCGACGGGCGGACCCTCGTCGACCGGCATGCCTACACCGACGGCGGGATCCGGCGGGACCGCATCACCCCGGTGAGCGGGGTACGGGCCCCGGATATCGAGTATCTGGCCCAAATCGCCAAGGCAGCAGAGCAGTTGGGGTTCGAGGCGGTACTCACCCCGACCGGTACATGGTGCGAGGACGCCTGGCTGACGACGGTGGCGCTCACCCAGGTCACCGAGCGGCTGAAGTTCCTGGTCGCGTTCCGGCCGGGGGTGGTCTCGCCGGTGCTGGCGGCGCAGATGGCGGCAACCTATCAGCGGATCTCGCGCGGGCGGCTGCTGCTGAATGTGGTGACCGGCGGTGACTCGACCGAGCAGAAGCGGTTCGGCGATCATCTCGGCCATGACCGGCGGTATGCCCGTACCGATGAGTTCCTGCAGATCGTTCGGGGCGTGTGGGGTGGCCGGCCGTTCGACTTCCAGGGCGAGCACTACCAGGTCGAGGGCGGTCTGACCGCGTTGCCGCCGGACCCGTTGCCGCAGATCTTCTTCGGCGGCTCGTCCGCGGCCGCGGGGCCGGTAGCCGCCCGGAATGTGGATGTGTACCTCACCTGGGGCGAACCGCCCGAGGAGGTCAAGAAGAAGATCGACTGGATTCGCGGGCTGGCGGAGAAGGAAGGGCGTACGGTCCGGTTCGGCATTCGGCTGCACACGATCTCACGGGACTCGTCGAAGGAGGCCTGGGCGACCGCCGGCCGGCTGCTGGACGACCTCGATCCGGAGACGGTGGCGGCCGCGCAGCAGGCGCTGGGCAAGAGCGAGTCGGTGGGGCAGCAGCGGATGCTGGCGCTGCACGGCGGTTCGCGCGACAGGCTGGAGATCTCGCCCAATCTGTGGGCGGGGGTGGGTCTGGTGCGGGGTGGCGCGGGCACCGCGCTGGTCGGCAGCCATGCCGAGGTGGCCGACCGGATCGAGGAGTACCACTCCCTGGGCATCGAGCACTTCATCCTCTCCGGCTATCCGCACCTGGAGGAGGCCTACTGGTTCGGTGAAGGCGTACGGCCGGAGCTTGCCGCCCGGGGGCTGCTGGATGCGGGCCCCGCTCCGCTGGACGGCGTACCGGCGGCCAATGGCCGGCCGGCGTCCGCGCCGGGTGGTGCACCGCTGCTGATCGCCGGCGGTCGCTGAGCGTCATATGGATCACGGTGGCCGGGCCGATGAAGCGCAGTGCTGCCTCCCCTCGACCCGGCCACTGCCCTCCCTCGGCCCGGCTACCTCCGCCCCTCGGCCGGCGGGCCACCGTGGCCCACGGCGCTCCCGGCGGCGTCCCGGCGGCGTCCCGGGGACGAGCGGTGGATCACCCGCCTCGTACGGAGTGGCCGGGCCGGAGCCCGGGAAGGGCCGATCCGCCCGGCGGGAAGACCTGCCCCTCCCCCCTGGTTAGTAGAAACATGAACTACAGCGGGGTGCGTGAGGTCGGGGTCGTGGTGGTCGGTGCCGGGCAGGCCGGCCTGGCTGCCGCGTTTCATCTGCGGCGGGTCGGCCTTGAGCCGGACCGGGACTTCGTGGTGTTCGACCACTCGCCACACCCCGGAGGTGCCTGGCAGTTCCGGTGGCCCACGCTCACGTACGACAAGGTGCACGGGATGCATGCGCTGCCGGGCCTGGAGCTGACCGGCGCCGATCCGCGCCGCCCGTCGTCCGAGGTGATCGGCGCGTACTTCGACAGCTACGAGCGGACCTTCGGGCTGCGGGTGCACCGGCCGGTGAGCGTGCCGGCGGTGCGCGAGGGCGAGAACAAGCGGCTGCTGGTCGAGACGTCGGAGGGGGATTACACGGCGCGGGCGCTGATCAATGCGACCGGGACCTGGGACCGGCCGTTCTGGCCGCGGTTCCCCGGGCAGGAGGTCTTCGGCGGCCGTCAGCTGCACAGTGCGCAGTACCGGGGCCCGGAGGATTTCCGTGCGGCGCGGGTCGTGGTGGTGGGCGGCGGGACGTCGGCTGTACAGCAGCTGCTGGAGATCGCGCCGGTCGCGGCGGCCACCACCTGGGTGACCCGTCGGCCGCCGGTGTTCCGCGCGGGACCGTTCGGCGCGGAGCAGGGCCGGGCGGCGGTCGCGCTGGTGGAGGAGCGGGTCCGGCAGGGGCTGCCGCCCCGGAGCGTGATGAGCGTGACCGGGCTGCCGATGACCGAGGCGATCCGGCGGGGCCGGGAGAGCGGCGTGCTGGAGCGGCTGCCGCTCTTCGAGCGCCTCACGCCCACCGGGGCGGTCTGGGGCGACGGGCGCACGGTCGGGGCCGATGTGATCCTCTACGCGACGGGCTTCCGCCCCGCCCTCGACCATCTCGCCCCGCTGCGGCTGCGCGAGCCGGGTGGCGGCATCAGGATGGCGGGCACCCGCACGCTCCGTGACGCGCGGGTGCATCTCGTCGGTTACGGGCCGTCGGCGAGCACCATCGGCGCCAACCGGGCGGGCCGTGCCGCGGCCGTCGGCATGCGCAGACTGCTTGCGGAGGACCCTCAACAGACCTATGGGGAAACGGAGTTGGCGGGCAGCCTCGCCTCGTAGGCCGAGGCCGCGTGCTCCACCAGACCGATCAGCACCTCCTTGCAGGACGCGCGCTCCCGGGCGTCGCACAGCAGCACCGGGGTCTCCGGATCGAGGTCCAGGGCCCGTGCCACCTCCTGCGCCCGGTGGGCGCGGACGCCGTCGAAGCAGTTGACGGCGACGACGAACGGGATGCTGCGGTGCTCGAAGTAGTCGATGGCCGCGAAGCTGTCGGCGAGCCGCCGGGTGTCGGCGAGTACCACCGCGCCGAGCGCACCCTGCGCCAGCTCGTCCCACAGGAACCAGAACCGGTCCTGTCCCGGCGTGCCGAACAGATACAGCGCCAGGTCGTCGTGGATGGTGATCCGTCCGAAGTCCATGGCCACGGTCGTCGTGGTCTTCTGCTTGACCCCATCGAGCCGGTCCACGGGGCGGCCGGCCTCGGTCAGCCGTTCCTCCGTGTTGAGCGGGCGGATCTCGCTGACGGAACCGACGAGGGTCGTCTTGCCCACGCCGAACCCGCCGGCCACCAGGATCTTGAGGGCCATGAAGGAGTCAGAGCGCGCGGAGTCCATCGATCACTTCCCTGAGTATGTGCGCGTCGGGCAACTGGGCGGGCGGCACGGGGCGGTTGACGCGGATCAGCCCCTCGGCCAGGAGATCGCTCAGCAGCACCCGGACCACGCCCAGTGGCAGCCCGGAGTCGGAGGCGACCTCGGCAACCGGGCGGGGGCGTTCGCCGCACAGCGTGAAAATCGTGTGCTGCTCGGGCGACAGCGTGGGGCCCTCGTCCGGCCGGGGCTCGGCCTGCACCACGGCCATCAGGTCGAAGGCCGCACTGCTCGGCCGGGCCCGCCCGGCGGTCATTGCATAGAGCCGGACCATCGGCCCCGCTTCGTCGTCGTACCAGCGCGGGGTGGAGTCGGTCATGGCAGGCCGGTCACTCCGATCCGGCGCGCGCGGGGGTACCGAGGTGTGCGCCGACCCGCTTGACGAGCCGGGCCATCTCGTAGGCGACCAGGCCGATATCGGCCTCGGCGTCGCCGAACACCGACAGACACGAGCCGTCGCCGGCCGCCACCACGAAGAGGAAGCCGCCCTCCAGCTCGACCATGGTCTGGATGACCTGGCCGGCCGCGAAGTGCCGGCCCGCTCCCTTGGCGAGGCTGTGGAAGCCGGAGGCGATCGCCGCGAAGCGCTCGCTGTCGTCACGGGTCAGTCCGCTGGACGTACCGACGGCCAGGCCGTCGCCGGAGAGCACCACGGCGGAGCGGATCTCCAGCACACGGGAGACCAGGTCGTCGAGAAGCCAGTTGAGTTCGCCGGACAGCTGCTGGTCGCCGGTCATGGTGTTTCTTCTCCTCGTGACGGATTGTCGTTCGTCGCGTTCGGTTGCCGCGGGTCCTGCGGGTGCGGCTGCGGCTGCGGCTGCGGCTGCTCCGACGGCGCCGGCTGCGGGGACTGCGGCGGAGGTGTGGCCCCACGGCCGCGCGCCCAGCCGGCGCGCAGCGACGCCATGGTGGCGCGGGCCCGTTCCGGGGAACGGTGCGGTGCGGGCCGGCCCTCGGTGCGCGGCACCCACTCGGGCTGCTTCTCCGGACTCGTCCGCAGCTCGGGCACCAGGTTGGCCTGGCGCACCCGGCGCGGCAGAGCGGCGTCCGGGTCTGCCGCGGCGTCGGACGGCGGTGCGGGGGCGGCGGGTGCGGGTGTGCGGTGCTCGGCCGGAGGCCTCTGTGCCGCTGTGCCGTCCGCGGCGGGCGGGAGCGCGTCCCGGCGTGGCGCCACAGCCGGCAGTGGCCGGTGTGCGGCCGGCCGCCGCGGGTGGAAGAGCGAGGCGCTCTCCTCGGACGGCTCCGCGCTGCGCGCGTCCGGCGACTCCTCGTCCGCTCCTGCGGCGAGCAGGGCGTCGGGCACCAGCACCACGGCCGTGATGCCGCCGTACGGCGAGGGCTGGAGGGCC
Source organism: Streptomyces sp. NPDC048637 (assembly GCF_040650675.1). NCBI lineage: Bacteria > Bacillati > Actinomycetota > Actinomycetes > Kitasatosporales > Streptomycetaceae > Streptomyces > Streptomyces sp. NPDC048637. The sequence continues at coordinate 24,084 of NZ_JBEZHQ010000058.1, forward strand.
ACCTTGACGTGCCGGCGGTGGGCGAGCCGGTTGACGACGAAGAGACCGAGCTGTTCGGTGTCCAGCAGGTCGACCTCTTCGGCGTCCTGGATACGGCGGTTGGCCTCGTCGAGTGCCTCCTTGTCCATACCGAGGCCGCGGTCGTGGATCTCCACGGCGATACCGGAACCGACCCGTTCGGCGCGCACCTGCACCTTGGTCTGCGGCGGCGAGAACATCACCGCGTTCTCGACGAGTTCGGCCAGCAGATGCGTGAGGTCGGCGACCGCACCGCCGATCAGCCGGGTGTCGACGAGGGCCTGCACCTCGACCCGCGGGAAGTCCTCCACCTCGGCGACGGCCGCGCGTACCACATCCAGCAGCGGCACGGGATGGCGCCAGCCGCGGCCCGGCGCGGCGCCGGAGAGGATGATCAGACTCTCGGCGTGCCGTCGCATCCGGGTGGTGAGATGGTCGAGCCGGAAGAGGTCCTCCAGTTCCACCGGGTCCTCGGTACGGCGTTCCATGGTGTCCAGCAGGGCGAGCTGGCGGTGCAGCAGCAGCTGGCTGCGCCGCGCGAGGCTCACATAGACACCGGAGATACCACTGAGTGCCTCGGCGCGGCCGGCCGCCGCCTGGAGCGCGGCGCGGTGCACCGCCACCAGGGCCTCGCCGACCTGCCCCACCTCGTCGCGGCCGGTGCCGCGCGGGCCGAGTGGGGCGACGGCATCGATGTCCACCTTCTTGCCCGCGTGCAGCAGCCGCATCGAGGCGGGCAGATCCCGGCGGGCGACCCGCAGCGCGGAGTTGCGCAGCTCCTCCAGCTCGACGACCAGCCGACGGCCGATCTTGACAGAGATGAGGAGCGAGAGCAGGACACCGGCCAGGCCCAGGCCGACGGCCATACCGGGTCCGCCGAGGGTGCCGGCGGACAGCGGGTCGGCGTCCTGGGCCGCCCCGGTGCTCGCGGCCCGCTGTGCGCCACGCAGGTCGCGCAGGACGGTGTCGCTGATATCGGTCCAGTGCACGGCGGAGACGGCCGTGGCAGCCGCGGTGCCCGCGCCGGCGTCCCGTACGGCGTTCTCGGCGGCGCGCAGTTCACGGTATGCCGCGCCGTCCAGGATCCGGTGGTAGGCCGCGGCGTCCTGGGGCCGCAGGTCGTCGACCGCGGCGGTGAACAGTGCGCGCTGGGTGTGCACCGCACCGGTGAACGCGTCGAACTGCCCCGGTGACATCCGGCGGGAAAGCTGGGCGGCGCCGAGGACCGCGTCCTCCCGGGCGAGCGCCTCGCGGGCCCGGGAGAGTTCCAGAACGACCCGCACCTCCGAGGAGACCGCCGTCTTCTCCAGGCCGGTCAGCGCACCGACGGTGGCGAGACCGTCCTCGACGACGCCGGTGTAGCCGGCGACCAGACGGTCCCGGTCGGGCCGGTGGCCGTCGACGCGTCCGCGCAGCGCGGGCAGCCCGTCGGCGTCGTGCAGCAGCCGGTCGATACGGCCGGGCAGCTGGGGGTCGACGGTCTCCGCGTCGGCACTTCCGGAGGTGATGCCGTCCCGGAGGGCGACCGCGGCGGAGTCGGTGGCCCGCTGCCGTTCCCGCAGCGTCTGCTGTCGTCCGGGATCGGGGGAGGCGAGGGCGCGTGCCGCGGCGCTGCGTTCTTCCTGTACGGCGGAGACGAAGTCCCCGACCGGGGCGACGAGGGTGGCGTTGACGTCCTTGAGCCGCTGGAGATCGGAGACGTTCCGCGCGGTGGTGACGGTGGCGAACGCCCAGAGGGCGATCAGGGACACCACGGGAACCATGAGCAGCGCGACGATCTTCGCGCGCACCGATCGGGGCATCAGGCCAATACGGTAATCCGCGGCGATTTTCCGGGGCTTGGCAACTGCGGGCAGCGCATGTCTGGGGCGGCCGTTCCCGGGCGGCGGGGCCTCCCCTGCGGGCCCGGAATGGTCCGGGGTCTGTCGTGTGTGCATGAATTCCTCAACAGGTCGGGCGAGGTGGGGAGTTCAGTGCTCGCCCAGCGAATCAACGGAGGCGGCTGCGGCACGCTCGCGGGCGGTCGGGGACAAAGCGACAAAGGCCGCTGTGAGGAAGAGAAATGAACCGAGTGCGACGGCCAGCGGAAAGATGAATTCCATTGCAGTGACACCGCTCAACGGCGCTCGACTGGGCGTCAATTCGATGCGCACAGCGCTCATTCCGGTGTAATGCATACTGCTGACGGCGAGCCCCATGACGAGGGAGGCGACGGCCGCCCCGACGGTGCCCCGCACGCTGAGCGCGGCCCACAGGGCGGCGGTGGCGGCGCCGGCGGCGATAACGACCGAGAGCGCGACCAGGCCCGGGTCGAAGCCGACGTGCCCGTGCAGGCGCATGGCCGCCATGCCCAGGTAGTGCATGGCGGCCACACCGACGCCGGTACCCAGACCGCCGAGCAGCAGCGAGCGCAGTCCGGGGGTGCCGTAGCCGACGGTGAAGACACCCGCGCCGACGACCACCATGGCGATCAGCAGGCTGAGCACGGTCAGCGGGACGTCGTAGTGGACCGGGCTGCCGGTGACCCCGAATCCGAGCATGGCGATGAAGTGCATGGTCCAGATGCCGGAGCCGATGGCGACGGAGGCGGTCAGCAGCCAATTGCGGCGTGAGCGCCCCTCGGCCGCTCGCGCCCTTACGGTGCAGCGCAGGCCGAGGGCGGATCCCACGCATGCCATGGCATAGGCGAGAACCGGAGATATCCAGCCCGCGCTGAAGTGGTGCAGGTGGCCCACGGAGTTTCCTTTCGCGTTTTCGGTTCGCGGCGACGGACGCTAACACGTGATCGTCTTGTGAAAATCGGACACCGGCACCGAGAGATTCCGACGGGAATACGGAGTTCTTGACGCACCGTTTCGCTACCGGCGAGTTCAGTGATCTCACTTCCGGGCATATGTCCACCATTGCCCGGGCGCCTGGCACTTCTGATTGCACGTCAATTACGGGCGAATGCCGCCCGGCTGCATTTCAGCAATGAGATCGAAAATGAGAAAGGTCACGCGCGGCACGGTCACCATGCCCGCACAAGCTCTTCCATGCCCCCCTAAAGGGCGGCAGGAGCGCCATATGGGACATCGCGAAGACTCCACACGAGGGGAACAAACGAACGTGGGAGCGAGTGTTCGCCGGTAAGCATGATCGAAGAGGGAAGGCCTTCAATTGACTCGTAGCGACGAGCCATGATGACGGGGCGCAAGCGACGTGCTGCAGACCGTTACCGCGCCTCCGGTCGATATCCCTTGCTGGGCCGGAGAGTTGAGTCCCCGACTTCAAGGAGACGAATCCCCATGGACATCCTCACCCACCTGCTGGCCAACATCCTGCACTTCGTGGGTTGGCTCGTCTGACAGACCGCATGGCCAAGGCGCCGCCCGTCCCTGTCCCGGGACGGGCGGCGCCTTCGTGTCCGCCGGGCTACTTGTCCAGCTTCTGCCGGGCTGTCTCCGGCAGCGTCAGATAGACGAGGAACGACACCAGGCACAGCGCGGCCACGTACCAGGGGAAGAGATCGGCGTGGCCGGCCTGCTGGAACCAGGTGCCGACGTACGGGGCGGTGCCGCCGAAGAGGGCGACGGTGAGCGAGTACGGGAAGCCGATGCCGGCGGCCCGGACCCGCGCGGGGAACACCTCGGCGTTCACGGCCGCGGCGACCGCGGTGTATCCGGTGAGCAGCACCATGCCCGCGCACTGCACCAGCAGCAGCGAGAGGAACGCGTCGGTGACCAGGTGCAGCAGCGGAACGACCAGGACGGCGAAGCCCAGGGAGAAGCCGAGCAGCAGCGGTTTGCGGCCGATGCGGTCCGAGAGCAGGCCGCCGAGCGGCTGCAGCAGGGCGAAGAAGGCGAGCGAGAGGGTGCCGACGGTGAGCGAATCGCCCTTGTCGAAGCCCGCGTTGACCTGCGCGTAGGTGGGCAGGTAGGTCGTCCAGGTGTAGTAGGCGATGGTGCCGCCCGCGGTGATACCGCAGATGAGCAGCGACTGGCGGGGGTGGCGGCGCAGCGCCTCGAAGAGGCCGGGGCGGTCGGCCGCCTGCTGTGCGGGGTCGGGGAGGGTCTCCTGGGCGCCGCGCCGGATCCACAGTCCCAGCAGGCTCAGCAGCGCGCCGAAGAGGAACGCCACCCGCCAGCCCCACAGGCCCATCTGCTGCTCGGTGAGCAGCGCCGCGAGCAGCGCCGCGGTCCCGGACGCCAGCAGCTGGCCGGCGGTGGTGGACACGTACTGGAAGCTGGAGAACAGCCCGCGCCGGCCGGGCCCCGCCGATTCGACGAGGAAGGTGGTGGAGGCCGCGAACTCACCGCCCACCGACAGGCCCTGCACCAGACGGGCGATGACCAGCACGACCGGGGCCAGCACTCCGGTGGCTTCATAGGTGGGGGTGAGGGCGACCAGCAGGCTGCCGCCGCCCATCAGCAGGATGGTGAGGGTCAGTGCGGTCCGTCGCCCGCGGCGGTCGGCGATCGCACCCATCAGCAGTCCGCCGACCGGCCGCATGAAAAAGCCGACCGCGAAGACCGCGAAGGTGGAGAGCAGCGGCACCAGGGAGTTGCCGACGCCCTCCGGGAAGACCTGCCCCGCGAAGTAGACCGCGAGGAAGGAGTACGCGTACCAGTCGTACCACTCGACGGCGTTGCCGATGGAGGCGGCGGCCAGCTGCCGTAGCCGCGACGGCGGGCGGGCACCGCTCGGCGCCTGGTCCTTGGCTATGTGCTCGGCACTCGACATGGTCCTCCGCTCCTGGTTCTTCTCCTGGGCCTGCAGCTGGGGCAGGATGAGCCGACAGGTGATCATGTACCGCGGAAGCGGATGGCCGCCAGAGGCCGGAGCGGCCGAAAGGAGATGGCAACGTGCGCGTAGCACTGTTCGTCACCTGCATCAACGATCTGCTCCATCCGCGGACGGGGCAGGCGGTGGTGGCGCTGCTGGAGCGGCTGGGGGTGGCGGTCGGCTTCCCCGCCGAGCAGAGCTGTTGTGGCCAGCCGCAGTTCAACACCGGATACCGCCATGCGACCGAGCCGTTGGTGCGCCGCTTCGACCGTGCGTTCCGGAACTACGAGTATGTGGTCGCCCCGTCCGGCTCCTGCGCCGCGATGGTGCGGGACAACTATCCGCGGATCGGGGCGAAGGCGGTGGCCGAGGGGCGCGGACGGGAGCTCGCCGACGCGGCGGCGCTCGCAGTACCCAAGACGTACGAGCTGACCGAGTTCCTGGTGGATGTGCTGAAGGTGACGGATGTCGGCGCCTATTACCCGTATACCGTCACTTATCACCCCACCTGTCACGGGCTGCGGATGCTGGGGCTGGGCGACCGGCCGCGGCGGCTGCTGGCGCAGGTCAAGGGGCTGGAGCTGCGGGAGCTGCCGGGCGCGGAGGAGTGCTGCGGGTTCGGCGGCACGTTCGCGGTGAAGAACGCGGCGGTGTCGGCGGCCATGGGCGCCGACAAGGTCCGCAATGTCCTCGGGACGGGTGCCGGGGCGGTCTGCACGGTCGACAACTCCTGTCTGCTGCACATCGGCGGGACGCTGGCCCGGCAGGGCTCGGCCGTCCGCCCGGTTCATATCGCCGAGATCCTGGCCAGTACGGAAGGGAGCGTGTGGTGAGCGGCACCTACCTGGGCATGCCGGCCTTCCCCCGGGCGGCGGCCGCCGCCACCCGCGACACCCGGCTGCGCGCCAACCTCACCCACGCCACCCACACCATCCGTGACAAGCGGGCCAGGGCCGTTGCCGAGCTGGACGACTGGGCGCAGCTCCGGGCCGCGGGCGCCGCGGTGAAGGACCGTACGCTGCGCCATCTCGACCACTATCTGGAGCAGCTGGAGGCCGCGGTCGTCGCCGCGGGCGGGCAGGTCCACTGGGCGGCGGACGCGGACGAGGCCAACCGGATCGTCACCCGGCTGGTGCGGGAGACCGGGGAGCGCGAGGTCGTCAAGGTCAAGTCGATGGCGACACAGGAGATCGGGCTGAACGAGGCGCTGGCCGAGGCCGGCATCCGCGCGTACGAGACGGATCTGGCCGAGCTGATCGTGCAGCTCGGCGACGATCTGCCCTCCCACATCCTGGTCCCCGCGATCCACCGCAACCGCTCCGAGATCCGCGACATCTTCCGCCGGGAGATGGGGAGTTGGGGACGGCCGGCACCCGAGGGGCTGTCCGACTCCCCCGCCGAGCTGGCCGAAGCGGCGCGGCTGCATCTGCGGGAGAAGTTCCTGTCCGCGAAGGTCGGGATCTCCGGCGCCAACTTCATGGTCGCCGAGACCGGCACCCTGGTCGTCGTGGAGTCCGAGGGCAACGGCCGGATGTGTCTGACCCTCCCCGAGACGCTGATCTCCGTCGTCGGCATCGAGAAGGTGGTGCCGCGCTGGCAGGATCTGGAGATCTTTCTGCAGCTGCTGCCCCGCTCCTCCACCGCGGAGCGGATGAACCCGTACACCTCCACCTGGACGGGCACGACGGACGGCGACGGGCCGCGGACCTTCCATCTCGTGCTGCTCGACAACGGGCGCACCGACACCCTCGCCGACACCGTCGGGCGGCAGGCGCTGCGCTGTATCCGCTGCTCGGCCTGTCTGAACGTCTGCCCGGTGTACGAGCGGGCCGGCGGGCATGCGTACGGCTCGCCGTACCCCGGCCCGATCGGTGCCATCCTCACCCCGCAACTGCGCGGCGTCGAGGGCTCGTTGGAGGCTTCACTGCCGTATGCGTCCTCGCTGTGCGGGGCCTGCTACGACGTGTGTCCGGTCGCCATCGACATCCCCGAGGTGCTGGTGCATCTGCGGGAGCGGGTCGTCGAGGGCGGGCCGGTCACCCGGGGCGGGGCACGCACCGTCCTCAAGCCGGCCAAGGGGCATGCCGCGGAGCGGGCCGCGATGCGCGCGGCGGCCTGGGCGTTCGATCACCCGGGCGCGCTGCGCACCGGGGCGCGGCTGGCGGCCCGCACCCGGCGGCTGCATCCACGGCGGCTGCCGGGGCCGGGGCGCGCCTGGTCGGCGACGCGTGAGCTGCCCGCGGTACCGGCCGAGTCCTTCCGCGACTGGTGGCAGCGCACCCGCGGTACCGCGTCCGAGCCGCAGGGAGGCGCCAAGTGAGCAGCCGGGATGTGGTGTTGGCGCGGATGCGCCGGGCGCTGGCGGATGTGCCGCGCGGGGAGGGACCCGACGGCCCGCCGGTGGCGCGCGACTATCGCCGGGTGCACGGGTCCCGTACCGCCGCGCAGGACATCGACCTGCTCGCGGAGAATCTCGCGGACTACCGGGCGCTCGTGCATCGCAGCACCGCCGAGGAGCTGCCGTCACTGATCCGCCGCCTGCTGGCGGCGCGCGGGGCGCGGACGGTGCTGGTGCCGCCCGGGCTGGATGCCGCCTGGACGGCCGGCGCCGAGATCACCCGCGCCGAGGACCGCGCGTCGAGCACGCCCCGGGAACTCGACGCCGTGGACAGTGTGCTGACGGGCTGTGCGGTGGCCATCGCGGAGACCAGCACCCTGGTCCTGGACGGCGGCCCCGACCAGGGCCGGCGTCGGATCACGCTGGTGCCCGACCATCACCTCTGTGTCGTCCGGGTCCCTGACCAGGTGGTCGGCTCGGTGCCGGAGGCGCTGCCGCGGCTGTCGCCGGAGCGCCCGCTGACCTGGATCTCCGGCCCGTCCGCCACCAGCGACATCGAACTCGACCGGGTGGAGGGAGTGCACGGGCCGCGGACGCTGGAGGTGATTCTGCTGAGCGCACCGCGGACGGCGGACCCAGGGCTGGCATAGGCGGTGGGCGGACGCGGGAAAGCGCTGAGGGAGCCACCCGTGCGGGGGCTCCCTCAGCGCGCGCTCTGATCCTTGTTCATCAGAGCTTTCCGCTCCTTGCTCGTCAGAGCTTTCCGCCGATCTCGCACGCCCGGCACGGCGGCCGGCCGCACGTGCACTGCATGATGGCCTCAAGCACCTCACGGTCGTGATAGAGGCACTCGTCCTTGCAGGTATGGCGGGGGATGAATCCGGCCGGGATTTCACCGGGCCACGGCTCGTGGCCGTCCCGGCAGCGAAGGAACCGCTCGGGGTCGGTGGAGTGCAGGTCGTGCATGGTCGACCTGGCCTCGTCCTCCAGCTCCCGCACCCGCTCCACCAGGCTCCTGAGCTCGGCGGCAATGCCGGAGTACCGGTCGGAGCCGGTCCGCACATGCGCGGACCGTAGCGCCATGGCTGCGTTGCCCAGAAATCTGCCGGCATCCTGCAGGTCGGTCACGTGATGCATCTGAATGCCGTTCACGCCTCGTACCCACACGGCGTCCGTGCTGCTCACTGATCCACCTTCCCGGGGTTCACCTTGTTTTCCTGCGAAACAGTATGCGCGGCGCCGATGCCTTCGCATAAGGAAAAATCAATCTATTTACGGACGCTAAGGGCCGCACCTGGCGCCCGTCCAGGAATTTCGGCGTGAGTCGGCTCACAGCAGGGTGGTGGATCTTCTGCTGGAATTTCTCCAAGAATGCTGGATCTTTCAAAGACCCCTATAAAATCTCCCGGCAATTTCTCGTCCGCCGCGGCCGCCGTTTGCTATCCGGCGACCGTGTACGAGCGTGCTCCCGCCCCGGCGAGCCCGCCGCCGTCGACGATCAGGTACTCCTGGCGGACGGGGCGCCCGTCGAGCCAGCACTCCAGGATCTCCCGGGTGCCGGCGGCGTAGCGGGCCTGCGCCGACAGCGTCGAACCGGACACATGGGGGGTCATCGCCTCGTACGGCATGGTGCGCCAGGGATGGTCGGGCGGTGGCGGCTGCGGATACCAGACGTCACCGGCGTACCCGGCCAGCTGGCCGCTGTTGAGGGCCCGCACCACGGCGTCCCGGCTGACGATGAGCGCGCGTGCGGTATTGACGATGTACGAACCGCGCTTCATGGCGCCGATCAGCTCGTCGTCGAAGAGGTTCTGCGTCTGCGGGTGCAGCGGAGTGTGGATCGACAGCACGTCGATCGAGGAGGCCAGCGAACGGACGTCGGGGTGATAGGTCAGCCCCAGCTCCTCCTCGACGTCCTTGGGCAGCCGGTGCACGTCGCAGTAGTGCAGGGTGACGTCGAACGGCTTGAGGCGGCGCAGCACCGCCTGGCCGATACGGCCGGAGCCGAGGACGCCGACGTTCATGCCCTCGATGTCGTAGGCGCGCGACACGCTGTCCGCGATGTTCCAGCCCTTCTGGACGGTGACCCAGTCATGGGCGGGCAGGTAGTTGTGCACCAGGGTGAGGATCTGCATGACGGCGTGTTCGGACACACTGATGCTGTTGCTGTAGGTCACCTCGGCCACCGTCATGCCCTGGGCGATGGCGCTCGGCAGGTCGACGTGGTCCGACCCGATCCCGGCGGTGATCGCGAGTCTGAGCCGGGGAGCCGCGGCGATGCGCTCGGGGGTCAGATAGGCGGGCCAGAAGGGCTGCGAGATCACCACCTCGGAGTCGGCCAGCTCGCGGTCCAGTGTGGAGCCCGCTCCTTCCTTGTCGGACGTGACGACGAAGGTGTGGCCCCGCTCCTCCAGGAAGCGGCGCAGTCCCAGTTCTCCGGAGACGCAGCCGAGCAGCTCTCCCGGGGTGAAATCGATGGCTTGTGGGGTCGGCGCGGTCTGACCGCCCGGATAGCCGGTGATGGTGGGGATCTCGTCGCGGGCGTAATCGGGGGGATAGCCGCCCACGGGGTCCGGATAGAGCACCGCAAGGATCTTTGCCATGGCCGTCCTCCATCAGTGGGGGCCATTGCTCCTGTAAACCGGCCGGTTTCCTCGAACCGGTTCGGTTTGCCGGTGATCTTGAATTTTAGTCGAGTAGGCATCGGCGCTGCAATCCCCGTCGAGTCCGCACCAGGTGGGAAGGTCCGAGCTGTACGCCGTGGCACGCCTCGCGGTGGGTCTGGCGGCGGCAGCGTCAGGGCTTGGCGTCGGGCCGTTCCGCCAAGGGACGGGCCCAGCCGTCCGGGACTTGACACGTGGATCTAGGAGACGTCTCCTGGAAGAGACGAAGTGAACTCTGGCGCACGCCTATCGAGGCGCGCCGCACACACTCGGGTTGGCCAGCGTCCACCGGCATCCGGAGGCTGCTGATGGCAACCTATGAATATCTATGCAGCCGCTGTGGGTCTTTCGACGTGAAGTTGGCGATCGGGACGGCGCCCAAGACGTATGGCTGCCCTGATTGCGCAAGCGCCGCGAGACGCGTGTACTCCTCGCCTGGCCTTACCCAGACCTCGCACACGGTCGCCGCCCTCCATGACCAGGAGGAGCAGGCCCGTGAGGCCCCGGCAGTGGTCTCCGAAGTGCCGCCACGCAGGACGGTGCCACGGCACCCGCATCCCGCACTCTCGCGGTTGCCGCGCCCCTGAGGGCGGTGGTCGACCAGGCAGAACGTCGCAGGCGGGTTTCGACGATTCCGTCCCCCACGCGGACTGAGGAGGTGCGTCCCCGTGGGTAACGTGGGACTGCTCTTTGTCGGTGCGGTGCTCTTCCTCAACGGAATGCTGTTGCTCGGGAAGGTTGATGGCCGGGCAGCAGCGGTGTTCAACCTTTTCGTAGGCGCACTGCAGGTGCTGACACCGACCTACCTCATCATCGCTGCCGCTGGTGACCCCACCAAGATCCTGGCGGTATCCGGCATCTATCTGTTCGGCTTCACCTACCTCTACGTAGGTATCGGGCTGCTCACCAATCTGGACACCACCGGCGTCGGCTATTACTCGTTGTTCGTGGCCGTCGCGGCCCTGGGATACTCGTTCGCCAACTTCCATCTCCTGAAGGACTACCCCTTCGGCGTGATCTGGCTCTACTGGGCATTCCTGTGGTTCCTGTTCTTCCTGCTGCTCGGTCTCAAGTTGGACAGACTTACCACCTATACGGGCTATGTCACGGCGATCGAGGGCTGGGTCACCGGCGTGATTCCCGCCGCGCTGCTGCTCTCCGGCTACTGGTTGCACTCCACCGAAACCGCCATCGCACTCGCGGTCTTCGGCGTGGTGGTGTTCGCGGCGCTGTGGCCGCTCACCCGGAAGTCGCGGCAGACGCCCCCGGCGGCCCCGGCGGCCGAAAGCGTGGGCGCACCAACGTGACCGGACCAGAAATGAGGAGCTGTCATGCCCGAAATTGTCTTCAAAGTGGACCACAGCAAGTCGATGCGTGACCAGGACGTCCCCGGGCACAACAGGTGGCACCCGGACATCCCCGCCGTCACCATGGTGAAGCCGGGAGCGGAATTCCGCATGGAGTGCCGCGACTGGACCGACTGCCAGGTCGGCAACAACGACACCGCCAACGACGTACGCGACATCGACCTGACCATCCCTCACATGCTCAGCGGCCCGATAGGCGTGGAGGGCGCCGAACCCGGCGACCTGCTCGTCGTCGACATACTCGACCTCGGCCCCGTGCCGCAGCAGGCCGGGGACGCGGCGGGCCAGGGCTGGGGCTACACCGGGATATTCGCCAAGGCCAACGGCGGCGGATTCCTGACCGACTACTTCCCGGACGCCTACAAGGCCATATGGGACTTCCACGGGCAGCAGGCGGTCTCCCGCCACCTTCCCGGGATCCGTTTCACCGGGATCACCCACCCCGGCCTGTTCGGAACCGCCCCGTCCACCGAAATGCTCGCCCGCTGGAACACCCGCGAGCAGGCGCTGATCGACACCGACCCGAACCGGGTCCCGCCACTCGCCGTACCGCCGGACAGCTCCAACGCGCTCGCCGGCACGGCAACCGGAGACCTCGCCACGCGCATCGCCGCGGAAGGCGCACGTACGGTGCCGGCCCGCGAGAACGGAGGCAACCACGACATCAAGAACTTCACGCGCGGTTCGCGGGTCTTCTATCCCGTGTACGTCAAGGACGCCAAGCTCTCGGGAGGCGATCTGCACTTCAGCCAGGGCGACGGAGAGATCACTTTCTGCGGCGCCATCGAGATGGGCGGCTTCATCGACTTCCACGTCGACCTGATCAAGGGCGGCATGGAGACGTACGGCATCACCACCAACCCCGTCTTCATTCCGGGCAACGTCGAGCCGAGGTACACGGAGTTCCTCACCTTCATCGGGGTCTCCGTCGACCACGACACGGACACGAACTACTACCTGGACGCGACGCTGGCCTACCGCCGGGCCTGCCTCAACGCCGTCGAGTACTTCAAGAAGTTCGGCTACAGCGGAGAGCAGGCCTACCTGCTGCTCGGCTCCGCACCCATAGAGGGACGCATCAGCGGCATCGTCGACATCCCCAATGCCTGCTGCTCGCTGTACGTACCGACCGCCATGTTCGACTTCGACGTCCGCCCCACTGCCGCCGGCCCGATGAAGGCCGACCGCGGCCAGTGCGCGGTGGCCGGCGCCTGACCGGATCGCAGCGACGGCCCCGCAGTCCGTGCGGGCTGCGGGGCGTTGCTCAGCGCCGTCAGCGCCGTTCGGTCCGGCGGCCCGCTCGCGGTTTCGCGGTTTCGCGGTTTCACGTCAGGAAGCGACCCGCTCGCGGTTTCGCGGTTTCGCGTCAGGAAGGGCCTACCCGGCCGGGGCCACGGCGCGGAGGCGGGGGCCGGAGCCGGGGGGTCCCCGAGCCGGGGGACGGTACCGGGAGCCGGGCGCCGGGAGTTGGAGCCGGGCGCCCTGGCGGGGGGGCGATGGCCCGGAAGGGCTGCAACAGGTGTGCGACCCCGCTGTCAGTGGGGATTCCTACACTGATCGGGATGCCCTTCGCACAGGCCGTGCGGGGGCGCGCGCCCGGGGGGAGGGAGCAGCAGATGGTGCTGCGGCAGGACTTACCACCACAGCGTTCCGGTGCGGCCGACCGCTCGCCCCTGCCGGATCCCGGCCCGCCGTCCGCCGCCGCTCCGCGGGCCTTGGCCCCGTCCCGGCTGCTGCCCTGGCTGGGGCGGCTGGGCGTGCCGGCCGCCGCGTTCGCCGTGTTCCAGGCGCTGTTGGGGATCCTGCCGCAGAATCTCGCGGGCGAGGCGGCGCGCTACTGCGTGGCGGCGACCGCCGGCGTCGGCGTCGGCACCGTGGTGTGGCTGGCGGCGGCGCTGCTGCGGGCCCGCGGTGCGGCCGCCTCCGCCGCGCCCCCGCCCGCCCCCGTGCCCTCCCCCGCCGGGTCGCTGCCCGAGCTCGTGGACGGCACGTACCAGGCGCTGCGGCGCGGCCTCGCAGTGATCGAGGTGTCCGGCCGCGGACCGCTCACGGGCTGGCCGCACTCCCTCGCGGAGAGCGAACCGCCGGTGCATCCGACGGCGTTCGGCACGGCGTACGGGCTGCATCTGCTGCTCGACATCGCGCCGTGCGACGGCCGCATACGAGCCGGTGAGGTGGCCGAGACGCTGTGGCGGCTACGGCTTCCCGGCGGCGGGTGGGCCGCCCGTTCCCAGGGCAGCGGGGCGCGCCCCGAGGTGTCCGCGATCGTGCTGGGTGCGCTGGCGCGGGCCGGTGCCGATCCACGGCTGCTGGAGGCCGAAATACGCTCCTGCGAGGTGCTGTGGGACCCGGACCATGACGCGTCGGGGCTGGCGAACACCTACGTGGTCACGAATGTGCTGCGCGGGCTGCTGCGGGCGGCGCCCGGGGCCACCGCGCTGGGCGGACTGCGTGAGGTCCTGGTCAACGGCGCCACCGCCGATCCGGCGCGCGGCCATCACCGCTGCTGGGGCGCGGCGCTGGCCACCGGCCACGGCAATCCGGCGCCGTCCGCGGTGCACACCGCGCGGGCGGTGGTGGCGCTGGACCGGGCCGCACGGGTGCTGGGTGAGGACGAACGGCAGCGTACGGTGCGCGAGGAGGGACTGCGCTGGCTGCTGGCAGGACCGGCGGCACCGGGGGGCGGCGCAGCCGATCTGCAGAACTGTCAGGAGGAGGTACGGCGGCCGGTCCAGGAGGATCCGCTGCATCAGGAGCTGCTGTCCGTACGGCACTTCGCCGCCGCGTGGGTGGCCCGCGCGCTGATGACGGACGGCGCCCGGCAGGTGGCGGCCGAGGAGGTGGGGCTGCCGGTGTGGGAGGCGCAGCTGACCGCCGCCGTGGCGCGGGTGCACGGTATGCAGCAGGGCGGAGTGTGGCGGTGGGACGACGGTCCCATGGGCCACCCGGTGTGGATGGCGTACCAGGGCCTGTCGGTGCTGCGACGGTACGCCCTGATGGTCTACCGGCCGTGAGGCGAGCCGGGTTCCGAGGAACGAGGCCAGCCGGTGCTGTCTGGGGCGGGGCGGGCCAGGGGGCGGGGCGGGTCAGGGGGCGGGGCAGGTCACGGGAGCGGTGCGGGTCAGGGGGGCGGGGCAGGTCAGGAGGGGCGGGGCAGGTCAGGGGGACAGGTCAGGGGGCGGTGCGGGCCAGTAGGTCGGCGAAGGGGAGTCGGAGATGCAGGTCGATAAGGCCAGGCGGCTGCTGGTGGAAGGGCTGGGCGGCGGGCCGGTGCCGCCGTCGCCCGAGTCGGCGCGCGAGGTGATCGCCCAGCTGGCGCACCCCGGCACACTCGGTCCACTGGTGCGCCGATTATCCGCCGGCGATCTGGAGCTTGCGGAGTGCATCCGGCTCTCGTACCGCCATGTCCTGGGCTTCGACAAGCTGTTGCTGCTGCCCGGCGCGCCCCGGTTCATGCTGCGGGTCCATTTCTGGCACGGCACCGCCGGCGCGGTCTCCGAGGACATCCACAATCACCGCTGTGCGATCGCCTCGGCGGTGGTGCGCGGCAGCGTGCGGATGGAGTGCTACGAGCCTGCCGCGGACGGCGTGCCGGCGGTCGCCTACCGGGAGACCATCGACGGCCCCGGCGGGGCCTGGCGCCTGCGGCGGGTCGGCGAGGCACGGCTGCGACTGCTGCGCACGGAACAGTACGGCGCCGGGCGGAGCTATGGCCTGGCCGCCCGTACGCTGCACCGGGTGGTGAGCGAGGAGCCGACGGTGACGCTGTTCCTGGAGACCGCCCAGCAGCGGTCGGTGACCGATGTCTACGTCAGGAGCCGCGGACGCGTCAGGGGCAGCGGCTCCGTCATGCACAGCAGTTCCGCCATGAACAGCGGCGGCGCCCCGGACCCGACCGGCGACGCCGGCCGGGGCGGCAGTGAGATCAGGGCCGACAGTGCGGTGAGGGCTGACGGTGAGATCAGGACCGACGGTGAGATCAGGACCGGCGGTGAGGTCAGGACCGGCCGCGCCGAGCGCGTCGATCCGCTGCCCAAGACTCCGCTGCCGCCGGCCGTCTATCTTGCCGAACTCGACGCTCTGGCAGGGTCTTTGGGCTACTGAAAGGGGGCGGGCCCGGGTGCCCGAAGCGGGCCGTCATGACGCGGACCCCGGCGGTGTCCAGCCGTCCCCCGAGTGCCTGGCGGATCACCGTGAGGTTGTATGCGTCCACCCCTGCCTCGGCCAGCTCGGCAGGCCGTGCCCAGCGGTAGGCCTGGTCCGCGCTGGGCAGGACGACATCCAGCGTGAGCGGGCGGACGACGAAGTTCTCCTGATGGTTGTGGACGCGGCGGCCCTGGTAGTCGCTCAGGAAGCTGGTCGAGCCGGTGTGCGCGACGACGGTGCCGAGGAGCCCGGTCTCTTCCTTCAACTCCCGTAGGGCGCCGCTCTCGGCGGACTCCCCACGATCAAGCTTCCCGCACGGCACACCCCAGGCGCCGGGCAGAAATCGCTCGCGGTAGCTACGGCGCACGATCAGCACGCGGGCGTGGTGCACCACCACCGCCGCGGCCAGATAAGTGTCGGCTGCAATCTGATTCATCGGACTTCTCGCAATCCGAAGAGACGGGCGTCAGGCCCGTGGCGGACGTCCACCGTACCGGCGATGAATCAGCGGCGGACCGGTTCCGGAGCACCCGGCGGACCACCCGCTCAAGGGCCCCCGGCGGACCACCCGCTCAAGGGCTCCCGGCGGAGCGGCGTGCCCCGCGCCACGACGGGCCGTCGGCGCCGGCCAGGGGACATCGAGACACCACCGCCAACACAGCGCGTTCCCACGAGCCAAGCCATCCGCACCGTTATCCCGGGTCCGACGCTCAACGGCCCACCGCCTGCGACGACACAGCCGAGGCGACAGGCCACCCGGTACCGGCCGACCGACGCGATGTGGACGTCTTCGCCTGCCGGGTCACTGGGATCCCTCTGGGCGAGAAGCCCCACCGACCGGGAAGGCTCACCGGCCAGTAAGGCTCGCGGTGCCGAGGAGATCGCGGGCCACCACCCGGGGAGCGGCTACCGCACACATCAACCTCCCTCCCCAGAGGCGCTGTTGAACGCCACCGAAGGGCCGTTGTCAGTGGCTGCGGCTACGGTCTGCAGCATGGACGTACGAGGAAAGTCGATCGTGCTCATCGGCCGCTTCGACGGCTTGCGCCAGGACGAGGCGCAGCGACGGCTGGAGGAGCTGGGTGCCCGGGTGACGGGTGCGGTGACCAGCCGGACGGATCTGGTGTTCGTGGACAGCCTCCACTACAACGAGGGGAGAAAGCTCCAAGAGGCACGGGGACGCAACATCCCGATATTCGACGAGCAGGCGCTACGGGCCCTGCTCGCTGATGAGGACGCCTCCGACCACGGCGAGCCTCAGGCCGCCGGGGCGGTTTCGGATCTGGTGGCTCTGCGGGCGCGGCTGCTGAAACTGGAGCGCGAGCAGGGCATCACCGAGGAGCACCGCGCCGCCACGCGAGAGGTCCGCGAGAGGCCGGGCGCACTCCTTCGCCATCCGTACAGCCATCAGACGGAGATCAACGATTACGCTCTCAGCCCCTGCGGCCGCTATCTGGCCACCGGCACCTTGCCGGGCGGCGACCACAGCGGCACCTTGCAGATCTGGGAAATGGTCACCGGACGCTGCGTCAATGACATCGGCATTCAGGGCGGCATCGGCCGGCCCGGCGATGAGCGCAGCATCCAATGGTCGGCCGACAGCCGCCGCATCGGCCTCGCGTACGACACCGACCACCTCGGTGTCTTCGATCCGTTCAGCCCCTTCCTCGGCTCCGTCACCCTCGCCGAGTGCCTGGTCACGGACGGCACGACCCGGCCGGTGCCCTGGGCGCTGGCGCCCGACGGGACACGGGTCTTCGTGAATTCCGGGACCCCGTGCGAGGTGGGCGGCTGCATCGTCCCCATGGACAGCGGCGAGCTGCACTGGACCTCCCGTGACGCCCCGCCCGCGCATCCGTTCCTGCTGGCCGACAGGCTCCGGGAGGATCTGCGGACCGAGGAGATGGCCGCGCACGACGGCGTCACGCTCCAGGCCGACCGCTGGGTCCGCTGGTCACGGGACGGCGCCCGGTTGCAGGCGCAGGGCGAGAGCAGGGGCCACGCGGAGGCATTCGTCATCGACGTCTCGTCCGGGCAGGTGAGCTGGCTGGCCGGAATCGGTGAACTCGCCGCGTGGAGCCCGGATGACCGGCTGCTGGTGCACTACGACAAGGGGCTGCGCTTCCTCGACGCGGTGACCGGCAAGCCGAGCGGGAGGGAGACCGGCCACCAAGGCGTTTCGGCGCTGCAATGGGGCATGCGGGGCAATGTGCCGCGGCTGGCGGCCCTGGTCGGCGCGGGCAACGCCTCCAGGACACAGCCGGGTGTCCTCATCTACGACGAGGACCGGTTCCGCTACCGCCTCGACGTCACACCGGTGCAAGAGGGCATGGTCTACGCCGATTCCTGGGCGTGGGCCCCGTCCGGCGACGCGGGAGCCTGGCTCACGGCCGACGGGCGGGTAGAGGTGTGGTCGCTGGACGGGGACGAGCCGCAGCGGCTGCGCACCTTGGACGTCCCGTCCGAGACGGGTGTGCTGCTGTGGGGCGCCGACGATGTCCTGGTCGCGATGGGCCCCACCACCCTGCGGTTCCTCCGGGCCGGATCCGGCGAGGTCCTCGGCGACTTCGCCTTCCTCCACAAACCGCGGGTCCCGAAGCCGTTGGGTACCAACTACTGGTTTTTCGCGAGGAGGCACTTCGCACCGGACGACAAGACGTGGTGCGCGTTGTTCGAGGAGGGGGTGGTGATCGCTCCGGACGGTCGGGGAATGGAGTCGTTGGACGAGATACTCGCCTGGACAGTGAATGAGCGTCTGGCCTGGCCGGTGCGCTGGGGCGAGCTCGATGTCGTACCGGACGCCCGGAGCGCGGGAACCGCTCTCGGGGATGCGCCGGACGGCGAGTGGCTGCGGAACTACTGGGACTCGCTCTAGTGTCCTGAGTCAGGAATTCGTTTCATGAGTAGAGTCTGTTCATGGCTCGGATGGGGCGGCCGAAGGCTGCGTTGGTGCTGACTGCTCAGGAACGGGACC
>NZ_JBEZHQ010000059.1:0-41686 GCF_040650675.1 Streptomyces sp. NPDC048637
CGCGGGCGCCCCCCCTGGCCCCCTCCCCCGCCGGGGGGGGGGGGCGGGGGGGGGGGGCCCCCCGCCCCCCCCCCCCCCCCCCGCCCCCCCCGCCCCGCCCACACCCCGTCACCGGCTCCGCACCTTCCCGTTCACTCGCCTCCTGACCCCACCAGAAGGGACGAACACCCGGTATGCCCTCCCTCGGCAACGCTCCGGATCCGCAGCCCGTCACCGGCGAACTCGCCGTCAGCACCGCCTCGTTGGACGAATGGCACCAGGTGGCCCAATGGGCCGCCGACGAAGAGTGGAACCCCGGACGCGGCGACACCGCCTGCTTCCACCCCACCGACCCCGCCGGTTTCTTCATCGGACGCCGCGCCGGACGGACCGTCTCCGCGGTCTCGGTCGTCAACTACTCGGACGCCTATGCGTTCCTGGGCTACTACCTCGTCCACCCCGACCACCGCCGGCAGGGCCTGGGCCTCGCCACCTGGCGTGCCGCCTTCCCGCACGCCGGTGCCCGGACCGTGGGTCTCGACGCGGTCCCCGCACAGCAGGCCACGTACCGGCGCGCCGGGTTCGCCCCCGCCCACGAGACCATCCGCTACGCCGGACGCCCCCTCGGCCCCGGGGCCCCCACGCCGGGTGTCGTCCCCGTCACCCGTGCGCATCTCGACGCCGTCGCCGACTACGACCGGCGCTGCTTCCCCGCCGACCGCCGCGCGTTCGTCACCCGCTGGCTGACGGCCCCCGGCCACACCGCCCTCGCGTATCTGCACGACGGCGCGATCGCGGGCTACGGCGTGCTCCGCCCGGCCCGCACCGGTCACCGCATCGGCCCGCTCTTCGCCGACACCACCGCGGCCGCCGAAGCGCTCTTCGACGCCCTCACAGCGTCCGTCAGCCCGGCCGACGAGGTCTCCCTCGACGTCCCCGGCCCCCGGCACGCCGCCCACACCCTGGTCACCTCCCGCGGCCTGACCCCGCAGTCACACACCGTGCGGATGTACACCGGCCCGGTGCCACCGGCGGAGCAGGAGCGCACTTTCGGCGTCACCAGTCTGGAACTCGGCTGAGGGGGCGGGTCGTTACGCGGTGCCGGTCCTGTTCCCGTACCGCGACGGCCGACCCGCGCGGGATCGCCTGATGGCGGCGCTGGTGGTGGCGCGGCGCCGTGGCGGCCACATCAGCTCGGCACCGTGGAACCAGCACCCCATTCCCGTTCGAGCTCTGCCGTCGGGAAGGGAGTCCGCTTGCTCCTGGAACAGCGGCAGCCCGAAGACGTGCGCCGTCGACCGCACATGCTCCGGCGGCAACTCGACACCCGTGCCGACGCCCCCTGACCGGGTCCGGTCCCCTCAGGCGCCGACCGTGCCGTCGATGGCCTCGCGGAGGATGTCCGCATGGCCGTTGTGGCGGGCGTACTCATGGATCAGGTGCAGCATCACCGCGCGCAAGGAGACATGTTCGCCCCAGCGGGGCTGGTAGCCGGTGACGTCGAGCGAGGCGGCCTCCTGCTCGATGCGCCGGGCGTGCGCCACCTCGGTCCGCCAGGCGTCGAACGCCTCCTCGCGGGTGGCCGTGCTCGCGTCGTACGCCGCCTGGAAGTCGCCCTCGGCCGACCAGACGAGCGGGATGTCCTCGCCGTTGATCACCCGGCGGAACCAGGTGCGTTCCACCTCGGCCATATGCCGCACGAGGCCGAGCAGGGAGAGCGCGGAAGGCGGGCTCGACCGTCGCCTGAGGTCCTCGTCGGAGAGGCCGTCGGTCTTCATGGCGAGCGTGGCCCGGTGGAAGTCGAGAGAGGAGCGCAGGCTCTCCCGCTCGCCGCCGCGGACGGGCGGGGAGATGCGTTCGGTGGTCACGGAGGGTTCCTTTCCGCGGCGAGTCCCCGGGCAGGTCTCGGCCGGTGTGATGTCGGGGCGCTGAGCGGCGTCCTGAGGCGTCCTGGTGGTGGGAGCCGCCTACCGGGCAAGGTCCGGAGGAGAGCGCGTGGCCCCTGGAGGGAGACGAACTCACTGAGCGCTCCGGAGCGTGCCGGGAAGGCGGCGGTCGAGGTGATCTTCCCGAGTGCTGCGGGCCGCCGCAAGGGGTTTGTCCGCGGTCGCGGTGGGCGGACGGCGGTGCCCGCGCCAGGGCCCGCCCGGCACAGCATTCCGGCCCCCTGGCACCAGGTCCTCTTGGACGGCTGCACCGGATCCGCGCTCAACTCCGTGCGCCGGGCGTCCTGTTACGGCGCGAACGGTCGGCGGCATGCACAAAGGCGCACGGACGGGCGGTCCGCGGAACGGTGCGCCGTGGCACACCGTTCCGCCGTGGCACACCGTTCCGCGGAGCAGGCCGCCCTCCGGGCTCTCCGCCCGCTGCTCAGCCGGCGGCACTCACGGCAGATACCGCTCGATGGCGCCGGGTCCTTCCTCAGCGATCAGACGCCGGGCCCACTCCAGGCTCGCGGGGGTGGGTTCGCGCCCGGACGCCTTCACCAGATCCTCCGGGTCATAGGGCCGCTCGCTACCGGTGTACAGCTGAGTCGGCCGCCGCTCGGCCGCCTGTTCCCTGCCATTGCTCGTCACAGGGTCCTCCTCTGTCCGCGCCCGCCGAGTCGCCGGGACCTCGCTTGGTTCCATCATGGGACCCCCTCCGAACGCCCGCACGATATGCGCCGGGCCGTCTCCGGCCGCAGCGCCCGCCGGCCGGTCAGCGGGCCGGCCGCGGAGCCCCGGAATAGTGCGGCGGAAACGCCTGCTCCGTCCAGATCGTCTTGCCGTACGGCGTGTAGCGCGTCCCCCAGCGCTGCACCAGCTGCGCAACGATGAACAGCCCCCGTCCGCCCTCGTCGTCGCTGGCACTGTGCCGCAGGTGGGGCGAGGTGTGGCCGGTGTCCGACACCTCGGTCAGCAGGGTCCGGTCGCGCAGCAGCCGCAGATGCAGCGGCCCCGAGGCATGCCGTACGGCATTGGTGACCAGCTCGCTGACCGCGAGTTCGGTCGCGTAGGACACCTCCGTAAGGCCCCACTCCCGCAGCTGCCCGGTGGCCAGCTCGCGGGCCTTGCCCACCGCGGCCGGCTCCGCGGGCAGCTCCCAGGCCGCCACCTGCCCGGCAGCCAGCTCGCGGGTGCGCACCAGCAGCAGCGCCGAGTCATCGGCGGCCGGGCCGTCCGGCAGCAGCTCGGCCAGCGCATGATCACACAGCTCGTCCAGCGGACGCCGGTGCGCGCCCAGCACCCGGCCCAGGGTGTCCAGCCCCTCGTCCACATCGTGGTGACGGGCCTCGACCAGCCCGTTCGTGAACAGGGCCACCAGACTGCCGACCGGCAGCTCGATCTCCAGGGATTCGAACGGCAGGCCTCCCAGGCCCAGCGGCGGGCCCGCCGGAAGATCCGGGAAGGACACCCTGCCCTCCGGATCGACGACGGCCGGCGGCAGATGCCCGGCCCGCGCCATGGTGCACCGCCGTGACACCGGATCGTAGACCGCATAGAGGCAGGTCACACCGGTGGCCACATCGTCCGTGCCGATGTCCGTGCCGACCGTGGCCGCCTGCTCCTCGGCGGTCTGTTCCACCAGGTCGTCCAGCCGGCTCAGCAGCTCGTCGGGGGCCAGGTCCAGCCGGGCCAGGGCGCGGACCGTCGTCCGCAGCCGCCCCATGGTCGCCGCCGCCTGCAGGCCATGGCCCACCACGTCGCCGACGACCAGACCGACCCGGGCGCCCGAGAGCCCGATGACGTCGAACCAGTCACCGCCGACCCCGGCCCGGTCATCGCTGGGCAGATAGCGGTAGGCCAGATCGACGGCGGACGGGGACGCCAGATGCTGGGGCAGCAGATTGCGCTGGAGGGTCAGCGCGGCGGTGTGCTCCCGGGCGAAGCGGCGGGCGTTGTCCAGACACACCGCTGTCCGGGTGACCAGCTCGTCGGCGAGTTCGATCTCCCCCTTGTCGAAGGGCGTCATCGGGGCGCCGCGGCGGAAGGTGACCAGTCCCAACGGGGTGCCGCCGGCCCGCAGCGGCACGACGATGGTGTTCTCGTCGCGCACCATCCCGCCGGAGGACATGCTGCGGTACTGGAGCGAGCCGGGCGGGTACTCGACACGGTGCGGGCTGTGCGGGGGCCCGTCCGGCCCGTCGTGGGCGGAGCGGGTGGCGACCCGCACCAG
Source organism: Streptomyces sp. NPDC048637 (assembly GCF_040650675.1). Classification (NCBI taxonomy): domain Bacteria; kingdom Bacillati; phylum Actinomycetota; class Actinomycetes; order Kitasatosporales; family Streptomycetaceae; genus Streptomyces; species Streptomyces sp. NPDC048637. The sequence continues at coordinate 4,138 of NZ_JBEZHQ010000059.1, forward strand.
AGTGGGCAGTGCGCCGCCGGCCGGTTCCGGCTCGTCGCCGTTCAGTACGGACTGCATCAGGTCGACGGTGACCGCGGTCGCGAACTCCGGCGCCGCCACCTCGGTGATCTCCCGGGCGGTGACGGTCATATCGAGGGTGGTGCCGATCCGGGCGCCGGCCTCCACCAGGAGGTTCAGCCGGCGCTGCGCCTGGTAGCGGCCGGTGATGTCGAAGGAGTCCTCACACACCCCGAGCACCTGTCCGTGGGTGTCCTGCAGCCGGTAATAGGAGCAGGACCAGACGTGATCGTGCCCCGGGTCGGCGGGCTGCTGGCCGACGAAGTGCAGATCGAGGAACGGTTCGCCGGTGTCGACGACATGGTGCATCACCGCGTCGAGGGTGCGCGGATACCCCTCGGTCATGAACTCGCCGCCCGGATACAGCTCATCGGCGCGGGCACCGAGGAACTCCCGCAGCGGCAGTCCGACCTCCCGGATATACGCGCTGTTCGCCCAGGTCAGCCGCAGATCGGTGTCATAGATGCCCAGGCCCACCGGGGACTGGGTGGCCAGACCGTGCAGCATCGCCTGGCGGGACTCCCACATCCGGTGGGCCTCCAGTTCGGCCGCCACCAGGACACGGGCAGGCTGTGGACCGGAGCCTTCGGACACCTTGGAGAGCGGGCAGATCATGGCCGCCATCCGCACCAGCCGGCCGTTCCGGTGCCGCACTGTGAGCTCCCGGTCGCCGCTGAGCGCCTCGTCCGGTACCTGTCCGGACCCCTTGACGCCGGGCGGAACCAGTGTCTCCAGGGGCTGCCCGACGATCTCCTCCGGCAGATATCCGAGGAGCCGCTGGGCCGCCGGGCTCCAGCCGATGATCAGGTCCTGGGCGTCCAGCACCGCTGTGGCCGCCCTGGTGACATCGAGGGGACCACGGAAGTCGGCGCTCTCCGCCGCGTTCCATGCGTTCATGGCATCAACCCAGCCCGGTTCAGTATCTACAGCATCGAGCCTGATCAAGACCGGCACAACTGCGCTGCTGCCGGGGGGAGGCGCCCTTGGTGCGGCCCCGCCCCGTCGCTGGCAGAGTGGGAAGGGGCGCTGAGCAACAGGAGGCAGATGTCATGTCGGCCCATGGCCCCGTCACCGCGGTACGCGGCGCTCCCTGCTGGGTCAGCCTGATGGCCCGCGATCTGGAGGCCGCGCAGGATTTCTACTCCGCGGTCCTGGGCTGGCGGTTCCGCCCGGCAAGCCTCGGAGAGGAATTCTGTATCGCGCTGGCCGGCGGGCAGCCGGTCGCCGGCATCGGGGCCCTCGCCCAGAGCTTCCAGGTCGCCGTGGCCTGGACCTCCTATTTCGCGGTGGAGAACGCCGACGACACCGCGGGCCGGATCCGCGAGCGCGGGGCGACCGTCGCCGTCGGCCCGCTCAAGCTCGGCCCCGGACGGGCCGCCCTCGCCGCCGACCCCGACGGCGCCACCTTCGGCTTCTGGGAGGGCCAGACCCTGGCCTGGTCGGTCGGACAGGGCAATGCGCCCGCCTGTCTCGAACTGCGCACCCGGGACGCCTTCGCCGCCGCCATCTTCTACGCCGAGGTCTTCGGCTGGGCCTCCGGGGAGCCGGATGGCTGCGATGTGACCTACGAACACGACCAGGTGATCGTCCGCGACGGTACGCACACCGTCGCCACCCTGCGCGGCGGCGGCGTCGAGTCCGCCCCGGACCCTCGGGTGCGTCCCCGCTGGCACGTCCACTTCCCGGTGCGCGACATCGAGAAGGTGACGGCCACTGCGGTGACCGCCGGCGGAACCGTCACCCCCGTGACCCCGACCGCGGACGGCGAGGGCTGCCAGGCCGTCATCCGCGACCCCGACGGCGGCCTGTTCACCGTCACCGCGACCTGACGCCGACGGCCGTTCCCGTCCGGCCCGCGGTCCCGGCCCGCGTCGGCCCCGCTTCGCTGCGGCGCCCTCCGTCACCGGCCCTTCCCCGCCTCCAGCGGCTGACACCACGACGACTGTTTCTGCCCGCCGACCCGGCCGCAGAAGCCCGCCTGGGTGGGCTTGCCCGCGCCGTCGATGTGCTGCACGGACAGCAGTTTGTCCAACGGGACCTGGCGGTCCACATCGCCGCCGAAGCTGATGACGCCGCTCTCCCCGTCGAGCGCCTCGTCCCCGTGGACACCGCTGATCGCATGCCATACGGCGGGGGTGTCAACGGCATCTGCGCGGCGTCCTCGCGCAGTTGCTTGACCGCGTTGATGTACAGCTTGACGGCGTCGAAACCCGGTCCGCGTCGGCGGCCAGCCGGGCCACATCGTCGCCGCCGAGGAGCGTGGGCGGATCCGAGTTGCCGGACTCGTTGATGCCGCCGAGCAGCGACTCGAAGTCCTCCGAGCGCCCCGCGAAGAACACCACGCCCGGGTAGGAACAGCTCCGTTGGCCGACCGTCCCCGGACCGGGGGCGTCCGACGAGGGGTCCGCGCCCGGCGGCGGGGGAGGGGTGAAGGAGGTCTTCTCGACCGTGAACCCGCTGGAATCGAGTGCGTTCGACGCCATGACGCCCTGAGGAAGGGGCGGAGTAGGGCCGGTATTCTGACACCGCCCCGCGGGCGGTCGCTATGGTTCCGCCACACTCCGGGCCCCTAGCGCTCACCGGCCCCGCTCTCCTTCGCCGTGAAGGGGGCGGGGCCGGTCGCTCAGCTGGGGTTCCCCGGCCGTCAGTTCAGCGCGTCACCGCCGCCCGCGCCGGGGTCCTGGGCACCCGCTCCCGGGTCCTCCGCGCCGGTACCGGGGTCCTGGGCGCCCGCACCCGGGTCCCCCGCTCCCGCACCGGCGTTGCCCGCTCCGGCGTTTGCGGCCCCCGCGTTGCCGGCACCGGCGTTTCCCGCACCGGCGTTGCCGCCGGCCGCGCCGTTGCCGCCTGCCGCGCCGTTGTCACCGCCGCCGGCACCGCCGCCCGCATCGCCGCCCCCGGCGCCGATCTCCGCACCCGTGGCCTTGAGCGCGTCGGTGACCGGCTGGAAGAAGGTCTCGCCGCCCGCGGTGCAGTCGCCGCTGCCGCCGGAGGTCAGCCCGACCGCCGAGTCCTCGGAGAACATCGCGCCGCCGCTGTCACCGGGCTCCGCGCAGACATCCGTCTGTATGAGGCCGTTGACGATGTCGCCGTTGCCGTAGTTCACCGTCGCGTCAAGACCGGTGACGGTGCCGTCGCTGAGGCCGGTGGTGCTGCCCGAGCGCTGCACCTTCATGCCGACGGCGGCCTCCGCGGCCTTGGTGATCTCCTGGGTGCTGCCGTTCTGCAGGTCGACCGCGCTCTGCGGCTTCGCGGCCGCATCGTCATAGGTGACCAGCGCGAAGTCGGTCTTCGGGAACTGGGAGTCGGACACCGTGCCCAGCGGCTGGCTGCCGCCCTGGTCCGCCGTCCAGGTCTTGGAGTCGTTGCCGCAGTGACCGGCCGTCAGGAAGGCCGGTGCGCCCTTGACGGTGACGTTGAAGCCCAGTGAGCAGCGTGCGTTGCCGCCGAAGATGGCACTGCCGCCGATCGGCCCGGCGGCCTGCCCGCCACCTCCGGCACCACCGTCGTCTCCCGCGCCACCTGCGGCGTCTCCGGCACCACCTGCGGCGTCTCCGGCACCACCTGCGGCGTCTCCCGCGCCACCTGCGGCGTCTCCGGCACCACCTGCGGCGTCTCCCGCGCCGCCCGCAGCGTCTCCGGCACCCCCCGCGGCGCTGCCGGCCGCGCCTCCCGCGTCCTCGCCGGTGTACCGCTTGAACTCACCCTGCGACCGCTTGACGGTCACCATGCCCTCGCCCATACCGTTCGTGGTCTTGGTGAGGGTGGCCATCTTTGCGCCGGTGACGGTTCTGTCGGCGACCACCACGATCTTGTTGGTCTTCGGGTCGATCGACCAGGCCGTGCCGGGCACCGAGGCGTTGTCGCGCAGGGTCTTCGCACCGGACTTCAGCGCGGTCAAGCTGTTGTGGACGACCTTGGCGACGGCACCCTTGGCCGTGACGCTCGCGGCGTCGTCCTCCGACAGGACGTTCATGACGAGGTGGCCCTTCGAGCTGTCGAGGTACCAGCCCGCGCCCTGGTCCCCGAGGTCCGCCTTCAGGGACGCCGCCAGCTGCGTGGCGGAGTGGGCGCTGAGCGTCTTCGGGGCCGCCGGCTGGTCCGTGCTCGCGTTGGCGTTGGGCAGCAGGATCGCTGCAGCCGCTACGGCGGCCACACCGGCGGTGGCGAGCGCGCCGGTCCGCAGGCGCTTGTTCACATGTCGGTGGCTCAATTCACTGACCTCCAGGGACGCACAGGAACGGGGCACACGGGCGACCGCGGTGCGTCGCGTCAGCACCCGTGTGTGGTGCACACCCAGTCCTACGTAGCGCCGAGCACCCCGGTCTCACGGCCACTCAAGCTGTGATGAATTCCGACGCTTGCGGGGGCGAACGTTTACACTCCCGAGCCCGCCGGAGCCCGGGTGCCGCCGGAGCCCGGGGGCGCGGGAGACCGTCGGCGCCTTCTCCGTACCGCGTGTCCGGCGGCCCGGCCGGGCGCGGTCTCCGGCGCGGCATGACCAGCCTCACGTCCCGGGGCGCGGGGGCCAAAAGCCCGGTGCCGAGGGGGCGTAAAGGGCAGCTGTGACCGCGCTTAAGAAATCCTCGATGGACCGCGCGGCCGAGGTACGGAAGATTTCCTGATGAAGATCGGGCGGCCGGGGAGGGCCCCCGGCAGGTCACTCACGTACGGGAGCCGCTGCGATGAAGGCACTGGTCAAGCAGAAGACGGAGCCGGGACTCTGGCTCATGGACGTGCCGGAGCCGGCCATCGGCCCCGGGGATGTGCTGATCAAGGTGCTGCGCACCGGCATCTGCGGCACGGACCTGCACATCCGGGCGTGGGACGGCTGGGCCCAGGGGTCCGTGACCACCCCGCTGACGGTCGGCCATGAATTCGTCGGTGAGGTGGTGGAGACCGGCCGCGATGTGGCCGAGATCAAGGCCGGCGACCTGGTCAGCGGTGAGGGCCACCTGGTCTGCGGCAAGTGCCGCAACTGTCTGGCCGGCCGCCGCCATCTGTGCCGCGCCACCGTCGGCCTCGGCGTCGGCCGGGACGGCGCCTTCGCCGAGTACGTCGCGCTGCCCGCCACCAATGTCTGGGTGCACCGCGTCCCCGTGGACCTCGATATCGCCGCCGTCTTCGACCCGTTCGGCAACGCCGTGCACACCGCGCTGTCGTTCCCGCTGGTCGGCGAGGACGTGCTGATCACCGGCGCGGGGCCGATCGGCATCATGGCCGCGGCCGTCGCCCGGCACGCCGGAGCCCGCAATGTCATGATCACGGACGTCAGCGAGGAGCGCCTCGCCCTGGCCCGCAAGGTCGGCGTCAGTCTCGCCCTCAATGTCGCCGGGGCGACCATCGCCGACGGCCAGCGTGAGCTGGGCCTGCGCGAGGGCTTCGACATCGGCCTGGAGATGTCCGGGCGGCCCGAGGCGATGTGCGACATGATCGCCAACATGACGCACGGCGGCCGGATCGCCATGCTCGGTCTGCCGTCCCAGCAGTTCCCCGTCGACTGGTCCCGGATCGTCACTTCCATGATCACGATCAAGGGCATCTACGGCCGGGAGATGTTCGAGACCTGGTACTCGATGTCCGTGCTGCTCGAAGGCGGTCTCGACCTCTCGCCCGTGATCACCGGCCGCTACGCCTACCAGGACTTCGACGCCGCCTTCGACGACGCCGCCAGCGGCCGCAGCGGCAAGATCATCCTCGACTGGACTGCCTGAATTTCCGGCTCGGTTCGCCCCCGGGGCGCAGAAGCAGGTGTCGGGAGACCGGCCATGCTCAGCCCTCCTCCGTCGGGCCTGCGTGTGCTCGGCCTCTCCACACCGGCGCGCCCCTTCGGCTCACTCGCCCACCGCACCCCTAAGGAGCCCCTCATGCTCGATTCCGTCCGCAACGAACTGCGCGGCACCCTCGAAGAGATCCGCGCCGCCGGTCTGCACAAGCCCGAGCGCGTCATCGGCACCCCGCAGTCCGCCACCGTCGGGGTCACCGCCGGAGGCACCCCCGGCGAGGTCCTCAACTTCTGCGCCAACAACTACCTCGGCCTCGCCGACCACCCCGAGGTCATCGCGGCCGCCCACGAAGCGCTCGACCGCTGGGGCTACGGCCTCGCCTCGGTCCGCTTCATCTGCGGCACCCAGGAGGTCCACAAGGAGCTGGAGCAGCGGATCTCCGGCTTCCTGGGCCAGGAGGACACCATCCTCTACTCCTCCTGCTTCGACGCCAACGGCGGTGTCTTCGAGACCCTGCTCGGCCCGGACGACGCGGTGATCTCCGACGCCCTCAACCACGCCTCCATCATCGACGGCATCCGCCTGTGCAAGGCCCGCCGCTTCCGCTACGCCAACCGCGATCTGGCCGATCTGGAACGCCAGTTGAAGGAGGCGGGGACCGCCGGACGCAAGCTCATCGTCACCGACGGTGTGTTCTCCATGGATGGCTATGTGGCGCCGCTGCGTGAGATCTGTGACCTGGCCGACCGCTACGGCGCCATGGTGATGGTCGACGACTCGCACGCGGTCGGCTTCGTCGGCGCCGGGGGCCGCGGCACCCCCGAGCTGCACGGGGTGATGGACCGGGTCGACATCATCACCGGCACCCTCGGCAAGGCCCTCGGCGGCGCCTCCGGCGGCTATGTCGCGGCCCGAGCCGAGATCGTCGCGCTGCTGCGCCAGCGCTCGCGCCCGTACCTCTTCTCCAACTCGCTCGCCCCGGTGATCGCGGCTGCCTCGCTGAAGGTGATCGACCTGCTGGAGTCGGCCGGTGACCTGCGCGAGCGGCTGCACGCCAACACCGCGCTGTTCCGCTCGCGGATGACCGAGGAGGGCTTCGACATCCTCCCCGGGGACCATGCCATCGCCCCCGTCATGATCGGTGACGCGGCCGAGGCGGCCCGGATGGCGGAGCTGCTCCTGGAGCGCGGCGTGTACGTCATCGGCTTCTCCTACCCGGTGGTCCCGCAGGGCCAGGCGCGGATCCGCGTACAGCTGTCCGCCGCCCACTCCACCGAGGACGTCAACCGCGCGGTCGACGCGTTCGTCGGTGCGAGGGCCGCGCTCACGGGCTGACATCGCCCCCCGGGCCGCTCCTGCGAAACTGGAAGCATGATCGAAGCACGACGGCTGCACATCCTCCGTGCGGTGGCCGACCACCGCACGGTCACCGCCGCGGCCGCCGCGCTCTACCTCACGCCCTCGGCGGTCTCCCAGCAGCTGGCCGCCCTGGAACAGGAGACCGGCCACCGTCTGGTGGAGCGCAGCGCCCGCGGCGTACGGCTGACCGCCGCGGGCGACATCCTGCTCACCCACGCCAACGCCGTCCTGGCACAGCTGGAGCGCGCCGAGTCCGAGCTCGCCGCCTATGGCTCGGGCGAGGCGGGCACGGTGACCGTCGCGGCCTTCGCCACCGGCATCGGCCTGGTCGTCGCCCCCGCGCTCACCGCACTCGCCCGCACCGCCCCCGGCATCCGGGTCCATGTCCAGGACGCCGAGGGTGACGCGAGCCTGCTCATGGTCCTCGACCGGCAGGTCGATGTCGCGGTGGCCGTCGAATACCGGGGCGCACCGGGCGCCGACGACCCACGGCTGACCCGGGTCCCGCTCTACGCGGAGCCCTTCGACGCGGTCCTGCCGCCCGGCCACCGCCTCGCCGATGCCGCCCAGGTGGCCCTGGCCGATCTCGCGGGCGACCCGTGGATCGGCCCCTACCCCGGCAACCCCTGCCATGACGTGGTGGTCCTGGCCTGCGAGTATGCCGGATTCCAGCCGCGTCTGGAGCACTCTTCGGACGACTTCCGCGCCGTCGTCGCGCTCGCCTCGGCCGCGGCGGGCGTGGCGCTCGTCCCCCGCTCGGCGCTGCGGGATGTGGACCTCACCGGGGTGGTGGTCCGCCCTGTCGACGATGTGGCCCCCACCCGCCGGGTCTTCGCCGCGGTACGCCGGGGCGCCGAGGAGCACCCGCTCTTCCGCCCGGTGCTCGCCGCGCTCCGGGAGGCGGCGGCCTCTCAGGGGTGAGGGCGGCAACCCCCGCGCGCCCCACGGCGACGGAGGGCCGGACACACCGCGCCGCCACCCCTCCCTGTCCGGCCGCGCCCGAGGTGCCGACCCGGACCGGCCATGGCAGGCTCGGCACGGCGGCGGCCCGGGGCGGGCGCCGGGGCATCCCCGGTTCCGAGGAGGCGAGGCGCATGTCGGTCGGCCCGGCCGGCCCGGTGGGCGGAACGCCGACCACCGCGCCGCAGGACTCCTACGCGCTGGTGCGCACCCGCGGATATCTGAAGCTCCTGCTGGTGGCCGCGGCGATCGGCTTCCCGGTCTGCGCCGTCGCGTTCGGCTTTCTCGCGCTGGTCCACGAGCTGGAACCGCTGATCTACCAGGACCTGCCGCGGGCGCTGGGCTTCGCCGGGACGCCGATCTGGTGGCCGGTGCCGATGCTTGTGGTGGCCGGTCTCCTCGTCGGGCTGACCGTCCGTTATCTGCCCGGCGGTGGTGGCCATGAGCCGGCCGACGGGCTGACGCTGAGCGGCGCGCCCCCGCTCTCCGCGCTGCCCGGTGTCTTCCTCGCAGCCCTGGCCTCTCTCAGCTTCGGCGTGGTGCTGGGCCCCGAGGCACCGCTGATCGCCCTCGGCGGCGGTCTGGCCGCGGGCGCCGTACGGCTGCTGAACCCGGGCATGCCGGCCCAGGCGGCCGCCACGGTGGGTGCGGCCGGCAGCTTCGCGGCGGTCAGCGCCCTGCTCGGCTCTCCGCTGCTGGGCGCGTTCCTGCTGATGGAGGTGTCGGGGCTGGGCGGTCCGATGCTGGGGATCGTGCTGGTGCCCGGTCTGCTGGCGTCCGGACTGGGGGCGCTGATCTTCACCGGGCTGGGGGACTGGACCGGGCTCGGTACCTACTCGCTCGCGCTGCACGACATCCCCAGGGCCGCCGGACCCACGATTCCGGAGTTCGGCTGGGCGCTGGTCATCGGGCTGGCCGCCGGGTTCGCCGCGACCGGGGTACGGCGCTTCGCGCGGTTCCTCAAGGGGCATGTCGTCCGGCACCGGGTACCGGCCACGATGGTGATGGGCCTCGTGGTGGGCGCCCTGGCGGTGGCGTTCGCCGCGGCCACCGGCAAACCCGCCTCCGAAATGCTCTATTCGGGCCAGTCGGCGCTGGGGTCACTGTTCCGGGACAGCGCCGGCTACACGGTGGGTGCGCTGCTGCTCCTCATCCTGTGCAAGGGCCTGGCGTACTGCGCATCGCTCAGCGCCTTCCGGGGCGGCCCCATCTTCCCCGCACTGTTCCTCGGCGCGGCGGGCGGTGTCGTGCTGTCCCACCTGCCCGGTCTGTCGCTCACCGCGGCCTTCGCGATGGGCGTCGGCGCGATGTGCGTGGCCATGCTCCGGCTCCCGATGACCTCGGTGCTGCTGGCCACGCTGCTGCTGGGGAAGAGCGGACTGACCGTGATGCCGCTCGTGATCGTTGCCGTGGTGGTCGCCTACGTCGTGGCGCTGCGCCTCACTCCGGCCACCGCACCGGACGCGCCGGCGGCGGCACCCCACACCGCGTGACAGCGAGGTGGACCCCCGCTGCCGGCCCCGTCAGAGGGAACGCGCGAGGCGGAACCCCACGTCGTCGATCCGGAACGTCGGGTGGCTGCGGCGCCGCACCGAGGCCCGGCAGCTCCAGCGCTCGTCGAACCACCCGCCGCCGCGCAGCACCCGGTAGCTGCCGTAGACCTCCGCGTCGTAGAGGTCCCAGCACCACTCCCACACATTGCCCAGCATGTCGTACAGGCCCCACGCGTTGGGCTGTCTGCCGCCCACCTCGTGCATCCGCTCGTGCGAGTTGCCGCGATGCCAGGCGATCTCGTCGAGCCGCCCGTAGCGCGCCTCCGCCGTACCGGCACGGCATGCGTGCTCCCACTCGGCCTCGGTCGGCAGCCGGTACCCGTCGGCGGAGGTGTCCCACTCGACCCGCTCGACGCCGGGGTGCAGGCGATACGCGGGTGCCAACCCCTCCTGTGCGGACCGGGCGTTGCAGAACCGGACCGCGTCCCACCACGAGACGCCCTCGACGGGGAGCCGGTCGCCCTGCGCGCTGCTCGGCCGCTCGCCGGTGACCTGTGCGTACCGCGCCTGGGTGAGCGGGAACGGCGCGAGCCGGAAGGGCGCTAGCTCGACCGGCCAACTGCGCTGTGTCCGCCGGTCCGACAGCGTCACCCGCCCCGGCGGGACGGCAACCATCTCGTCTGCTGTGCGTGTGTCCATGAGGAGGTGAGGCTACCAACGCCGCCCTTCCGCGGAGCGTGGGAGAGCGGCGCCGGGCGCGGTCAGCGGCGCGGGGTCCGGCCCGTCCGGGTCCAGGTGGCCAACTGGCGCTCCGTCCAGGTGTTGATGACCCGCTCCGGCGGTACGCCGCACTCCTCGGCACGGGCGCAGCCGTAGATCTGCCAGTCCAGCTGGCCCGGTGCATGGGCGTCGCTGTCGATGGAGAAGAGGGTCCCGGTTTCCAGCGCCTGGCGGAGCAGCCGGCGCGGGGGATCGAAGCGGTCGGGCCGGCAGTTGATCTCCACCGCGGTGTGGTGCTCGGCGCAGGCCGCGAACACCTCTCCGGCGTCGAACTGCGATTCCGGGCGCGGTTTCCCGGTGATCTGCCGCCCGGTGCAGTGCCCGAGCACGTCCACCAGCGGATTGCGGACCGCCGCCAGCAGCCGCCGGGTCATCGGCGCCTTGTCCATCCGCAGCTTGGAGTGCACCGAGGCGACCACCACATCGAGCTGCTCCAGCAGCTCCGGCTCCTGGTCGAGCGAGCCGTCGTCGAGGATGTCGCACTCGATCCCGGTCAGCAGCCGGAACGGCGCCAGCCGTTCGTTCACCTCCGCCACCAGCGACAACTGCCGCCGCAGCCGCTCGGCGGTCAGCCCGCGGGCGACGGTGAGCCTGGGGGAGTGGTCGGTCAGCGCGCACCAGGCGTGTCCGAGGTCGCGGGCGGTCCGTGCCATCGCCTCGACCGGGCTGCCGCCGTCCGACCAGTCCGAGTGCAGATGGCAGTCGCCGCGCAGCGCCTGACGCAGCCGCTGCCCCTGCTCCCCGTCGACCAGCGGGCCGCCCGCCTCCCCCTCAAGGTGTGTCAGATACTCCGGCCGCGCGCCCGCGAGCGCCTCCTCGATCACCCGGGTGGTCTTGGGCCCCAGCCCTTTGAGGCGCCCCAGCGAACCGCTCCGGGTGCGGGTGCGCAGCTCGTCGGCGGGCAGCTCGGCGATCACCGTCGCGGCCGTACGGAACGCCTGGACGCGGTAGCTCACCGCCCCCTGCCGCTCCAGCAGAAAGGCGATCCGCTCCAGCGCCTCGACGGGCTCCACGTACGGCTCCTTTCCGGGGCGCCGGCCCCGCAGCGTCCTCTCACGGTGCCCCAGCGGCTGAGCGGCTGCCACCGGGGTGCCGGTGTTTCCGGCGGTAATCGCCCATTACCGACGGGTCCGACGGCGCTCCGTTATACGGTTATGTCCGTTCTCCGGCCACTCGATCCGTTTCCATGGAAATGGCATACGGATAGCGCCGATGAGTCCATTCCATACGTTCAACACCCCAAATAGCGACCATGAACTCCGGGCGAATCGGGCACCTTTAATGCCCTTGCAACATTCGGCGCGGCTCCGTCGGAAGCGCGCGTCGGAGTGGGCTGCCCGCGCTGCGCCGAGGTGCCGTAAAAATTGGCGGTCTTCAAAGAATCTGCACACCGAATGTGCAGTCGGCACACGCTCTCCCGCGGCGCATCCCTACGCTGACCTGCGCCTCAGCGCTTTGGTGACGGAATGTCCAGTTCGCCGAACGAGCGATTGCCGAGCTCCCGGAAAAGAAACCGAAGGAGATGTGAAGAAGCTGCCACCAAGTCATGGACATGCGTGCACGTCAGGTATTTCGAAGCGGGGATGGCGCCCGGATCGGCGGCTACCCGATTAGCAGCGCAACGCACCTGCATGCTTTGATCCTTCGCACTGCGGGAGTCACCCCCCGGTTCCCGATTTCGGGAACCCGACTGCCGCTGCCGCGGCCGGGCCCCCCACCGGACGGTTCGGACGCGGTTTTTTCGAGATATTCATCCGAAGGGAATCATCATGAACTCCACCCCCCAGGTTCAGACGCAGGAAATCTCCGACAGCGACCTGGACAACGTGTCCGGTGGCCTCGTCGGCGGCGTGGTCGGCACCGCCACCAGCACCGTTGACTCCATCGCCCCGGTCTCGGGCGCCGTGGGCACCGCCACCGGCCTGGTTGACGGTGTCGCCGGCACCAACACCGCGGGCGTCGTCGGCACCGCCACGGGCCTGGTCGCCGGTCTCTGAGCCCCTTCTGTGCCGCTGAGCGGCACAGCCGGCTTTGAACGGTGACAACGGCAGGTCGGCGCCCCCTCCTTGCCGACCTGCCGGCCGAGTGCCCCGGATCCGCCCGGCTTCGTCCGGGCCCCGGGGCACCCGGCCGCCACCCGTCCGCACCAGACCGTTTGCAGTTGAGGGAAGAGTGTCGTGCAGTTCCGCCAACAGGCCCTTTCCAAACTGCAGTCGCCCGAGGAAATCGATCTTCCGGTGCGGTTCGCCCGGCCCCAGGGCTGGCTCGTACTGACCGTCACGGTCCTCTTCGTGATCGCCGCCTCCGTATGGGCGGTGACCGGCACCGTGTCGTCCACCCTCAACGCGCCCGGCATCCTCACGCACGGCCAGGGCAGCTACGTCCTGCAGAGCCCCGTCGCGGGCCAGGTCACCGCCGTCCTCGCGGAAGAGGGCAAGCGGGTCGCCGCCCACACCCCCGTCCTGAGGGTCCGTACCGCACAGGGCACCACCGTCGTCCGTACGCTCGCCGCCGGCCGGCTGACCACGATGGTCGCCACGATCGGCTCCGTCGTCACGACCGGCGCGGATGTGGCCTCCGTGGAACGCATCGCCCGTGCCGGTGACCCCCTGACGGCGACGCTGTACGTACCGGCCGAGAGCGGTGCCACCGTCCCCGTCGGCGCGTCCGTCGACCTCACCGTCCAGTCCGTGCCGGCCCAGCAGTACGGCGTACTGCGCGGGCGGGTCAAGGCGGTCGGCAGGACGGCACAGTCCCGCCAGCGGATCAGCACCTTCCTGGGCAGCAGCCAGCTCGGCGAGGAGTTCTCGCAGCACGGCCAGCCCGTCGCGGTCCTGGTACAGCTCGACGCCGTCCCGCACAGCAGATCCGGCTACGCCTGGTCGACCTCCGACGGCCCGCCGTACGCCGTCGACTCCATGACGCCGGCCAGCGGCGCCGTCCACCTGGCCGCGCAGCACCCGATCGATTGGCTGCTGCCGTGACCGCCCCGCACGACTCCGCCGCCCCGCAGCAGCAGTTGCCGCCGCCGGTCCGCGGCCGCCGCCGCGCGGAACCCGCGCCCGGCGCCCGCCGCACCCGCCGGGCCGCGCCCGCCCCGAAGCCCAAGAAGACGAAGACCGTCCGCACCCCCACCGTCCTCCAGATGGAGGCCGTGGAATGCGGCGCCGCCTCGCTGGCCATGGTGCTCGCTCACTACGGACGGCATGTACCGCTCGAAGAGCTGCGGATCGCCTGCGGTGTCTCCCGCGACGGCTCGCGCGCCAGCAATCTGCTCAAGGCCGCCCGCAGCTACGGGCTCCAGGCCAAGGGCATGCAGATGGAACCGGCCGCGCTCGCCGAGGTGCAGGCGCCCGCCATCCTGTTCTGGGAGTTCAACCACTACGTCGTCTACGACGGCACGGGCCGTCGCATGGGCCGCCGCGGCGTGCACATCAACGACCCCGACAAGGGCCGCCGCTTCGTGGCGACGGAGGACTTCGACACCAGCTTCACCGGTGTCGCCCTGGTCCTCGAACCCGGCGAATCCTTCCACAAGGGCGGCCGCAAGCCCGGCGTCCTCGGCGCCGTACCCGCCCGGATGCGCGGCACGACCGGCACCCTGCTGGCCGCGCTGCTCGCCAGCCTGCTGCTGGTCGCGGTCGGTGCGGCGGTGCCCGCGCTGAGCCGTACGTACATCGACATGTTCCTGATCGGCAACCAGACCTCGCTGCTGGGCCCGCTCTTCGCGTCGATGGCCGCGATGGTCGCGCTGACCGCCGTACTGACCGGTCTGCAACAGGCCAATCTGCTGCGCGGCCGGATCATCTCCTCCACTCTCACCAGCGCCCGCTTCCTGCGCCATCTGCTCAGACTCCCGGTCACCTTCTTCGCCCAGCGCAGCCCGGCCGACCTGGTCCAGCGGCTGCAGTCCAACGACGCGGTGGCCGAGACCCTGGCACGTGACCTCGCCGCCGCAGGCGTGGACGGGATCGTCGTCGTCCTCTACGCCTTCCTGCTGTGGACCTACGACCCCCAACTGACCGTCATCGGCGTGGGCATTGCGCTGCTCAACGTCGTCGCCATGCGGATCGTGATCCGGCTGCGGGCCACCCACACCCAGAAGCTGCGCGCCGACACCGCGCGGCTGACCAACACCTCCTACACCGGCCTCCAGCTCATCGAGACGATGAAGGCCACCGGCGGCGAGAACGGCTACTTCCGCCGCTGGGCCGGCCAGCACGCCACCACGCTGGAGGTGCAGCAGCGCCTCGGAGTGCCGAGCGCCGCGCTGGCCGTCGTCGCCCCCACCCTGGCCACGCTCAACAGCGCACTCATCCTGTGGATCGGCGGACTGCGGGCGGTCGAGGGCCATATCTCCATCGGTCTGCTGGTCGCCTTCCAGGCGCTGGTGACCCGCTTCACCGCGCCCATCACCCGGCTCAACGGGGTGGCGGGCCGGATCCAGGACTTCGCCGCCGATGTGGCCCGCCTCAAGGACGTCGAGAGCTTCCCCGTCGACACCCTCTACTCGCGCCCCGAACCGGACGCCGACACTCGCCGCCTCAAGGGCCATGTGACGCTGGAGGACATCACTTTCGGCTACAGCCCGCTGGACAAACCGCTGCTGACCGGCTTCTCCCTGGCCGTCGGCCCCGGCCGGCAGGTCGCCCTGGTCGGCGGCTCCGGCAGCGGCAAGTCCACCGTCTCCCGGCTGATCTCCGGCCTCTACAGCCCCTGGGAAGGCACCATCCGCATCGACGGACAGCGGCTGGAGGACCTCTCCCGCAGTGCGCTGGCCGCCTCCGTGTCCTTCGTCGACCAGGACATCTTCCTCTTCGAGGGCACGGTCCGGGACAACGTGGCGCTGTGGGACCCGTCGATCCCGGACGACGCGGTGATCACCGCCCTCCAGGACGCCGCGCTCTACGACGAGGTGATCGCCCCGCGCCCCGACGGCATCCACAGCCGCGTCGAGCAGGACGGCCGTAACTTCTCCGGCGGGCAGCGGCAGCGGCTGGAGATCGCCCGCGCACTGGTCCGGCGCCCCAGCATCCTGGTCCTCGACGAGGTCACCAGCGCGCTGGACGCCCGCACCGAGCAGATCATCATGGACAACCTGCGGCGGCGCGGCTGCGCCTGCGTCGTCATCGCCCACCGGCTGAGCACGGTCCGCGACAGCGACGAGATCGTCGTCCTCGACCACGGGGTGGTCGTCGAACGCGGCCGGCACGAGGACCTGGTCGCCGCCGGGGGCCCGTACGCCGAGCTGGTCAAGGAGCACTGACGTGTCCGTACCCCCGCCCGCGGTCGTGGGACCGGGCGACACCGACGCCGTGACCCATGCGCTGGGCAGCCTCGGCACACCGGTCGACTGCACCGGGCTGCGCAGCGTGCCCCTGGAGGGCCCGCATGTGCTGTGGCTCGTCACGGGCGGCTCGCTGGATCTCTTCGCCGTCGACGCCGCCCAGGAAGGGCACTGGCACTTCCTCGGCCGGCTCGAAGCGGGCACGCTGCTGCTCGGCCCGGTCGCGGGTCCGCAGCACACCCTGCTCGGCCGGCCCTCCCAGGACTGCCTGCTGCGCCGCCTCCCGCTGCGCGAACTGCCCCGGCCCGAGTACGGGGAGTACGGCGACACCGGGTCGTATCCGCAGTACGGCATGCAGGGCGGCTACGGCTACGACCCCGCGTACGACGTCCAGGGCGAGGCACCCTCCCCGCTGGAGCACGCCTTCGCGCTGGGCACCGCCCGCAGCCTGGGCGTGCTCTTCGAGGCGCCGCTCGACGGCCGGCCCGGCGATGACGCGGTGGCCGACGACGACATCCTGTGGATGCCGGTCCCGCCCGGCAGTGTGCAGTACGGCGCCTCCTACAGCGCGGAGGCGGCCGGCGATCTGCTGGTGGACCCCGAGCTGTGGCAGCAGATGGTCAATCAGCAGTACCGGCTGCTGTCCGCCGTCGACCGCTGGATCGAGCAGCTGGAGCGCGCCCACGAGGACCGTACGGCGGCCGGAATCAAGGCGGGCGAGACCGTCCGCGAGCGCGCCGACCAGGCGCTGCTGGCGTCCATCGGCCGGCAGGACCGCGCCGGGCGGGGCAGCGCCACCACGGACCGGGCCGGCGATGACACCACCTTCGCGGTCTGCCGCACGGTCGCGGAGGCGGCCGGTATCACGCTCACCGAGCCACCGAAGGGCGGCGCCGTCAACGACCGGATCACCCCGGTCGAACGGATCGCGGTCAGCTCGCGGGTCCGGACCCGCGCGGTCCGGCTCCAGGGCCGCTGGTGGCGCACCAACACCGGGCCCCTGGTGGGCCATCGCGCCAAGTCCGGCGCCCCGGTGGCGCTGCTGTGGCGCCGCGGCCGCTACGAGGCGGTCAACCCGGTCTCCGGTCTGCGGATGCGCCTCGGCAAGGACAACGCCGAGGAACTCGAACCGCGCGCCGTCATGTTCTACCGCCCGCTGCCGGAGCGGCCCATGAGCCTGTGGCGGCTGATGCTCTTCAGCCTGCGCGGCACCCGTATGGACGTCCGCAATCTGGCCCTCAGCGGACTGGTGACCGTCGGCCTCGGCGCCCTCGTCCCCATCGCGACCGGCAAGGTGCTCGGGGAGTACGTACCGAGCGCGGACAAGAGCCTGATCGTGCAGGTCTCCCTGGCCGTCATGATCACCAGCATCGTCTCCGCCGCCTTCATGCTGCTGCAGAACCTCACCGTCCTGCGGATGGAGGGCCGCATCGAGAGCACATTGCAGCCGGCCGTGTGGGACCGGCTGCTGCGGCTGCCGACGAAGTTCTTCACCGAACGCTCCACCGGAGAGCTGGCCAGCGCCGCGATGGGCATCAGCAGCATCCGGCGGGTGCTGTCCGGCCTCGGCCCGGTGGCCGTGCAGTCCACCACGATCGGCGCGATGAATCTGGTGCTGCTGCTCTGCTACAGCGTGCCGCTGGCGCTGGCGGCGGTCGCCATGCTGCTCGTCATCGGGGCGGTGTTCCTCGCCATGGGCCTGTGGGAGCTGCGCTGGCAGCGACGGCTGGTCAAGCTCGGCAACAAGCTCAACAACCAGGCGTTCCAGACCCTGCGGGGACTGCCGAAGCTGCGGGTCGCCGCGGCCGAGAGCTTTGCGTACGCGGCCTGGGCCCGTGAGTTCGCCCGCTCCCGTGAACTCCAGCAGAAGGCCGGCCGGATCAAGAATCTGACCACCGTCCTCAACGCCGTCTATCTGCCGTTCTGCTCGCTCACCCTCTTCATACTGCTGGCCGGCCCGGCCCGCGGCACCATGTCGGCCGGCTCGTTCCTCACCTTCAACACCTCGGTGACCATGCTGCTGACCGCGGTCACCCAGATCACCGGCGCGTTCGTCTCGGCCGCCGCCGCACTGCCGATGTTCGAGCAGATCAAACCGGTGCTGGACGAGAAGCCGGAAGTACGCGGGGCCAGCGCCCAGCCCGGCACCCTGTCCGGCGGTATCGAGGCCAAGAAGCTCTCGTTCCGCTACACCGACGACGGCCCGCTCGTCCTCGACGATGTCTCGCTGCGGGTCCAGCCGGGCGAGTTCGTGGCCGTCGTCGGACCGAGCGGCTGCGGCAAGTCGACCCTGCTGCGGCTCCTCATCGGCTTCGACAAGCCCTCCTCGGGCAGTGTGCTCTATGACGGCCAGGACCTGGCCGCCCTCGACCAGGCGGCGGTGCGCCGTCAGTGCGGTGTCGTCCTGCAGAACGCGCAGCCGCTCACCGGATCGATCCTGGACTGCATCTGCGGCGCCGAGGCCTTCACCCAGGAGGAGGCCTGGGCGGCCGCCGAGATGGCGGGCCTGGCCGAGGACATCAAGCGGATGCCGATGGGCCTGCACACCATGATCTCCGGCGGTGGCGCGATCTCCGGCGGTCAGCGGCAGCGCCTGATGATCGCCCAGGCGCTGGTCCGCCGCCCGCGGATCCTGTTCTTCGACGAGGCCACCAGCGCCCTGGACAACGAGACCCAGCGCATCGTCAGCGACAGCACCCGCCAGCTCAGCGCCAGCCGTCTGGTGATCGCCCACCGGCTGTCCACGGTGATGGACGCCGACCGTGTGATCGTGATGGCGGAGGGCCGGATCGTCGAGCAGGGTGCCCCGGCCGAACTGCTCGCCGACACCGGCGGCCGGCTGCACGATCTGGTGCGACGTCAGCTGACCTGAGACGGGACCGGGTTCCGCCCCGCCGGTGCCGGCGGGTCGAGCCGGTCCCGCGATCTTCGCAAACCTCCGCATATCGTGCAGGCAGCGAGCGGAGGACGCATGGCCACGATCAACCACCTGTTCGATGAGTTGCCGCCCGACCGGCGCCGGCGGCTGACCGACGTCGCCGTCGAGGTGTCGCTGCCGCGTGCCACCCGGCTCTTCGAGGAGGGCCGGCGGGCGGACCGGTTCTGGATCATCCGCAGCGGACAGGTGGCCCTCGACCAGCACGTCCCCGGGCGCCGGGCGGCGATCGTCGAAACCCTCGGCCGTGACGAACTGCTCGGCTGGTCCTGGCTGTTCCCGCCCTATCTGTGGCACCTGGGAGCGGAGACGGTCGGCCCGGTGGAGGCCGTGGAGTTCGACGCCAGGGCGGTCCGCGACCTGTGCGAGTCCGACCCCGTCCTCGGCCGGGCGATGTACCGCTATGTAGCCAGGACGGTGGCCGACCGGCTGCACGGCACCCGCACCCGCCTGCTCGATCTGTACGGGCCCCAGGGCATCGGCCCCGACGACTGAGAGCCCGCCCGGCCCTCCTGTGGGTGGTGAGCGGTGACCCCACGCGGTGAGCGAGATCGTCACGCCGCAGGTGTGTCAGACGCAGCAGCTCCCGGCCGGTTCCCGTCCGTGTTGCGGCGGGTGGTGGTGACCGGGGGAGCACGGAGCCCCCGGGCCATTACCCCTGACGTAATCGACCACATTCCCCTGCTGCGGCAGCGTGGTGCAGGCCAACGAGATACCCGACGGGAATCCCCGCACCGCAGGCCCGAGGAGCGCACCATGCCCGTCAAGTCCCGCGACACCACCGCAAGTTCCGTGGCCGACACCACCCGCCACGTCGTCCAGGAGTTCCTCGCCGCCCGGATGGCCGGGGACGTCGAGCGGCTTGTACGAGGCGAACGCCGAGCCGTCCTTGCACACAAGCGGTGTGTCAGTTCACTGGGCGGAGACCTTGTGGACGGTGGTGTCGTCGGGGTTCAGTCGTCGCCCGTCCGCAGACAGCACTTCCAGTGCGCGAACGTGTTGTCCCTCTCGGCGGTCGACCAACTCTGAGTGTGGTTCGCCGGGGGCGAAGAAGTTCTGTTCGCCCCACTGCCGCAGTGCCACGATGACGGGGAAGAGTGCCTTGCCCTTCGGGGTCAGTACGTACTCGCGGTAGGCGCTGCCGTCCGAGGCTGGGGCGGATTCGAGGACACCGCCGGCGACCAGGGTGCGCAGACGCGCGGTGAGGATGTTCTTGGCCACGCCGAGGCTGCGCTGGAACTCCCCGAAGCGCCGGCTTCCGTCGAAGGCGTCCCGCACGATCAGCAGGGACCACCAGTCGCCGATCGCGTCCACCGACCGGGCGACAGGACATTCGCTGTCGTCGAAGCGCGTCCTGGTCACCATGGCGTCCCTCACTCTCACAACGGTTGCAACATGCTACCAAAGGCACTACCGTCGCCGTCGCCATTGGTGGCAAGATGAAACCAGATATGCGAAGGAGTGCTGATGCCCGGCAACGGTGAGGCTGTGACACGACGGACCGAGGTCCGAAGCGGGGAAGGTTCCGCGTTCGTCCTGTCCCGTGGCGTCGTCATACTGTTCGCCGTCGCCTGCGGGGCCGCGGTGGCCAACGTCTACTTCTCCCAGCCGCTCCTGGTGACCATGGGTCACGACCTCGCCATGAGCCCGGCACTTGTCGGCAGCGTGGTCACCCTCACGCATGTCGGATACGGGCTGGGACTCTTCTTCCTCGTGCCGCTGGGCGACGTGGCCGACCGCAGACGGCTCATCGTGGCCCAGTTGCTGCTCCTGGTGGTGGCGCTGGCCGTGGTAGCCGCCGCCCGCACGGCGGCGATCCTGCTCGCGGGCATGGCTGCGACGGGGCTTCTCGCGGTCGTCACCCAGACGCTGGTGGCCTTCGCGGCATCACTGGCCCCTCCCGCCGGGCGCGGACGGGTCGTCGGTCTGGTAACCAGCGGCGTGGTCATCGGAATCCTGCTCGCCCGCACCGCATCCGGCCTCATGGCCGATCTCGCGGGCTGGCGCTCCGTCTACCTCGCCTCGGCCTCGCTCACCGCGCTGCTCGCCCTGGTTCTGTACCGAGTGCTGCCGCGCCACGGTGACGCTCCGCCGACAACCCTGCGCTACGGACAGCTCCTGCGCTCCACGGTCACGCTGTTCGCACGGGAACGACTGCTGCGGCTCCGGGCCCTGTTCGGTCTGCTGACCTTCGCCGCCTTCAGCACCCTGTGGAGCAGCGTTGCGCTGCCGCTCAGCGAGGCCCCGTACTTCCTGCCCCACAGTGCGATCGGGGCGCTGGGGCTGATCGGTGTCGCCGGCGCCCTGGCCGCGACCGTGGCGGGCCGCCTGAACGACCGCGGGCTCTCCCGGCGGACCACCGGCATCGCCCTGGCACTGCTCGCCGCCTCGTGGCTGCCCTTGGCCTTCACCCGCAGCTCGCTCTGGGCCCTGGCCGTCGGGGTGATCCTTCTCGACCTCGCCGTGCAGGCGGTCCATGTCACCAACCAGACCCTGATCTACGCGCTGCACCCGGACGCGGGCAGCCGGCTGATCGGCGGATACATGGTCTTCTACTCGATCGGCAGCGCCACCGGCGCCATCGCCGCAACCTCCCTCTACATGCTGGCCGGCTGGGGCGCCGTATGCGCACTGGGTGCCGCGTTCAGCTGCCTCGGCCTCGTGCTGTGGGCGTGCACTCGACACAGCACCCCGGACCCCGCCGCCGAGGTGGCCTCTCAGAGCGAGGCCTGAGCGTTCCCGCCGAACGTTGAGTGACGGGCAACGCCGCAGGTCAGAGGGCTGGGCTGTGCAGCCCGTCAGAGAGTGGCGAGATAGCCGGCGTCGGTTGCTGGAGTTGTAGCGGCTGCCGCCTCGTCACGCCATTCGACACAACGCTCTGACCTGCGCGCTTAACCGTCGGTGAGAAGAACTGCCGTCATCAGCCTTCGATGCGGAACGCGCAGCCTTCACAGCGAGAGGTGGCAAGGCCACCGACTGAGTGTGTTCCGTGGCTGTTGACGGTCTCGTCGACGCAGGCGGTCAACCGGGAGTTGGCCGCAGGAGCATGCAGCGGCCCCCGGGCAGCAGCCGCCCGCCGAGCAGTACCGCGCAGGCTCCGACGGTCAGCAGCCCGCCGACGAGGAAGGTGCCCCGCACGTCGCCGAGCGGCAGGATCAGTCCCCCGAGCGCGGCGCCCACCGCGATGCCGGCGTTGTACGCACCGGAGTTCGCGGCGAGTGCGATGTCCGTGCGGCCCGGTGCGCAATGCAGCATCGCGTTCTGGGTGGTCATGAACACCGGCCCGAGTGCACCGCCCGTCAGCACCAGGAACACCACCGCCGCCACCGGATCGGTGCCGGCTGCGTACAGCCCGAGCATTCCCACCGCCTGCGTGGCAACGGCAGTGGTCAGCGCGGCGTGCGGAAAGCGGTCCAGCAGCGCACCGGTGATGCTCACCCCGGCCAGACACGCAACACCGAAAGTCACCAACAGGGCGCTGACCGTGCTCGGGGCGAACCCGCTCACGTCGCCCAGGAACTTCACGATGTAGGTGTAGCCCGTGAATGCCCCGGTGGCGGACAGGGTCCCGGCCGCCAGAACGGTCCCGAACCGGCGGGCGTCGGGACTGGTTCCGTAGGAGGTGTGGCCTTCTGTCGGACGCGAGGTCGGCAGCAGGGCGGCGATCGTCACCAGAGAGATGAGCCCCAGAGCCGCCAGCATGGCGACTGGCACCTGCCAGTGGCTCTGCCGGCCCAGCCAGGTCCCGGCGGGAACACCGAGCACGAGGGCAAGCGAACCGGCGACGGACAGCGCCCCGACCACCCGCCCGCGGACCTCGGGCGCGAACAGGCCCACCGCGACCGGCCCCAGCACGGCCCAGAACAGCGCCTGGGCCAGCGCGGTCAGCAACCGCGCTACGAGGAGCAGGCCGTAGGAGGTCGCCAGGGCCGCGACCAGACTGGACACGACGAGCGCGGCCAGCAGGCCCGTGAGGACATGACGTCGAGGCACGGCCCGCGTGGCGTGGGCGAGCGGCAGCGACGCGATGGCCACCGTCACGCCGTAACCGGTGACCAGAAGACCGGTCGCCGACACCGACACCCGTAAGCCCTCGGAGATGAGCTCCAGGAGGCCGACCGGCAGGCTCTCCGCAGTGTTGAAGGTGAAGGCAGCCAGCATCAGGGCCACGAGCACCGCCGACCTGCGCCAGGGAGCCGGTCGCGTCGTGACCCTACCGACTCTTCCTGTCCTCGCCCGTTGCGCCTGCTCCGTGGCACCGTCCATAGAGGTAGCTCACCGGGCTCACCGGACCGGCCGCAACCGAATTCATCAGCCCCGGCGGCTGCCTCGATAGGCCAGTGCCCTCATGAGGCCGCCTCTCGCCTCACGGCACTGCGTCCGGGCTCGCTGGGCACGACGCCCTGCTCCTCGCGCACATCCTGCGCACCGAACTGCCCATGCACCGCCCGCTGCCCGACGACAGCGGGCTCGCCCGCGCCATCGCCTGGCCTGCCCCCGCGACGACGGGACATGGACACCGATGTGGGCACGGTGACCCTCTCGCCGCGTCAACTCAGCGGCATTACCGTAGGTCCATGAAGGTCCTGATCATCGGCGGCAGCGGGTTCCTGGGGACGGAACTTGTGCGCCAGGCGGCGGCTGCGGGCTGGGAGACGGCCGCGACGTACTGCTCCCGTCCCAGGCGCATTCCCGGAGCCTCGTGGTATCAGCTCGATCTTCGCGACCCCGGGGACCTCGACGAGGTACTGGACACGGTTGCCCCCTGCACCGTCATCAACGCAACGAGCGGACAGAGCGACTGGGCGGTGACCGCCGACGGCTCGGTCCGTGTGGCGATGGCTGCGACGAAGCGTGGTTGTCGGCTGGTCCACGTCTCCAGTGACGCCGTGTTCTCCGGTTCCCGGACGCCTTACGACGAGTCCTGCCTGCCCGATCCGGTTACCCCGTATGGCGCGGCAAAGGCCGCCGCCGAGACCGCTGTGCGGCTCCTGGCGCCGGGTGCTGCGGTCGCACGCACCTCATTGATCATCGGGCACGGCGGCTCCGTGCATGAGCGCATGGTGCACGCCCTGGCTGCCGGCACACGCGAGGGCGTGCTGTTCACCGACGACATCCGCTGTCCGGTGCATGTCGAAGACCTGGCCTCCGCTCTGCGGGAACTCGCCCTGGCTGGCCGGGCCGGGATGTGCCATCTCGCCGGAGCGGACGCTCTCAGCCGTCACGAACTCGGCGTGCTCATCGCCCGACGCGACGGGCTCGACGCAACCCGGCTGCCTGCCGGGCGCCGAGCCGACACGCGGATGCCCGGGGCCCTCGACGTCCGCCTCGACAGCAGCGCCACGCAGGAGCACGTATGCACCCGGCTGCGTGGAGCCCGGGAGTTCCTCCAAGTCCGGTAGGGCGAAAGCGGACAGCACACTTGTGGTGACGCGTCACTTAGTTCGCTCCGACTCAGTTCGCTCCCGCGGCGGCGAAGAGGGCGGCTGCCCGTTGGCACCCGGGGGCGCTGCCGGGTTCGTCCGGGGCGGTTCCAGCTCGGCCGAAAAGGACGCGGCCGAGCTGGAACCGTGCCCGGTATCCGGCCGACTACCTGTGCCGGGTCGCGCCTGCGGCCCGCCGGACGCCGATGCGGCCGGTGACACGGCCGGTGCGCCGGCTGGTGAGGCATAGGGGAGAAGCGCCATGCGTCCTTGGAAGTTGTGCGGTGTCGCGGTAGTTGTCGCGCTGGCCGCCACCGCGTGCGGCAGCGGAGCGGGCGACGGGCCGGGCACCGACCAGGGCGCGGCGGGACAGGGCGGGGCCGGTTTTCCCGTACGGGTCGCCGACTGCCAGGGCGCCGGCACCACCTTCACCGCCGCGCCGCGCCGGATCGTCACCAGCAATGCCGCCGCCCTGGAGATGCTGCTGCGGCTGGGTGCGGGCGACCGGGTGATCGGGACCGGATTCCCGCCCGGCAAGGGCGCGTTGCCCGGTGGACTGGACGCGAAGGCCCGGAAGGTGCCGGTGCTGTCGAAGTCCGTGATCCCCAAGGAGAAGATGCTCGGCTCGGGCGCCGATGTGTACATCGATACCTTCGCGGCGATGAAGACCATGGGCGGGGCCGGTGACGCGCCGACCGCCGAGGAGTTCAAGGCGGCGGGTATCAAGCACCTCTACCTGGCGTCGACCGCCTGTGCGCCGATGGCCGACAAGCCGCAGCGCGATCTCTCCGGTGTGGAGGCGGACATCAAACGGCTGGGTGCGGTGACCGGCACCGCCGAGCGGGCGGACGCCCTCGTCGCGGGGATGCGGGCGAAGGTCGGGAAGGTACGCCGGGCGGTGGGCGACATCCCGGCCGGCAAGCGGCCGACATACTTCTTCTTCGACTATGACGCGGGAACCAAGCAGCCGGTCGCCTTCTGCCGCAAGCAGGTGGCCAACGCCGTGATCGGCCAGGCCGGGGCGCGCAATGTCTTCGAGGACTGTGACGGGGACGTCAAACCGGTCTCCTGGGAGGACGTGGTCGCCAAGAACCCGGACTGGATCCAGCTCGGGATCCGCAACCGGGGCGATGCGGCGGCCAACGCCAAGGCGTACGACGAGGCCGCGGCGTTCCTGAAGAGCTTCCCCGCCACCAAGGGGCTCGCGGCGGTGCGGAACGGGAAGTTCCTGCGGATCGGCTCGGAGCGTACGACGATCGCCGGGGTCGGCAACGCGGACACCGTCGAGGAGATCGCGCACACGATCCACCCCGCACGCTTCAAGGCGGCGCGGTAGTGGCCGCGCTGGTCGCCGATCCGCACCGATGCGAGGAGCGGGCCGACGGGGCCCGGCAACGGACCCCGCGCGCCGGGCTGCTCGCCGTGGGCCTCGGTGTCGCCCTGGTGGTGGCCCTGACCGCGGCGGTCTCACTGGGCGCCACCGATATCGCGCCCGGACATGTCTGGTCGGCGGTGTTCCGGCGGCTCGGCGGCGCGCCGCCCCGGCCGGGCACCGACGACCTGATCGTGTGGCAACTGCGCGTGCCGCGGGCGCTGTTGGCGGCGCTGGTGGGGGCGGGACTCGGCCTGGTGGGGACCGCGACCCAGGCACTGGTGCGCAATCCTCTGGCGGACCCCTATCTGCTGGGGATCTCCAACGGTGCGTCGCTGGGCGCGGTCACCGCCATCGTGCTGGGCGTCACCGCCGGTGGCGGCCTGGGGCTGGGGCTCTCGGGGGCCGCGTTCGCCGGTGCGCTCGGCTCGTTCGCGCTGGTGTGGTGGATGGCCCGGCGCGGCGGGGGATTCTCGCCGCTGCGGCTGGTGCTGGCCGGTGTGGGTGTCGGGCAGTTCCTGTCCGGCTTCACCAGCTATCTGGTACTGCAGGCCGGTGATGAACAGCAGACCCGCAGCGTGCTGTTCTGGCTGATGGGCAGCCTGAGCGGGGCCACCTGGAGCGTGCTGTGGCTGCCGGCCCTCGCGGTCGCGGCCGGCCTGCTGGTCCTGCAGGCGCGGGCCCGCGCCATGAACGCGCTGATCATGGGCGATGAGACCGCGGCCGGGGTGGGCGTGGACGTCACCCGGCTGCGCCGCGAGCTGTTCGTGGTGGCGGGTCTGCTGACCGGTGTACTGGTCGCGGTCTCCGGGGCCATCGGGTTCGTGGGCCTGATGGTGCCGCATCTGTGCCGGCTGCTCCTCGGCGGCGACCACCGACGGCTGCTGCCGCTGTCCGCGCTGACCGGTTCGCTGCTGCTGGTGGTGGTGGACGTCGTGTGCCGGACGGCCATGGACACCCAGGAACTGCCGGTCGGTGTCGTCACCGCGATGATCGGGGCGCCCGCCCTGCTGTTCATCCTGGACCGGCGGTTGGAGGCGGACCGGTGAACGTCGAGATCGAGGAACTGCACGTCGGCTACGCGGGACGGAATGTCGTCGCCGGAGTGCAGCTGATGGCGGCGGCCGGCGAGATCGCCGGGCTGGTCGGCCCCAACGGCAGCGGCAAGTCCACCGTGCTGCGCACCGTCTACCGGCATCTGCGGCCCACCGCCGGACGGGTACTGCTGGCCGGGACCGACCTCCGCACCCTCTCACCGGGCCGGACCGCACAGCAGGTCGCCGCGCTGCCCCAGGAGCGCGGCAGCGACTTCGAGCTATCCGTGCGCGAAGTGGTGACCATGGGCCGTACGCCCTACAAGCGGGCCTTCGCGGGCGACGACCGGACCGACCGGGAGACCGTCGCCCGCGCGCTGGCCGCCGTCGGCATGGCCGGACAGGGCGCCCGCCGCTTCTCCACCCTGTCGGGCGGTGAACGTCAACGGGCGCTCCTGGCACGGGCGTTCGCCCAGGACCCGGAGGTGCTGGTGCTGGACGAGCCCACCAATCACCTCGATGTGCGCCACCAGGTGGAGCTGCTCGCGCTGCTGCGCGCCCAGCGCCGTACCACGCTGATCTCGCTGCACGATCTGAACGCCGCGGCGTCCCTGTGCGACCGGCTGCATGTGCTGCACGCCGGACGGGTGGTGGCGTCCGGAACGCCCCGTGCGGTACTGACGCCGCAGCTGTTGGCCGAGGTGTTCGGGGTGCGCGCCGCGGTGACCGAACATCCGCTCACCGGGGACCCGTTGATCGCCTTCGACCACCGGGAGCCGCTGCCCGCCGACGGCGGGTGACGCCCACCCCGCACCCCTCACCCGGCCACGAAGTGGCTCGGCCGCCCCTGGCGATACACCAGCCGGCCGAGCCGCTCGGCAGCCACCCGGTGCAGCAACTCCCGCCGTCCGTCGGCATGTTCCAGCACACAGGAGTGCCAGGGCGTCAGCCACGCATCGGGCGCTTCGAGCAGCCGGATGCCGAACTTGGCCGACCCCCGCGGCTGTGGATGGATGGAGAGCCGGAACGCCCCCGGATGGTGTGCGGCGATCAGCTCGCCCCAGGCGCGGCTGCGCTGCATCACCCCGTAGGCGCGCCGGCGGCAGCTGCGCTGTAACGCCGACCGGGTTCCCGCGAAGGCGACGGCGTCCTCGAAGAGGAACCGGGTGATGCCCTGGTACAGCCGCCGGGTCGGCTCGTCGCTGCGGGTCAGGGACCGCAGGGTGTCCAGACCGGGGGCGTAGCGCTCGTGCACCAGGGACCGTTTGGCGTCGTGTGACAGCCGCTGCCCGTAGACATCCCGCAGATCGAAGACGTCGAGCCGGGTCAGGCCCTCGTCATGGATCAGTGCGCGCAGCGCGTCGGCGTACGCGTCGATGTCACGGTCGGGCACCTGGATGAGGTCGCTGAAGACATGTCCGTCCGAGCAGATGACCACCCGCGCCCCCGGCGGGTGGCACTCCGCGATCCGGGCGCAGAGCGCATCCAGGAAGCGCAGTGCCAGCCGTTCGCCCTCGTCGGGAAGGTGGCCGAGCACCTTGGCAGGGTTGGGCGACTTGCAGGGGAAACCCGGCAGGGTGAACACGATCGGCTCGCCCGCCGCCACCGGCGCGGCGAGCAGGCGCAGTTGGGCGGGGAAGGCGCCGGGGGAGTCCCCGTGCCCGGTGTCCAGGGTGCGCCGGTAGGGCAGGAGCGCGGCGAGCACCTCGGCACAGCGGGCGAGGTCGTCGGAGGGCGCCACCGGACGCGGTGGCGCCGGGCTGGTCAGCACGCGGCATCGGGCCCGTTCACACCGGAACCCGTGTACGGGCAGCGGCCGTAGGTCACCGGCAGCCGGCCGACACCGCGCGCCAGTACCGCCGGGGTCCACTCCAGCTCGTCCTCCGGGACGGCGAGCCGCAGGTCCGGCAGCCGTCTCAGCAAGGTGCCCAGGGCGATCTGGAGTTCGATACGGGCGAGCGCGGCGCCGGGGCAGAAGTGGATGCCGTGGCCGAAGGCGAGATGGGGGTTGGGGGTGCGGTCGAAGTGCAGGGCGTCCGCGTCGGGGAACTGCCGGGAGTCGCGATTGGCCGCACTCAGCGAGACGATGACGGAGTCGCCGGCCGGGATCCGGGTGCCGTGCAGCTCGGTGTCCTCGGCGAAGAACCGCCAGGTCGTCAGCTCGAAGGCGCTGTCATGACGCAGGAGTTCGTCGACGGCGCGGGGCAGCAGCTCCGGACGGGCGGCCAGCTCCGCGAGAGGGGCGGGATGGCGCAGCAGGGTGACCAGCGCCGTGGTGATCTGGTTGGTGACCGGTTCCTGTCCCGCGACCAGCAGTTGGAAGACCATCGAATCGAGCTCTTCCTGGCCGAGCCGGCCCGCATCGCGGGCGGCCACCAGCCGGGAGAGCAGATCCTCGCCGCGCTCGGCGTGCTTGTGGCGGACCAGATCGGCGATGTACTGCTGCAGCCCGCGCAGCCGCGCCTCGTACGCCGGCCGGCCCGGGTCCTCGGGCCCCACGGGCTGGACGACCTTCCCCCAGTCCCGGTCGAAGCGTTCCGCGAACTCCTCGGGAAGTCCGATGACTTCGGCGAGCACCTGAAAGGGGAAACGGGCGGCGAAGACCTCGACCAGGTCGGTGCCGCCGCTGTCCGGGAGCCCGTCGAGCAGGGCATCGGCGGTCGCCTGGAAGCGGGGGCGCAGCGCCTCGACGCGCTGCGGTGCGAAGGCATCGGTGATCAGCCGGCGCAGCGCGGTGTGCCGTGGCGGGTCCTGATGGAGCAGATGCACCTGGAGCTGGGAGTGCTGGGGCTCGGGCATGATCGAGGCGCGGGCCCGCCAGGCCGCGTTGCCCCGCGAGTGGTGCTTGCCCAGCCGGGGGTCGGTGAGCGCCTGATGAGCGGCCTCGTATCCGGTGACGAGCCAGGCGCACACCCCGCTGGGGAAGCGCACCCGATGGACCGGGCCGCGCTCCCGCAGCTCGGCGTACAGGGGATAGGGGTTGCGTTTGTACTCCGGCCCGTAAAGTTCGACGGGTTTGGACGATGGGGACACGTCGGCCTCCTCAACGGCATGGTCGCGGCGCCCGGTTGGCGCGGCGTTGGAGAGGTCGGGCAACGGGGGCGCCGAGTTCCCGCCGGGGAAGGTGATTTCGGCCGGGCGGGCGGCCGGGCGAGGCGCGGCGGGAGCGGGGGACACCGCTCAAACCCAGTTAGTCGGGCCCGGCGGCCGGTGAGTTCCGGCGGCGGAACGGGACAAACCTCACGTGCCCACAAGCCCCCGATCGCCCGCTCGGTGCCGCCGTCAGCTGCCACGATGACGCGATGTCCAGCTCTTCGGCCGACCGCAGTCGGCCTCCTCTTCGCCAGGCCGTCCCACGGTTGCTGCCCGCGCGGTCGGTCATCGGTTTCCTTGCGCTGCTGGTGGTGCTCGGCTTGCTGTCGTATGCGGCCGGGACCGCCGCCGGGCCGGTGGCCCCGGGGCTGCGCCCGGCCGGCGGCGTCCGTACGGGAGAGTCCACGCCCGCCGACGACGGGGACATGGGCGGGATGCACGGCATGGGTGCCGCGGCCCCCCGCCCGGTGCCGGTGGGAGCACCACGATGACGCCGGAGCCCCGGCCCGGTACCCCGTCGCCGGACCTCGCCCCCGCACCGGCCCGCAGTACCACCCTCACGATCGGCGGGATGACCTGCGCCGCCTGTGTGGGCCGGGTCGAGAAGAAGCTCGGCCGGCTGGACGGCGTCGCCGCCACGGTGAACCTCGCCACCGGCCGGGCCACGGTCAGCCACCCCGCGGCGGTCTCCGTCACCGACCTCATCACCACCGTCGAGGCGGCCGGGTTCACCGCACAGCTCCCCGCACCCGCCCCGGAACCGGATCCGGAGGACCGGCTGTCGTCCACCGGCCGCCCGGATGCCCAGGGCGCCCCGGACACCCAGGGCTCCCAGGGTTCCCAGGACGACGGTGCCCGCGCCGAGCGGCACCGGCTGCTGGTGACCGCTCTGCTCTCGCTCCCCGTCCTGGTCCTGTCGATGGTGCCCGGCTGGCAGTTCCGCGACTGGCAGTGGCTGTGCTTCGTGCTCGCCGCACCCGTAGCGGTCTGGGGCGCCGCCCCCTTCCACGCCCGTGCGCTCCGCGGTCTGCGGCACGGCGCGGCCACCATGGACACCCTGGTCTCCCTGGGCGTCGCCGCCTCCTTCACCTGGTCCGCCTATGCGCTGTTCTTCGGCGGGGCCGGTGCGCCGGGTATGACGATGCCGTTCAGCCTGCTGCCCACCGCCGGTGACGGGGCCGCCCACCTCTACCTCGAAGCCGCCGTCGGCGTACCGCTGTTCGTGCTGGCCGGTCGGCGGATGGAGGCCAGGGCCCGGCACGGCACCGGCGCCGCACTCCGCGCCCTGGCCGAACTCGCCGCGAAGGACGTCGCCGTACGCACCCCGGACGGTGAGCAGCGCATCCCGGTGAGCCGGCTGCGGGTCGGCGACCACTTCCTGGTCCGGCCCGGCGAACGGGTCGCCACCGACGGCACCGTGGTCGAGGGCAGCTCCGCCCTGGACCTGTCCCTGATCAGCGGAGAGAGCCGCCCGGTCGAGGTCGGTCCGGGCACGGCGGCCGTCGGCGGCGCGGTCAACTCCGGTGGTCTGCTGGAGGTACGGGCCGACGCGGTGGGCGCCGACACCCAACTCGCCCGGATCACCCGGCTCGTCGAGGACGCCCAGACCGGCAAGACCAAGGTCCAGCGGCTCGCCGACGCGGTGGCGGCCGTCTTCGTGCCCGCCGTACTGACCGTCTCGGTCAGCGTGCTGGGCTTCTGGCTCGGCGCCGGAGCCGAGCCGCAGGCCGCGATCACCGCCGCGGTGGCCGTCCTCGTCGTCGCCTGTCCCTGCGCGCTGGGGCTGGCCACCCCGACTGCGCTGCTGGCCGCCACCGGCCGGGGCGCCCAGCTGGGCATCCTGGTCCGGGGGCCGGAGGCGCTGGAGCGCCTGCGCCGGATCGACACCGTCGTGCTCGACAAGACCGGCACGCTCACCACCGGCCGGATGAGCGTCACCGCCCTCACCCCGCGCACCGGCGGCCTCGACGCCGCGGCGGCACTGCGGCTGGCCGCCACCGTCGAGCAGGGCTCCGAACATCCGCTGGCGCGCGCGGTCACCGCCCACGCCGAGGAACGGCAGCCGGGTCAACCGCTGCCGCCCGTCGCGGACTTCAGCGCCACGCCGGGGTACGGCGTACGCGGCACCGCGGACGGGCGTCGGGTGGAGGTCACCCGGCCCGGCGACCTCACGGGTCTGCCGGCTCCGCTGCCGGACGCGGTGCACACCGCGGAGGCGGCCGGCCACACCGCCGCCCTGGTCACCGTCGACGGCACCCCGGAGGCCGTCCTCGCGGTCGGCGATGCGCTCCGCCCCGACAGCTATCGCGCCGTCGACCATCTGCGCCGCCTGGGACTGCGGCCGGTGCTGGCCACCGGTGACCGTGCCGCCACGGCCCGCGCGGTGGCCGGCCATCTCGCCATCACCGAGATCCATGCCGAGGCCCGCCCCGAGGACAAGGCCGCACTCGTCACCACCCTCAAGGAACAGGGCGGCCGGGTCGCCGTCGTCGGCGACGGCGTCAATGACGCGGCGGCCCTGGCGCTCGCCGACCTCGGGATCGCCATGGGCAGCGGCACCGACGCCGCGATCGGCGCCGCCGATGTGACCCTGGTACGCGAGGACCTCCAGGCCATCGCCGACGCCGTGCACCTGGCCCGGCGCACCCTGGGCACCATTCGCGGCAACCTCGCCTGGGCCTTCGGCTACAACCTCGTCACCGTGCCGCTCGCCGCCGTCGGCCTGCTCAATCCGATGCTGGCGGCCGCCGCCATGTCCGCCAGCTCACTGCTCGTCGTGGGCAACAGCCTCCGGCTGCGCGCCTGGCGGCCGCGCGGTGCCGGCCCGTCCGCCCGCCGCCCCCGGGCGCAGGCACGTTGGGAGACCCGATGAAACGGCTGCCCGTCTCGGCCGTCGCCGTACCACTGCTCACCTGTCTGGTGACGCTCAATGTCCTTGCCCTCTGGACCGCCACCGGCAACGCGGGGGCCCCCGCGAAGCTGAGCGTCCCCGAGGGCCGGGTGCTGATCGCCGGCGGATCCGAGGCCACCGCCGCGTTCTTCACCATCCGCAACTCCGGTGGCGCGGATGACGTGCTGACGGGCGTGACCGGCCCGGCCGGCCATCGCGCGATGCTCAGCCGCACCGTCGACATCGGGAACAACGCCCGGCGCATGGAGATGGTCCGCACCGCCACCGTCCCGGCCGGCGCCGCCCTGAGGATGACGCCGACCGGCCTGGACGTCATGGTCAGCCCGCCGCCGCGGCTCGCGCCCGGCGACCGGCTCACCTTCACCCTGCACTTCCGCCACAGCCCACCGCAGACCGTACGGGCGCGGGCAATACGCCCCGGCAGCAGGTGAATCAGGCGGAGCCGGGGCCACGGCGGGGCTCATGGCCCGGGCTCCCGCCCGCCCATGAGCCCCGCCGCCGGCGTACGAGCGGTCCGTCAGGCCACGGCGTCCGCGTAGACCCGCGGCCCGTCGGCGGGCTCGGTCCGCTCCGCTTCCGTCAGCAGCGTGACCAGCGTCTCCCTGGCGCGCGCCACCCGGGACCGCACGGTCCCGATGGGACAGCCCATCACCCCGGCCGCCGCCGCGTACGGCAGCCCCAGCAGCTGGGTGAGCACAAACGCCTCGCGCCGCTCCGGCACCAGCGCGGCCAGCAGTTCGGCCAGCGCGACGCCCTCGTCGAACCCGGGCACCCCACGCGGCTGTACCCGTTCCGCGGCCGTCTGCCAGTCGTCCGTGGCGGCCAGCCGGGGCCGGGTCGCGTGGGACCGGATCCGGTCCGCCACGACCCGCCGGGCGATCGTCAGCAGCCAGGTCCGCGCCGAGGACCGGCCCTCGAACCGCGGCAGACTGCGCAGCGCCCGGACGTAGGTGTCCTGCACCAGGTCGTCGGCCGCCTGCGGGTCACCGCTCAGGTGCGTCACATAGCGCCGCACATCGAGCTGAGTGGCCCGGACGAACTGCTCGACGGCCCGCTCGTCACCGGTACGGGCGGCCAGCGCCCAGCCCGTCACCGCCTCGTCATCCCGCATCCCGCGACCGCCCCTCGCCGCACAGCGCGGCTTCGGGGAGGATGGACACATGCTCTGCTCGCGCATCCGTACGGCACTCTCCGCCCGCCTCGACGGCGAGGAACTGCCCCCCGGACTCACCGCCCGCCGGCTCGACGACCATCTCGCCGGCTGCCAGGACTGCCGGCGGTGGAACGCGCAGGCACACGCCCTGACGGCCGGCCTCGACCGCGCCACCGCGCACCCCGAAGGTGACCGGGCGGCCGCCGATGCGCTGCTCGCCCGGCTGCGGTCGGCTTCCGTACTGCCGGGCCCGGTTTCTCCCGGCACGGCGGATACCGGTGGCAAACGAGCCGGTTGACGCGGCGGCCCTGGGGCGCCCGCCCCCGCCGACCGGTGCGTCGGCAACGGATGCGGGCAGCGGTGCCACCGGCATCCGGACAGGATTCATCATCTGGAGTCCTTCGCATGATCCGGTCACCGCGCTCCGGCGGGGACCGGTGAAGTCGGAGCCGGGACCCGGGCGCGTGCCATCGGCGCCCGTCCGTCCACCGGCTCGGGAATTCGACCGTGCTGTCAGACGACAGCCGGCTCCTGCGGCGGACCCCGCAACGACCTCGTATGCGCCAGCAACAACTGCCGCACCGCCTGCCGCGGCTCCTGCCGGGCGGTGCGCGCGGCGGGCCGCGTCTCGGGCAGCGCGATCCGCAGGACCAGCACCAACGGCGCGAACAGCCAGGCCGACACGCACCGGACGAGCCGGAACGCGGCCCGCTCGCCACCCCACAGCCACCCGGCGCTGAGCAGGGCGACCAGCAGGTGGGCCGCGAGCATGCCGGTCGCGCTGCCGTGCATCCCCGGCATCTGGTGCGCGGGGGCGGCCATCTCTCCCATGTGGTCCATGCCCTGCATGGAGGACCCGTGCCCTGTCGAGGGCATGGCCGCCATCTGCTGATGCATCAGCCGCAGCTGCTCGGCGTGGTCACGGCCGGCGGACGGCATCCCTTGAGCGCCGCACAGCCAGCTCTCCGCCCACTGGCGCGCGAGCGAACGTCCGCCGCCACCGGAACCGGCGACCGCCTGGCCGAACGAGAAGAGAGTGTGCAGGGCGGCCTGGGTACCGACGGTCAGCAACCCCACCAGCAGCGGCCCACGTTCACGACCCGCACAGCACCAGGCACCGGTCGCGGTGCCGACACCGGCCGCGAGCAGCATCCAACCCGGTATCGCGGCATCCGACATCACCACGTGGCCCAGCGCAGCGAGCAGCACACAGACCGCCGCGAACACCGCGGCACGCAGCCCCCTGAGAACCTGCCCCGCATCCATGACAGGCCCATCGTCGCACCCCGGCTTCACGGGGGAACGAGAGGGGCCCCGACCTGCTGTTTCCCGTGCTGCCGGGGTGCCTTCGACGGGGGCCGCGGCCAGTTGCCCTGCGGTCAGCGGCTCTTGGCCGGCGCCCGCCGACGCGGCCCCGGACAGGCGCGGTCGTCTGCCGACCCTCCCGAGCCGGTCGGCTAGCTCGGGCAGATCGCGGCCTCGATATGGGCGAGGTGGGCGGCGAGGATCTCGTCGAACGCAGCGCGGCGGTCCACCCCAAGGGGGCGGACGTCGCGGGCGAAGTGGGCCAGGGCCGGGAAGCGTTCGGGGTCGGCGCCGAGTACCGCGACGCGGAACAGCTCCATGCCCTGTTCGTACTCTCCGGGGGTGATGGTGCTGAATCCGGCCTCGGAGGCGATCAACGCGGAGATGAGGACCGCGATCCGGTGGTAGCGCGCGGGGATCTCCTCGTCGGGAAGTCCCGACGCCCGCAGAGCCTGCAGTATCTCTTCCATGACCAGCCGGGAACCGGTGCCGCTTGACGCGTAGCGTCCCCAGACCGAGGCGAGCTGGGGGTGCTCACCGAAGGCCGCTCGCATGCGCAGGGCCAGGGCCGTGATGCGCTGCTTCCAGTCGCCCTCGGGGCGGTAGCCGTCCATGGCGGCCAGGAGGATCCGGTCGGCGACCGCGCGCAGCAGTTCGGTCTTGCTGCGGAAGTGCCGGTAGAGGCTGGAGGAATCGGTCCCCAGCACGGCGGCGAGCTTGCGCACGCTGAACGACTCGGCGTCGCTCGTGCGCAGCAACTCCGCCGCCGCATCCAGGATCTCCTCGGTTGACCAGCGCCGTCGGCCTGCCATCTCACCCCTCTCGCCGCGACGCATCCTAACCTATGCACTTGGTGTTGCACGCACCGCGTGCATAATGAGGACATGAGCGTGCCGAGCGGCCCGGCAGCAGGCGGGCCGGCGTGCCACGCGTTCCTGTTACCCGGGTCAGGCGGCCGACGTGGCCCTCATCCGGGACATACGAAAGGACGCATGCCATGAGGAACCCGCTGGACAGCGCGGAGCTGAACACCGCCCTGGAAAACGTCCACCGCGCCGGGATGCCGGGCCTGTTCGCGGAGGTGCGTGACGGCGAGCAGGTCTGGCGCGGCGCCGCCGGGGTCGCTGATGTCGCCACCGGCCGCCCCGTCACCGCCGATATGCGGCACCGCGTCGGCAGCATCACCAAGACCTTCACCGCCGCCGCGGTTCTGCAGCAGGTCGAGAGCGGTCAGATCGGTCTCGACACGCCGATCGGCCGGTACCTTCCGAGGCTGGTTCCCGGAGCACGCGGTGACGCGATCACGGTCCGGATGTTGATCAACCACACCAGCGGCCTCGCCGAGTACCTCCCCTATGCCTACCCCTCCCTCAAGGCGTTCCCCGCCTTCGCGGACACCGGGCCCCAGAGCCTGGACGACAACCGGTTCACGCGGTTTCACTCCACCGAACTGATCGAGATGGGCGTCACCGCACCTGCCGTCGGCACCCCGGGCGGCACTCCGGGGGTGTACTCCAACACCAACTACCTGCTCCTCGGCGCACTCCTGGAACAGGTGACCGGCACTCCGGCTGAGCGGTACATCACCCGGAACGTCATCGAGCGCGCCGGACTCCGGGACACCGAACTCCCCGCCGCACCGCACGTCAACGGGCCGCACTCGCAGATCTACGAGGCGTGGTTCGGCATGATCGACCCGCCGCGCGACTACAGCGACTACGACATGTCATTCGTGGGGCCGGCGGCCTCGCTGATATCGACCGTCACGGACCTCAACCGCTTCTTCGGCATGCTGCTCGCCGGCGAGATCGTCAGCCCGTCGTCGCTGGCGCAGATGCAACGCACCGTCCCCGTCGTCTCCCAGGAGGGAAAGACGATCGACTACGGCCTCGGCCTGCACCCGATGGAGGCGCCCGGTCAGGGCACCTTCTGGGGCCATGGCGGCACGGTCTGGGGTGCCGGAGCACTGGCCATGACCAGTGCCGACGGCAAGCGCCAGATGTCCGTCGCGGTGAACCTGCAGAGGTGGAACAGGCTCGACTCCTCGGGCAGGCCGCAGCCCCATCCCCTCGACGACGCGCTTGCGGCTCTCCACCGAGTGGCCATGTACGGCTGACCGGGCAGCTCATGCGAAAGGGTTCGGGGCGGGGCCGCGGGCACCGCAGCGCCCGCGCCACGGACTCCACTGACACAGACCCGGACCGACACTCCCTCTTCGAGCGCCTGGGCGGGGTCCTCCCCGTAGCGGACGAGGCCGCCTTCAACGTCTTCTCCGCGCTGACGGGGACGCTGACCACCCACTACTGGTACCTCGCGACACTCACGTCGTGGGCCGCCGGCCACGGCATCGCCTCCGAGGACGCGGACCGCTACGTTCGCGGCCTCTTCCAGGGCGTCGGTCGCGCGCTGAGCGACGAGACCCGTTCCCTGCGCCAACTCGCAGCCGACCACGAGACCCCGAAGGGAAACAACGAACGCATCCGCACCACCTGGTTCGACCCGGCCAATTCCGAGGCCCTGACCGGTGCACTTGACGCGCTCCTCACCGACCTGACATAGCCACGCCGGCAGTCACGGCGGTCGGCCGGGAAGTGCGGCTCCACCGGCAGATAGACCCCGCCGGCCTTGAACACGGCCAGCACGGCGACCAGCCACTGAAGA
>NZ_JBEZHQ010000060.1:0-40288 GCF_040650675.1 Streptomyces sp. NPDC048637
CTCGTTGACGCATAATCACGTCGCGGTCCGAATTTCGGCATGCCGAAATTGTTCCCGTTGAGGGGCCGTGCAGTAGTGGTGTGCCGCGAAGCGGCTGGATGGCTGCCCGGCGCCTGTCGGCCCCGCGGCAACTCGGAGGACACTACACGAGGGGGTGGGGTTGTTCAAACCCGTGCCTGGCACAGGTCATCGCGGTACTTTGGGGCGCATGACTACGCATGCGCTCGTACAGCAGTGGTGGCCCGCCTGACGGCGGCCGCCCAGCAGCGTATGCAGGACCACGGCCGCCGCTTCGGCGGCCGTTTGCGTATCTCCCTCTCGTAGCCGGCCGGTGAGGTCGGCGGTCTCGACGCGCACTCCTCTATAGGCAGTGCGGGAGAGAAGGACGGACGAGATGGCGATGACGGCGAGCGCGCGGGCGCGGATCTTCAGCGGAGTGCAGCCGACGGGGCATCTGACGCTGGGGAACTACCTCGGGGCGGTTCAGCGGTGGGCCCAGGAGGACCAGCACCGGGCGGATGCGCTGTTCTGTGTGGTGGATCTGCATGCGCTGACCATGGAGCACGATCCGGCGCGGGTGCGGCGGCTCAGTCGGCAGGCGGCGACATTGCTGCTGGCCGCGGGGCTGGATCCGGAGCTCTGCACGGTGTTTGTGCAGAGTCAGGTGGATGAGCATCTGCGGCTGTCGTATCTGATGGAGTGCACGGCCTCCGACGGGGAGATGCGGCGCATGATCCAGTACAAGGAGAAGGCCGCGCGTGAGCAGGCTCGGGGTGGGAGTGTGCGGCTGTCGCTGCTGACGTATCCGGCGCTGATGGCGGCGGACATCCTGGCGTACGGGACGCATGAGGTGCCGGTCGGGGAGGACCAGGCGCAGCATGTGGAGCTGACTCGGGATCTGGCGGTGCGGTTCAACCAGCGTTACGGGGCGACGTTCGTGGTGCCGAAGACGACGCTGCCGGTGGTGGCGGCGCGGGTGATGGATCTGCAGGAGCCGACGTCGAAGATGGGGAAGTCGCATGCCCGGACGGCGGGGGTCGTCTATTTGCTGGATGAGCCGGAGGTGGTGCGCAAGAAGGTGCTGCGGGCGGTGACGGACGCGGAGCGGGATGTCGTGTATGAGCCGGAGCAGCGGCCGGGGGTGGCGAATCTGCTGAATGTGCTGGCGGCGTGTACGGGGGGGCGAGCCGCGGCGGCTGGCCGAGGAGTACGACTCGTACGGCGCGCTGAAGAAGGATGTGGCGGAGGCCGTGGTGGAGACGTTGCGGCCGGTGCGGGAGCGGCATGCGGAGCTGGCCGCCGATCCGTCGTCCGTGGATGCGGTGCTGCGGCGGGGTGCGGAGCGGGCGCGTTCCCTGGCCCGGCCGCGGGTGGATGCGGCGTTCGAGGCGGTGGGATTGCTGCCCGCGGAGTGAGGTGGCGGGCGGGCGGCCCCGTCGTACCCCGACGGGGCCGCCCGCTTCCGGTCCGGTGCCGGGTCAGCCGCTGCCGGAGGCCAGTTCGCGGCTGCGGTCGCGGGCGGCCTCCAGGGCGGCGATGAGGGCGGCGCGTACGCCGTGGTTCTCCAGTTCGCGGATGGCGTTGATGGTGGTGCCGGCCGGGGAGGTGACGTTCTCGCGGAGCTTGACGGGGTGTTCGCCGCTGTCGCGGAGCATCACGGCGGCGCCGATGGCGGCCTGGACGATGAGGTCGTGGGCCTTGTCGCGGGGCAGGCCGAGGAGGATGCCGGCGTCGGTCATGGCCTCGACGAGGAAGTAGAAGTAGGCCGGGCCGGAGCCGGAGAGTGCGGTGCAGGCGTCCTGCTGGGACTCCGGGACGCGGAGGGTCTTGCCGACGCCGGAGAAGATCTCCTCGGCGCGGGTGAGGTGGGCGCCGGTGGCGTGGGTGCCGGCGGAGATGACGGACATCGCCTCGTCGACGAGGGCGGGGGTGTTCGTCATGACCCGGACGACGGGGGTGCCGGCGGCCAGGCGTTCCTCGAAGTAGGCGGTGGGGATGCCGGCGGCGCCGCTGATGACCAGGCGCTCGGCGGGGACGTGCGGAGCCAGCTCCCGCAGGAGGCTGCCCATGTCCTGCGGCTTGACGGTGAGGATGAGGGTGTCGGCGGACTTGGCGGCCTCGGCGTTGCTGACCGCTTCGACGCCGTAGCGCTCATGGAGCTGGGCTGCGCGTTCCGGGCGGCGGGCGGTGACCAGGAGGTCGGAGGGTGCCCAGCCACCTCGGATCATTCCGCTGAGCAGGGCTTCGCCGATTTTTCCGGTGCCGAGTACGGCGACCTTCTGGGTCATGCTGCGGTTCACCTCGCCGGTGGTGCCTGGTCGGTTACGCCGTCATCCTCGCACCCGGCCGGCGTGCGGCGCGGCTGCGTTCCGAGGGCCGGACGGCGGTGTCACCTCGTACGGCGGCGGAGGGTGGCGGCGCCGAGGGCGAGGACGAGGAGGGCGCAGCCGGTGACGACGGCCGCGTCGCGGAGGAAGTCGCCGGTGATGTCGGGGTGTTCGAGGACCTCGTTCATGCCGTCGACGGCGTAGGACATCGGGAGGGCGGCGGAGAGCGCCTCCAGGGCCGGCTGCATGGTGTCGCGCGGGGTGAACAGTCCGCAGAGCAGCAGCTGGGGCATCAGGACGGCGGGCATGAACTGGACGGCCTGGAATTCGGAGGCGGCGAAGGCCGAGACGAACAGGCCGAGTGCGGTGCCGAGGAGGGCGTCGAGGACGGCCACCAGGAGGAGCAGCCAGGGGGAGCCGGTGACGTCGAGGCCGAGGAGCCAGACGGACAGGCCGGTGGCGAGGGCGGACTGCACGAGGGCGAGCAGGCCGAAGGCGAGGGCGTAGCCGCTGATCAGTTCGGCCTTGCCGAGGGGCATGGCGAGCAGGCGTTCCAGGGTGCCCGAGGTGCGTTCGCGGAGGGTGGCGATGGAGGTCACCAGGAACATCGTGATCATCGGGAAGATGCCGAGGAGAGAGGCGCCGATGCCGTCGAAGGTGGCCGGGCAGTCGTCGAAG
The DNA here is from genome assembly GCF_040650675.1 of Streptomyces sp. NPDC048637. Lineage (NCBI taxonomy): Bacteria > Bacillati > Actinomycetota > Actinomycetes > Kitasatosporales > Streptomycetaceae > Streptomyces > Streptomyces sp. NPDC048637. The sequence goes on from NZ_JBEZHQ010000060.1 coordinate 3,006, forward strand.
ACGTAACGCAGCAGGGCGATCATCACGCAGGGGACGACGAGCATCAGCGCGATGGTGCGGGGGTCGTGGCGCAGCTGGCGCAGGACCCGGGCGGCGGTGGCGAGGGTGCGGGACGGGGAGAAGGGTGCGGGGGTGGGGTGCGGTGCGCCGGCGGTGCGAGGTGCGGTGGTCATCGCGCTGACTCCTGGGTGGTGGCGGGGCGCGCCGGTTCCGGTGGCGGGGTGGCCGCACGGGCCTCGTCGACCAGATGGAGGAAGGCGGCCTCGACGGTGTCGGAGCCGGTGCGGTCACGGAGAGCGTCGGGGGCCTCTCCCCCAAACTCCGTTTGGGAGGTGCCCCCAGCGAGGAGGCGGCCCTCGCGCAGCAGGAGCAGCCGGTGGCAGCGCTCGGCCTCGTCCATGACGTGCGAGGAGACGAGGAGAGTGGCGCCGCGGTCGGCGGCGAGGGTGTGGAAGAGCTGCCACAGGTCGCGGCGGAGGACGGGGTCCAGGCCGACGGTGGGCTCGTCGAGGACGAGGAGTTCCGGGGCGCCGAGCAGGGCGACCGCGAGGGAGACCCGGCTGCGCTGGCCGCCGGAGAGGTTGCCTGCGAGGGTGTCGGCGTGGCGGGTGAGGTCGACGTCCTCGATGGCGTGGGTGACGCTCTCGCGGCGCCGGCCGCGGGCGGACCGGCCGGGGTGCAGGACGGCGGCGAAATAGTCGAGGTTCTGGCGGACGGTGAGGTCGTCGTATACGGACGGGTCCTGGGTGACATAGCCGATGCGGGGGCGCAGCCGGGGGTCGCCGGCGGGGTGGCCGAGGACGTCGAGGGTGCCGGTGACCTTGGCCTGGGTGCCGACGAGGGCGCGCATGAGGGTGGATTTACCGCAGCCGGAGGGGCCGAGCAGGCCGGTGACCTGGCCGCGGGGCACGTCGAAGGCGAGGGCGTCGAGGACGGTGCGGCCGCCTCGGACGACGGTGAGACCGCGGGCGTGGACGGCGGGGTCACGGCCATAATTCATCATGCGATGAATAATGCTCCGGGTGGTGTGGGGCGTCAAGGCTGCGGACGGGGCGGGTGGGGCGGAACGAGGCGCGCGGCTGGACGGCTGGACGGCTGGGCGGCTGGGCGGCTGGGCGGCTGGGCGGCTGGGCCATTGGGGTGGTGATCCGGACAGGTGTGGTGCGGAAGGGGCGCATGGTGGGGATCTGCGCGCACCGGCGGGCGCCGTAGTGAAAAGATCCGGCCGTTCTTGGTCGATAACTCCGCGTTTACAGGGTGGTTACAAACCGACTTGCGGTCCTGCATGCCCGCTTGGACACAATGGGATGACCTGTCCAGCCGCACCGGAAGGGGCGACGATGGCGAAGATCCGGGTCCACGGCCTCGGCCGGCTCCTGTTGATCGTCATGGCCGTCCTGCTGGCCTTGCCCATGGGTGCGGATGGCGTGTACGGAGAGAGCGCGACAGCCGCACCGGCCTCGAACGGCGCCGGCCGTACCGGCTCCCCGGGCACCGTGCCCTGGGCATCGGACCCCGCCGAGAATCCGGAATCCGGCAGCGACCGCTGCCCGCCGCGGCGCGACGGGCGGTCCTCGGCCTCGGTGTCCGCGCCGACACCACCGGGCACCACCGTCTCGACCGCCGCACGCCCGGTACGGACCGGGGGCGGGCTGCACCTGACCGCTCCGCTGACCGGCCGGCGGGCCGTCCCCCTGTCGAGATCCGGTGAACTGCCGGTCCAGCACCTCGTCTTCCGCTGCTGAGAGCTCAGAGCTGCCCCCAAGGGCCTCCCCTGGCCCGCGCATCCGACGGATCCAGCCGTCATCTCCCCATGGCGCGCACCGCGCGGCAGTGCGTGGCGGCAGGCGATCGATCGCAGACACCAGTGCAGAGGATCGCCACGCGGCTGCCCGTATCGCCCCGCGTCCGCTCGTGCGTATCCGTGCGTATCCGTGTGTATCCGTGTGTATCCGTGCGTCCCCGTGCGCCACCGCATCTCGCACTCGCTGGAGGCATCCCCATGCGTAAGTTCCGTGTTGCCCGACAACGCCCGTCCCTGCCGTCCATACCGTCACGGCAAGCCCTCTCGGTCTGGCGCGCCGATTTCACCGCCTCGCTGGTCGTCTTTCTCGTCGCCGTCCCGCTGTGTGTCGGGGTGGCCGTCGCCTCCGGAGTACCGGCCGAACTGGGGCTGGTCACCGGGATCGTCGGCGGGCTGCTCACCGGGTTACTGCCCGGCAGCAGTCTGCAGGTCAGCGGCCCGGCCGCCGGGCTGACCGTGCTGGTCTACGAGGCCGTGCAGGAGTACGGGCTCGGCGCGCTGGGTGCACTGGTGCTGCTCGCCGGGGCGCTGCAGCTGGCCATGGGGGCGCTCCGGCTGGGGCGCTGGTTCCGGGCCATTTCCGTGGCGGTCGTCCAGGGGATGCTCGCGGGCATCGGGCTGGTGCTGATCGCCGGGCAGTTGTACGCCCTGGTGGACGCCCGTCCGCCGGGCAACGGGCCGGCCAATCTGGGCGGGCTGCCGAACCTCGCGGCGGACACCGCCGGGTCCGGTACGGCGCTGGCGGCGCTGGCGGTCGGCGCGGGAACCATCGCGCTGCTGGTGCTGTGGCCGAAGTGGCAGCGGGGGGCGCGGGTGCTGCCGGCGCCGCTGGTGGCGGTGGCCCTGGCGACGGTCGCGGTATTCGTGCTCGACCTGCCGGTGGCCCGGGTCGAAGTGGCGGGCCTGCTGGAAGTGATCCAGCCTCCGGGCGGCGCGGACTTCGCGCAGCTGACGGAGGCGGGGGCGGTGGTCGGCGCGCTGGGCACGGTGCTGGCGTTCGCCCTGATCGCGTCGGCGGAGTCGCTGTTCAGCGCGGCCGCGGTGGACCGGCTGCACGACGGGCCGAAGACCGACTACGACAAGGAGCTGATGGCGCAGGGCGTCGGCAATACGGTCTGCGGGCTGCTCGGCGCGCTGCCGATGACCGCGGTGATCGTCCGCAGCGCCGCGAATGTGCACGCCGGGGCGCGGACGAAGGCCTCGCGGGTGCTGCACGGGGTGTGGCTGCTGGTCTTCGCGGCGGCGTTCCCGGCGGCGCTGGGCGTGGTGCCGCTCGCGGCGCTGGCGGGCGTACTGGTGCATGCGGGCGTCAAGTTGATCCCGGTGAAGCAGTGGCGTCCGCTGTGGCGGGAGCACCGGGGTGAGGCCGTGGTGCTCGCTGCGACGGCGGTGGCGATCGTGGCCACCAACATGTTCGAGGGGGTGCTGCTGGGGCTGCTGATGGCGGTCGCCAAGTCGGCGTGGGAGACCTCGCACGTCCACCTGGAGATCGTGGGGCTGGACGAGCCGGCGGCGGGCCACGGTGAGCCGGCCGGTCCGGGGCCCCGACGCCCCATCCGCGTACGGGCCCTCGGCAATGCCACCTTCCTCCGGCTGCCCAAACTGCTCGACCAGTTGGAGGCGCTGCCCAAGGACCGGGAGGTCGTGCTGGATCTGACCGGGCTGCGGCATCTCGACCATGCCTGCGCCGCCGCGCTCGGGGCCTGGGAGGAGCAGCGCCGCGGCCCCGGCGGGACCGCCCGCCAGGAAGCTCCGTCCGTCGCCCCGTAGGACGACAGCATGACGACCGGCATGACGACCGGCATGACGACGGCATAGGGCAACTGTGCAGGGCAACCACGTAAGGCAACCGCGTGGGACGACCACGTAGGGCAACTGCGTAGGACGACCGCGTGGGACAACCACGTGGGACGACCGTGTAGGACAACGGCAGGAAAGGGGCCGGTGTGTAGGCGGAAATGACCGTAAGGTCGGGACGCTGATGTCCCCCGACCCCGGGAGTGCTGTGAACCGCCGGCCCCTTCGCAGTTGCGGTGCGACCGCCGCCCTCTCCGTCGCCCTGCTGCTCTCCTCGTGCACCAGCAGTGGTGTCCGGGGGGCGGCGGGCAGCGGCGGGGTGGGCGATCCGCTCTTCCCGTCGCTCGGCAACGGCGGCTACCAGGTGCGGCATTACGGGCTCGACCTCGACTACGACGTCAAGAAGAGGCATCTGGACGCGACCGCCGAGATCACCTCCGAAGCCACCAAGGATCTGCGGTCCTTCCAGCTCGACCTGAAGGGGCTGCGGGTGACGGACGTGCAGGTCGACGGCGAGGACGCGGAGTTCTCCCGTAAGGGACACAAGGTGATCGTCCGGCCGGCCGATGGGCTCAGGAAAGGCGCGGAATTCCGTACCCGCGTCGACTACGACGGCACCCCGCAGGAGCTGAAGGACCCGGACCATTCGACCGAGGGCTGGGTCAAGACCCGCGACGGGGCGTTCGTCTCCGGTGAGCCCGCCGGTGCCATGACGTGGTTCCCGGGCAACAACCACCCCGGGGACAAGGCCGCCTACGACTTCACGATCACCGTGCCGAAGGGCTACACCGCCGTCGCCAACGGGGAGTTGAGGTCGGAGCGGACCGCCAAGGGCCGGACCACCTTCCGGTGGTACAACGACCGGCCGATGGCCACCTATCTCGCGACGGCCACCATCGGCAGGTTCGAGGTCCACACCTCCCGCACGCCCGACGGGCTGCCGCTGTATGTGGCGGTGGACCCGGCGGAGGCCAAGGCCAGCAAGGGGCCGCTGGAGAAACTGCCGGAGATCGTGAAGTGGGAGAGCAAGCTCTTCGGGCCGTACCCCTTCTCCTCCGCGGGCGCGATCGTCGACGACACCCCGCGCCGGATCGAATGGATCGCCCTGGAGTCCCAGACCAAGCCGGTCTACGCGGGGGCGCCGGACACCGCGACCGTGGTGCACGAGATGGCCCATCAGTGGTTCGGCGACTCAGTGACGCCGAAGACCTGGGCCGATACCTGGCTCAACGAGAGCTTTGCGACCTACGCCGAGTGGCTGTGGGAGGAGCGCGAGGGCGGCAAGACCCCGCAGCAGCAGTTCGACGCCCTCTACGACGACACCACGGACACCTCGCGCTGGGCCTTCCCGCCGGGCAAACCGGGCCAGGCGAAGAATGTGACCGGCACGCCCGTCTACGAGCGGGGCGCGATGCTCCTCCAGGAGCTGCGCAACGCCGTCGGCGACAATGCCTTCTTCACGATCCTCAAGGAGTGGCCCACCAAGTACCGCTACTCCAATGCCGATGCGCAGGACTTCATCGACTTCTGCCAGGAGCACACGGACGTGGACCTGGGCCCGCTGTTCCAGACCTGGCTGTACGAGAAGGGGAAGCCGGAGCGGACGGACTGACGCGCGGACCGGCGGGCGGCACGCGGACCGGGCGGCGGGCGGACCGGCGGCCAGCGGGCGGACCGGCGGCCAGCGGGCGTATGAGGACGTGGCTTCGCCAAGGGCTCCGGGGAGGGGAGCCCTTGGCGAAGGGGGTGTGCGGGCACCTGCCGTGTGTCTGCTCGGCGTGGCATGCGCACCGGTCCGGCCCAACCTGTAGGGCGCGAATCCACTCGTACGCCACGCGCTCTTCATGAAGCCGGCTGTGCCAGTGCTCTTCACTCACATCCGAGCAGTCGGTCCCGGAGAGCGGAGCTCTCGGGCAGGTGCGGGAGGTGGCCCGTGACGATCAGTGACTCCGGCATCTCGTCGAAACGTGCTCCCGGGTTGTACGTCAAATGACGGATGTATCGGCCCGTCCGCGGACGTACATTCCCCCCCCACTGAGCACACCCGGGCGCTCAAGGACGACCGCCCTTGCACCGTGGATTCCCCCTCGGCGCTTCGGCCGCCTTTTCAGCGCTCGATGCGCCTAGCCGTCTCATCGAGAATTCGCCGGCCTTACGAAGGTCATGCGGCTCTTGAAGCTGCGCTGAACTGGCCGAGGGAGAAAGAAATGATCACTCATCGAAGAACGCACAACCGAAGGTTGCGTAGGGTCGCGGGTCTGCTGGCCGCGTCGATGGTGGCCCTGGGGCTCATGGCACCAGCCGCTCAGGCCGAGGACAACTACCAGACCATCGGCGTGAACAATGGCACCTACACCATTCTCACTGACGAGGGCGAAGCCAACAGCGGGGTCGTGCGGCTGCTCAACAACAATGCGGTGGGAATGTGCCTTGAGGTGGGCCCTGACGGGGCCCTCACCGACGCGCCCTGCGACCACGTCAGCCGTTGGAACCTCCAGCCGAACCGTGACGGCGGCGGCTACCTGCTCCGCCACATCGGTGACAACAAGTGCGTGGACGGGACCACGCTCGCCGACTGCGGCAGCGACGCGGCGGACAATTACCTCACGGACTCCCCCATGAGACCAAACTTGGTGCTGACCAGGGCGGCGGCCATCAATCTTGGCAAAAACAGCATCACTATCTGCAACTGGGGCGGGTACCTCGGCAGGGCAGTGATCGACTACAAAGTCCAGGAGGACCCCAACAGCACCGCCGAGACCAGCGACAGGAAGGCGACCGACTGGATCCCGGTCAGACAGTGCCGGACCGAAACCCTCCCGGCAGGCAAGATCGCCGGACAGGTGGAGTTCCGCGTGAACCAGGGTAGCTTCGGGAACACCGACGTGAGTGTGCACATTTGGAAATTCGGCGGCGCCCACATCGATGCCACATACAACACGTATGGAGGCTACTGCGATTCATGGTTGGCCTTCGAGCCACACAGCGCCAACCAGGCGTCTTCGAAGGAGGATTGGTCTAATCCGAAATGCCACGCTGGCAGTGGCGGCAATCTAGCAGCCACAATCATCGAACAGGTACTCTGGGGAGTTCTGAAGGGCCTATTCTCCTGAGCGATGTGTAGCGCTGAGCGGCGATCAGCCGCTCAGCGCACTCGGCGATTCGTATCCTCCGCAGCTGCCCAGCAGGGCAAGCTAGGGCTCCGACGGATTCTGGCGGAGGGCCGTCCCATGCGCTGCGTCATTTCTCGTGAACATCCCCGAGCCCGTCAATCTCCAGCCGCTGCCCAAAGTGCCGCACAAACGCTGCTGCTGAAAGTGAACGAAGCCAGCAGGAGCGCACAAGACAGACACCGGGTTCGAGGCCAGGCCCTTCGCCGACGCCACTCGCAGGCCCTCCCGCTGGGCGCCACGCGTAACCCAGGCCCTGCACAAAGCAGGCCACCTTCTCGCGGCCCAGCTCCGGCCTGCTCCTCATCGTCCGTTCCCCTGCTATCCGTTCCCGCCGGCACGGCCGTTCGCCACCTGTACGGCGCTACGCCGTGTCGCCCCTGCCCTCTTAGAACGGGGCGGACGGCCGGAGTGTGACAGTCAGGTCGAGCGCGTAGGCCTCCTCGACGATGCCGTCCGGGAAGACGTCGCGCAGGGCGGCCCGCTCGGCCGCGAGGACGGGGGCGGCGGCGGCCGGACCGATGGTGGAGAAGTACGAGCGGCTGCCCAGCATCGCGAGGTGGGTGTCGAGGGGGACCCGCCGGGTCCAGTGGAGGACCTGGGAGACGGGGTGCAGGCCGAGGCCGCGGCCGCGGATCAGGTCAGGGGCCGCCGGCGGTACGCCGTCGCTGTGGTAACCCGGCAGGCGGCGGGCGATCCTGGCCTCCTGTTCGGCGGCCCAGTCCACGTCCCGGGTCGGGGACGTTCCACCAGGGCGAGCGCGCCACCGGGGCGCAGCACCCTCAGCTCCTCCGGGACGGAACGGGCCGGATCGGTCCGGTGCCAGGCCTGTGCGTAGCCGACGAGGTCGAAGCCCGCGTCGTCGCAGAACGGCAGTGCGTCGCCGAGGGCGCGGACGAGCGGGATGGCGGGGTGAGCGGTGCGCAGCTCGGTGGCCATGGCGGCGCCCGGCTCCACGGCGGTGACCCGCGCACCGCGCTCGGCGAGCAGCTTGGTCGCGATACCGGTGCCGACCCCGACGTCCAGCACCCGCGCCCCCGCCAGCGGCTGCCGGGCCGACCCTCCTCGATCGCGTCGAAGAGGGGCGGCCCACCGACACCCACGGACCGGATCGACCGGCATTAAAGGCTCGATCCGGTCCCACATCACATCAGTGATCACTAACCGGACAGACACATCCGATCAACTGACCAACGCATCACAGAGACACGGCCCAGGTCACGGCTTGCCACCAGAATTGGCGAGAGCCTCCTGGCAACGAGAATCCGGGGAGTCCGTGGTGCACATGAAGGCTCCGCCATACGGGCCCTCTTCACCGCCCGCCACGGGAACGATGGCCTCACCCTTACCGGTCCACGTGTCACCCATGTCGGTAGAGAACGTCCAAGTTCCGACCCCCTTCTTGGTCGTCCATCCCCTTATAAGAAATGCTGTCTTGCCAGCGGGAACCTTGATCTGGATGCCAAAGCCCTGCATGTCACTGGTGGTCGTACTCTTGCCCCAGGTGTGTTGGTACTGAACGGAGAACTCTGCCTGAACTGGGCTCTCCTTCCCCGTTCCAACCTTTACGCTGGTTCCCAAGGTGTCCGAGTTGCTGATTGTGGTCGCCATGGTTTGCCGCCAGTCAAATCTACAAGTCATTTCCCCACCGACGCTGAGGTTAGTGCAGAATGCACTGTTGCCTCCTCCATCGGTGGATACGGACACAATCTCGTAAGGCCCATGCGAGGTGACGAGTGGCGTCGCGGCGTCGTACGTGTAGCTGCCCTTGACGACGCTTGACCCTTTGTAGAACTGGAAGACGGCATACGTGGTCGCGTAGCCGACCAATTTGTCGTATTGGGCGTCGGCGAGCATGTACCAGTACTGCTTCTTATCGCCGCGGCTACAGTCCTGGACCTGCACAGTGGCGCCCCGGCTCACCTGGGTGGGAACCACGGCCTTCGGCCGGGAGGTGCCCTACCGGCCGAACCAAAAACCAGACCAGGTTTGATTTTGAACCCGGTCTGGATATCATGCCCGCATGGCGGGATTGCGGGAGCGGAAGAAGGAACAGACCCGGCGGCGGATTGAGGCGGCGGCATGGGGGCTGTTTGCCGAGCGGGGGTTTGAGGCGGTGACGGTCAACGAGATCGCCGAGGCCGCCGAGGTGGCCAAGGCGACGCTGTTCTCGTACTTCCCGACGAAGGAGTCGCTGGCCCTGCAGGGTGTGGGGGACGACGATCTGGCGGGGGTCGTCGCCGGACGGGCCGCCGGACGGTCGGCGCTGGAAGCGCTCCGGGCGCATTACCGGGCGTTCGCCGCCGGGCCGATGACGGGGGTGGACCCGGAGGCGCTGGTCTCCCGGATCCGGGTGATCTTCGACAGCCCCGCACTCAGCAACGCCGCGAACGCGCTGCTCTATCAGCAGCGGCAGAAGCTGTCAGAGGCGCTGACGGCGGAACACGGCGAGCGGACCGCCCTCCTGATGGCGGCCCAGGTCAGCGCCACGCTGGTCACCCTCCAGGAGGCGTTCTTCCGGCGGCTGGCCGCCGGCGCCTCGCTGGAGGAGGCCCGCCGGAAGCTGGGCGAGGACGTCGAGCTCGCCTTCGACCTGCTGGCACACGGACATGACCGACTACCGGGGCCTGCCACTGGTCGTAGGCCTGACCAGGCGAAAGAGGAGAGAGGACGGTGAGGCGCGGCATGCGCGCGCGGGGCATCAATTACGACACCGGGTTCCTTCCCGGGGACGAGCTTTCCCGTAAGACCTTCACGGCCGAGGCGGTGCGCGGGGACATCGCGGCGATCGCCGGTGAGCTGCACTGCGATGCGGTGCGGATATCGGGCGGTGATCCGGAGCGGCTGAGCATCGCCGCGCAATACGCCGCGGACGCCGGGCTGGAGGTGTGGTTCGCGCCGTTCCCGGTGGATCTCACGCCCGAGGAGCTGCTGCCGTTCTTCGCCGACTGTGCCGAGCGGGCCGAGGCCGTACGGGCGGGCGGGGCGGAGGTGGTGTTCGTCGCCGGATGCGAGCTGAGCGCGTTCGGCGCGGGCTTCATCCCCGGGGAGAGCTACCGGGACCGGCTGCAGGCGATGACCACCGCGGACCTCGACTGGTGGATGTCGCTGGGGCCGGTGCAGGATCGGCTCAACAGCTTTCTCGCCGAGACCGCCGCGCTGGTCAGGACCCGCTTCGGTGGCCGGATCACCTACGCCTCGGGGCCGTGGGAGTCCGTCGACTGGCGGCCCTTCGATGTCGTGGGCGTGGATGCGTACCGGGCCGCGTACAACGCCACAACGTTCCTGGACGAGCTGCGCGAGCACCTCGGTCAAGGCAAGCCGGTGGCGGTGACCGAGTTCGGCACCTGTGCTTACCAGGGCGCGGGCGAGCGGGGCGGGATGGCCTGGCAGCCGCCGGAGGGGGCGGTGCCGGACGAGAGCGAGCAGGTGCGCTACTTCACCGAGTTGCTGGACCTCTTCGAGGCCGAGGGCGTGGACACCGCGCTCTGGTTCACCTTCGCCGGCTTCAAGACGCGGAAGGGCGCGGATCTGTCGTCGTACGGCGTGGTCCGGATGCTCGACGAGGAGCGCTGGGAGCCGCGGGAGGTGTTCCGCGCGATGGCAGCCAGGTACGGGACGGACTGAGCCGGGCGCCCCGCCGGTTGGGCCGCCCGCCACTTCCGTGGAGCCGGCCCGCCACTCCCATGGAGCCGGCCCGTCACTTCCGTTGGGCCACCCGCCAGGTCCGGGGAGCCGCCCGCCACGCCCGTAGAGCCGCCCGTTGCTTCAGCGGCGCTTCTTCGGTTTGGACTTCCGCGCGGCCGGGTTGCCGGTGCGGCTGCCGCGGCGGCGTTCGTGGCGTTCGCGGGCGGCGGTGTACTCGGTGCGGTGCAGCTTCTCCCCTGGGGCCTCGATGAGGCTGCGGCAGAAGTAGGCGAGCAGTGAGCCGATGAAGCCGATGAACATCAGGCTCTGCGCGGACTTGTCGGCCGCGCCCTGGGCAGCCGGGTCGGGGCGGCGGACGAAGCCGTCCCAGGTGCGGCGGAAGGCCAGGGCGCTGCAGATGGCGAAGCCGGCGACGACGAGGATGCCGACGAACGGGCCGACGGCGGCGATCTCCAGGCCCTGGAACGCGAAGCGCAGGACGGCCGCACCGGCCGCGGCGAGCGCGAGCGAGCCCGCCGCGACGCCGGCCCGGCGCAGGCCGTAGCCGCCGTCGTGGTGGAGCCAGGTGGTGCCGAAGAACCGGATCGCCTCCGGCCCGGGACCGCCGGACGCGGCGCCGCCGGACTCCGGGCTCGCCGAGGGCCGCTGCTCATCGCTCATGGCAGCGATTATCCCCGGCGGGCCCGGTCACCCGGCGACCTGGCACCCGGCGACCTGTGGCGCCGGGTCACCCCGGTTCCGTGGTCCGGCGGCGCCGTGCCTCAGCTCGTGCAGCGCTGCGCGACCATGCCGCTGCTGCCGGTGCGGACGTAGGTGTCGGAGATGTACTGGCCGGGCGCGATGCTGTCCCAGATGTCCGAGGTGCCGTACGGGCCGCTGACCTTCTCGCCGTACTGCTGGCAGCGGATCTGGATGGTCACGCCCTCGGCGAGCTGCCGGACGACCGGGTAGTCGGTGCCGGGGCCCTTGCGGACCTTGACGCGGTAGCCGGGCGCGACGGGATAGGTGAGACCGCCCGCCGCGGCGGCGAGCGCCTGGCCGTCGGCCGCTTCCACGGCGCCCTGATGGTCCTGTGTGGTCATTTCGTGTTCCCCCGTTGATGATGATGGTGGTGATGTTGGTGAAGTTGGTGACGTTGCCCGCGGGGCCGCTAGTGGAGTCGCTCGTGGAGCTCCCCGTGCCGCCGCCCGGTGCGGTTCCGCAACGCGCACGCTAGCAAGCCTCGTTCACCTCGCACGCACCATCGACTAGGCTCCGCGCGTCGCACCTGCGACCGAATGGCACGGGTAATGACACGGGGGTGGAACCATGCCATCGCTGCGCGATTCCGGCATCGGCCCGGAAGCGGAGCATCCGGAATACGCCGGCCAATACCGCCTGGAGGCGCGGCTCGGCTCCGGCGGCATGGGCGTGGTCCATCTGGCGCGCTCGTCCTCCGGGCTGCTGCTCGCGGTCAAGGTCATCCATGGTGAATTCGCCCAGGACCCAGAGTTCCGTGGGCGGTTCCGGCAGGAGGTGGCGGCCGCGCGGCGGGTCAGCGGGGCCTTCACGGCACCCGTCGTGGACGCTGACCCGGACGCCGAACGCCCCTGGATGGCGACCCTCCACATCCCCGGCCCGACGCTCTCCGATCATGTGAAGCGGAACGGCCCGCAGGCGGTCGACGAGGTGCGGCGGCTGGCCTCGGGGCTCGCCGAGGCGCTGCGCGACATCCACCGCGCCGGGGTGGTGCACCGCGATCTGAAGCCCGGAAATGTGCTGCTTGCCACAGATGGGCCGAAAGTCATCGACTTCGGTATCTCACGGCCCTCCGACAGTGAAATGCGCACCGAGACCGGCAAGTTGATCGGTACGCCGCCCTTCATGGCGCCCGAACAGTTCCAGCGGCCTCGCGAAGTGGGCCCGGCGGCCGATGTCTTCGCGCTGGGCTCGGTACTGGTGCATGCCGCCACCGGACGCGGCCCGTTCGACTCGGAGAGCCCGTATCTCGTCGCGTACCAGGTGGTGCACGACGAGGCCGATCTGGCGGGTGTGCCACCGGAGTTGGTGCCGCTGGTCGAGAGCTGTCTGGCGAAGGATCCGGCGGACCGGCCGACACCGGATGCACTGATGGAGCTGCTGCGGACGGACGCGCCCGGGGACCTACCGCTCAGCGGCCTGGTGCCGGGCGGTGGTGTGGCGGATGGTGGCGTGCCCGGCGGTGGTGTGGCGGGCGGCGCGGTGCCCTACGACGTAGCGGCGGATGCTGCGGTGGCGGACGGGGCCCTGCCCGACGGCGTACCGGCCGGCGGCGCGGTGACGGGCGGCGCGGTGGCGGACGATCCGGCGCCCGACGGTGTGGTGCCCGACGGCCTTGTGCCGGCGGCGCAGGTGCCGGCGGCGCGGGTACCCGAGCAGCGGCAGCCGGTGCACCGCCGGCCGGAGCAGCCGCAGCAGGTACGGGCCGCGGCCACCCCGTCGCGCGCCGAGACCACGCATGTCCGCGCCCCCGCACCCGTCGAGCACCCCGACGGCCCCGGTTTCGCCGACGGCCCCGGTTTCGCTGACGATTCCGGCCGCCCCGCGACCCCGGAACTCCCCGCCTCCTCCGCCACGCCCGGCCGCCCTGCCCGCTCCCCTTCCAACCGCCGCTCCCGTTCCCGCTCCGGCTCCGGCCTCCGTGCCCGCCGCTGGCCCCTCTGGGCCGCCGTCGCCCTCGTCGTGACCGGAGCCGGCACCTACGCGGGTGTCCAGGCGCTGTCCCCCGGCGGCACCGGCCAGGACCCGGCCCTGCAGACCCATCCGTCGCGCGACGGCCGCGCCGACTTCCACCCGTGGCACACCACCCTCGTCGAGCGCCCCAAGGGCTACGACGCCGAACTTCCGCACTGCACCACCGGTTCCGGCGCCGTCTTCTGCGGTCAGCCCGGCGTACTGGCCGCCCGGCTCGACCCGGACTCCGGCCAGGTGGCATGGCGGAGCAAGGACCCCACCGCCACCGGCAAGGACGCGGCGAAGAAGGCCGTGTCCCGGACCGCGCCGGTGCTCTCCGGCGGGCTGCTGTACGTCTTCTCCAACGACGGCAGCCGGCTGCTGGCCCTCGACCCGTCGGCGGACGGCAAGGGCACCACCCGCTGGTCCAAGGACGTCTCCGGGTACGAGGGCGGGGCCAAGGTCGTCGGCGACCGCATCCTGCTGGCCGCGGCGGACGGCACGGTCACCGCGCTGGACAGCACCACGCACCGGCAGCGCTGGCAGAAGCGGTTCCCTGGGCATCAGCTGCCGCTCTTCGCGTCGTTCGGCGATGCGCACACCGCCTACGCGGCCGAGGGCACCCCCGACGGGAAAGCCACCCAGGTCACCGCCATCGACCCGGCCGACGGCAGGGTTCGCTGGTCGCGGCGGCTGCCCGGGGTGCTCGCCGTGGCCGGTTCCGGTGCGTCGGGGGCGCTCTATCTGACCGTCACGGACCCGACGCTGTCGTACCGCACCACCGCTGTCGTCCGCTACGACCCGGACAGCGGGCACAGCCGCCGCCTGAAGCTGACCGCGCCGCTGGACGGTGCGTCCGCCGTGGTACACGGCGAGTCGGTGTATCTGCTGGCCGAGGGCGGCTCCCTGCAGGCCGTCGGCCGGCACACGTGGGACACCGAGACCTCGGTCAGCCGGGGCTCGGCGCCGGTGGTGAGCGACGGCCGGGTGTACTTCACGGCGGCGGACGGCCGGCTGCTCGCGATCGACGCCGGATCGGGTGAGCTGCTGGGACAGACCCCGCCGCGGATGAACGGCCGGCACAACGGGTTCGTGGAGACGCTCCCGGCCCCGCGTACGGACGGCCCCGGGGGCCGGGTCTATGCGGCGGCCCCGGACGGGACGGTCTTCGCGGCGGCGACGGAGGACCCGGCGGGCTGGTGACGGGACGGCCCGCGGTCCCGGTGACAGCGGCAGGCACAGGTTTCGCGCCGGACGCCGGGCACGGTGGCGGCCTCGGACACGGGGATGCCCTTGTCACACGCCGGATGCCTGCCGACGTGGCACGCCGGAGAGACGTCGGGGGCGCCCCCACTCACCGGGCCGCCCGATTGAGCACCGCGATGAGCTTGCGCGTCGTGTCCACGTTCCGGCCCTGACGAGAAGGGACCGGAAAAAGGGCGCGCATACCCCTTGCAGGCTGCCTTTCGCGGCGAGGTCTCCGACGGCCTCCCCGCCCTGACCCTCGTCCGCGACAGCAAGAACCCCCACGGCCCGGCCCTCACCTTCGAGGCATCCACCTGGTCGTCCTTCGTAAACGCCGCGAAGGACGGGCAACTGCCCAGCGCCTGGCACCACGGCCTCACAGACCGGCCCCCATCGTCACCCGCGACGGGGGCCGGTCCCTGTTACGCGGCCTCCGCATGGCCGTGCAATGACGTACACGTAAGTACCTGAACATAGCCCTTATGCGTGCCTTATGCGCGCATTCCGACCATCGGGCCGATTCCCGTCCGCCCCTACCTGCGGAGACACGTACATGAAGCTCAACTTGCACCGGCTGTGGGTCTTCGAGCAGGTCGTGGAGTGCGGGGGGTTCTCCGCGGCGGCGCGGAAGCTGTACATGAGCCAGCCCTCGGTCTCCCAGCATGTGCACAGGCTGGAAGCCTCCTTGCGTACCACCCTCATCGACCGGTCCGGTCCGCAGCTACGGCTGACGGCTCAAGGCAGAGTGCTCCTCCAGTACGCCCAGCAGTTCTCGTCCCTCGCGCAAGAGACCGCAGCCGCCATCGGCCGGGTATCCGGAGCCCCTTCGGGACGCCTCGTAGTGGGCAGCACGGCCACCTACAGCAGCTATCTGCTTCTGCCGGTGTTCAGCCGGTTCGCCGAGCTGTTTCCTGGTGTCGAGTGCCAGCTCAGGACCGCCAATACCACGGAGATTACCCGGCAGTTGACGGATGGCGAGGTGCGTCTGGCCGTACTGCCCGGTGACCGGGCGGGAGGGTCACCGCATCACCGCGTGGAGCCGATCCTGGACGAGCAGTTCCTCCTTGTTGCGCACCCGGGGCATCTGCCGGCCGGACGCGTGGTGACCCCGTGCGACCTCGCGCAGCAGCGCTTCCTGTTCCGGGAAGAGGGCTCTGCGACCCGCAGGGCCCAGGATGACGCCATGGCTCTCTGGGGGCTGCCACCCTCGCAGTGCCCTGGGGTCACGGGGAACGAGATGCTCAAGCAGGCGGTGATCGCCGGGCTCGGTGTCGCCGTGATGCCGCAGCGTTGCGTGGCCCAGGAACTGCGGGACGGGCACCTGGCGTTGGCCAGGCCCGACCCCGGGCTGCCCGCCCGCACCATCGTGCTGGCCACCTCCCGCGAAACTTCGCTCTCGCCTGCCGAGCAGGAATTCGCCCGTCTGCTCCGAACGGTGGCTGACGCATAGCGTTTTGCCTATGGCGCCATTGTCCGGAACGGGGTGTTCCGGCAGTTCGATTCCGTTGAAGATGTGACCGTCGGCGTAAACGCACGGTAAGCCGACACATCATCAAAGGAACGGACAGGACGAGGGTACTGAATGTGAACACTCTCAGATCACGGGTTATGCGGGTGCGATCCTTGCTGATCGCATTCGCCGCGATGGCATTCACGGCCGGCTTGATGTCGCCGCTGGGGGCAGTTCAGGCGCGAGCGGCAGAAGGCGATTGCACGACGGAGCTGGAGTGCCTGGTCGTCTACAGCAAGCTGGAGTCTCCCAACTGGCGGGTGCTGGACATCGGGCGCGGCTGGGGTGGAAACGGTATGGCATCCCTCGGGGGCGCCTATGTCTACCCCAAGAACGGCAACGGCAGCGACAATCAGAGGTTCCAGTTCCGGAATACCGGCGACGGCAGCTTCCAGATGGTCGTCCGTGACAGCAAGAAATGCGTGTCGGGGGCTCCCCTGCAGGTGCATGAGGAGGACTGCGCCAACAACGAGGACCAGAAGTGGTATCTCCAGCCGTCACCGTCCGGCGGGTTCATGATCGGCTCGGTGAAGGATGACAGGTGCCTGAATGCCAGGGGCGGGCACTCCGGACAGAATTTCGTCTACCACTCGAACCCGGTGGAACCCCACACCTGCGCCCAGGGTGACCAGGCCTCCTTCTTCAGCATCCAGGACATGTCGCTCCCGGAGGAGTCGGGCCATAACACTCAGGCCATGCGGACACTCGCGGCCGAGTACGCGATGACCAAGTGCGACAAGGACAAGTCCTACTGCAAGTGGGAGACCACGCAACAGGGTGAGGCCGTCCCCGGGAACCCGATATGCCGCGGCAATCCTGTAAAGAACTCGGGGCCGGAGCCCGGGACGACCAAGTTCATCCAGTCGGAGACCAGCATCAACTCCGAAACCGCCGGAGGATTCATCCAGAATTCCATGGAGTCGGGCGTGGAGCTGACGCTCGGGAAGCCGGACGTGGCCTCGCTCAAGATCTCGCAGAAGTTCAGCCGGACCTGGCAGAGCAACTATGCCCGCACCACGGGTGAGCAGAAGACCTGGTCGCAGGAAGTGACACCCACTATTCCCGCCGGCCAGTGGGCATGGCTGGAAGAGCGGCCGATGACCCGGAAACTGACCGGGAAGTTCGTCTTCGCCACGAATGACTGGGCGCGGTGGGAGTTCAGCGGCGACAGCAACAACCCGATGGTCGCCAACATCGTTCTCGGCGGCGACGGAAGCAAGAACAACTCGCTGTGGGAGATCAAGACCGGACCGACCCCCCCGGCAAACTGCTGACAGCCACCTCGTAGCCCCTTCAAGGGCCCTGGCCAAAAAGCAAAGCAAAGTGCCGGCGGTCGTATCCCACGACCGCCGGCACCGTGCTGTGTCCGGCTGCGCCTAGCTGTGCCTAGCTGTGCCTAGTGGTGCCTAGCTGCGCCTAGTTGTGCCTTGCTGACCGGACCTGCCGGCGCCCTGTTGTGTGCGCTCCGGCTCAGCCCAGCAGGTTCACATCCCGCACCGCGCCCTTGTCCGCGCTGGTGGCCATCGCCGCGTAGGCGCGGAGCGCCTGCGAGACCTTGCGCTCGCGGTTCCTGGGCGCGTAGACGCCGCCCAGGGCTTCCCGGCGGGCCGTCAACTCCTCCTCGCTGACGAGGAGTTCGATGCCACGGTTCGGGATGTCGATCCGGATGCGGTCGCCGTCCTCGACGAGGGCGATGGTGCCGCCGGCCGCCGCCTCGGGTGAGGCGTGGCCGATGGACAGGCCGGACGTACCGCCGGAGAAGCGGCCGTCGGTGACCAGTGCGCAGGTCTTGCCCAGGCCGCGGCCCTTGAGGAAGGACGTCGGGTAGAGCATCTCCTGCATGCCGGGGCCGCCCTTGGGGCCCTCGTAGCGGATGACGACGACGTCGCCCTCCTTGACCTGCTTCTTGAGGATCTTGTCGACGGCCTCCTCCTGCGACTCGCAGACCACGGCGGGGCCCTCGAAGGTCCAGATGGACTCGTCGACACCGGCGGTCTTCACGACGCAGCCGTCCTCGGCGATGTTGCCCTTGAGGACCGCCAGGCCGCCGTCGACGGAGTAGGCGTGCGCCATATCGCGGATGCAGCCGCCGGCCGCGTCCACATCGAGGGAGTCCCAGCGCTCGGACTGCGAGAAGGCGGTCGCGGAGCGCTTGCAGCCGGGGGCCGCGTGCCACAGCTCGACGGCCTCGTCGGAGGGGGAGCCGCCGCGCACGTCCCAGGTCTTGAGCCACTCCTCGATCGAGGCGCTGTGGACGGTGTGCACGTCCTCGTTGAGCAGACCGCCGCGGTAGAGCTCACCGAGGATGGCGGGGATGCCGCCGGCGCGGTGCACGTCCTCCATGTAGTACGTGCCGCCGGGGGCGACGTTCGGGGCGACCTTCGCCAGGCAGGGCACCCGGCGGGAGACGGCGTTGATGTCGTCCAGGTCGAAGTTCAGGCCGGCTTCCTGCGCCGCGGCGAGCAGGTGCAGGATCGTGTTGGTCGAGCCGCCCATGGCGATGTCCAGGGCCATGGCGTTCTCGAAGGAGGCGCGGCTGCCGATGTTGCGCGGCAGGACGGTGTGGTCGTCCTCGTCGTAGTGCCGCTTGGTGATCTCGACGACGGTGCGGCCGGCGTTCTCGTACAGCGCCTTGCGGGCGGTGTGGGTGGCCAGCGTCGAGCCGTTGCCGGGCAGCGAGAGGCCGATGGCCTCGGTCAGGCAGTTCATCGAGTTGGCGGTGAACATGCCCGAACAGGAGCCGCAGGTGGGACAGGCGTTCTCCTCGATGCGGAGGATGTCCTCGTCCGAGATCTTGTCGTTGACGGCGTCGGAGATCGCGTCGACCAGGTCGAGGGTGCGGACGGTGCCGTCGACGAGGGTCGTCTTGCCGGACTCCATCGGGCCGCCGGAGACGAAGACGGTCGGGATGTTGAGCCGCATCGCGGCCATCAGCATGCCGGGCGTGATCTTGTCGCAGTTGGAGATGCAGATCAGCGCGTCCGCGCAGTGCGCCTCGACCATGTACTCGACGGAGTCGGCGATCAGATCGCGGGAGGGCAGGCTGTAGAGCATGCCGCCGTGGCCCATCGCGATGCCGTCGTCGACCGCGATGGTGTTGAACTCGCGCGCGATGCCGCCCGCGGCGTGGATCGCCTCGGAGACGATCCGGCCGACCGGCTGGAGGTGGGTGTGGCCGGGCACGAACTCGGTGAAGCTGTTGGCCACCGCGATGATCGGCTTGCCGAAGTCCTCGCGCGCTACGCCGGAGGCCTGCATAAGGGCTCGGGCGCCGGCCATGTTGCGGCCATGGGTAACGGTGCGGGACCTCAGATCAGGCACGATGGGTCACTCCCTCGGGATCGTCCGTACGACCGCCGGTGCCGGTACCTGGCCCTGGCCACGCCCCGGGCGGCGTCATATATCAGCTCCTGTCGAGATTACGCTCCTGATCCAAGATCTGGACACCCTCTCCGGGATGTGAGACGGCTGACCGCAGTGCGGACACGGATCGGGAGGACTTCTCGCAGGTCACGGACGTGGACAGGCCGACGAGGCGCCTCGGCAGGGCCCTTGTCAGGGCCGTGTCAGATACGTCGGAGCTGCGTTAGATACCTCAGGGCCGTGTCAGATACCGCTGGAGGGTCGGCGCGACCATGGCGATGATCTCCTCCGGTTCCGCGGAGGCGACCGGATCCATCTTGATCACATAGCGCAGCATGGCGATCCCGATGAGGTGCCCGGCGGCCAGCTGCACCCGGAACTCCGGGTCGGGGACGGCCAGTTCGCCCGCGACCCGCTGGAGCATCCGGCGCTCGATGAGGCCGCGCAGCACGGCCGCGGCGGTGTCGTTGGTCAGCGCCGAGCGCAGGATCGCCAGCAGCGGCTGCCGGCTGACCGGGTTCTCCCAGATGCCGAACATGAAGCGGGCCATCCGCTCGCCCACGTCCGCACCCCCGCCCGCGAGAGCGTCCGGCATGGTCAGCGCGGGCGCGAAGGTCAGCTCGATGGCCGCCGCGAAGACCTGCTCCTTGGTGCCGAAGTAGTGATGGACCAGCGCCGCGTCCACCCCGGCCGCCTTGGCGATACCACGCACCGAGGTCTTGTCGTAGCCGCGCTCGGCGAACTCCGTACGGGCCGCGGCCAGGATGCGGTCCCGGGCGCCGGGGCCGGCCTCGGCGGCGGCACGGGCCGGGCGGCCGCGGCGGCGGGCCGGTGCGGGCGGCGTGCCGGGACCCGGGGACCCGTCGTCCCGGCCGCCGTTCATGAGCCCGGGACCCGGTTCGGTGAGGCGAGATGCAGCCGGGTGAAGGCCAGCGCCTCCGCCAGGTCGGCCTCGCGTTCGGCGGCGGACATCGCCCGCCGGGTGTTGACCTCGACCACCACATGGCCGCCGAAGCCGCGCGCGGCCAGCCGCTCCAGCATCGCGGCGCACGGCTGGCTGCCGCGCCCCGGCACCAGATGCTCGTCCTTGGCGGAGCCGTTGCCGTCGGCGAGGTGCACATGCGCCAGCCGGTCGCCCATCCGCTCCACCATCTCCAGCGCGTCATTGCGCGCGGTGGCGGTGTGCGACAGATCGACCGTGAAGTGCCGGTAGTCGTCGTTGGTGGGGTCCCAGTCGGGGGCGTACGCGAGCATCTCGCGGTCCCGGTAGCGCCACGGGTACATGTTCTCGACGGCGAACTTCACGTCCGTCTCGTGCTCCATCCGCCACACCCCGCGGACGAACTCCCGCGCATAGCTGCGCTGCCAGCGGAACGGCGGGTGCACGACCACCGTCGAGGCACCCAGCTTCTCCGCGGCGTTGCGGGCGCGCTGCAGCTTGACCCACGGATCGGTGGACCACACCCGCTGGGTGATCAGCAGACACGGTGCGTGGACGGCCAGCACCGGCACCCCGTGGTAGTCCGAGAGCCGGCGCAGCGCATCGATGTCCTGGCTGACCGGATCGGTCCACACCATGACCTCGACGCCGTCGTAGCCGAGGCGCGCGGCGATCTCGAAGGCCGTCGCCGTCGACTCCGGATACACCGAGGCCGTGGACAGCGCGACCTTCGCATCCGGGATGCGCACCACTGGCTCTGTCACGAAGGACAGCGTACGGGCCGGGGCTGCGCACAGGGCATGAGGTCCGGACAGCCACGGCCCGCCGCCGGTGGCCCGTCCCCGTGGACGGGGAGGCCGGAACAGGCACTACCGGGGCGACACGACCGGCGGGGGCGTGACGAGACTCACCCGCACCGGACGCGCTACGGCAGATGGTCCAGCCGCCGCAGAATGACGCCCTCGCGCAGCGCCCACGGGCAGATCCCCAGCGTCTCGACCCCGAACAGGTCCATCGCCGCCTCGGCGACCAGCGCCCCGGCGAGCAGCTGCCGCGAGCGCCCCTCGGACACCCCGGGCAGCGCCACCCGCTCCTCCGCGGACATCCCGGCCAGCCGCGGCACCCACTCCTCCAGCTTCTTGCGGGTCAGCTCACGCTGGACGTACAGGCCCTCGGCGGAGCGCGCGGCGCCCGCGATCCGGGCCAGCTGCTTGAAGGTCTTGGACGTGCCGACGACCTGGTCGGGCGTGCCGTAGCGGCTGAATTCGCTCACCACCTTGGCGATCTCGGCCCGCACCCGGCGGCGCAGCGTCCGGACGTCCTCGGACTCCGGCGGGTCGCCGGGCAGATCGCCCGCGGTCAGCCGGCCGGCGCCCAGCGGCAGCGACACTGCCACGTCCGGGTCCTCGTCGAGGCCGTAGGCGATCTCCAGCGAGCCGCCGCCGATGTCCAGCACCAGCAGTCGGCCGGCGGACCAGCCCAGCCACCGGCGGGCGGCGAGGAAAGTGAGCCGCGCCTCGTCCTCACCGGAGAGCACCTGCAGCTCGACATCGGTCTCCAGGGCGACCCGGCGCAGCACGTCCTCCCCGTTGGTGGCCTCACGGATCGCCGACGTGGCGAACGGCAGCACACTCTCGACGCCCTTGTCCTCGGCCACCTGCAGCGCCTCGTGGATGGTGGCCACCAGGCGCTCCACCCCGCCATCGCTTATCGCCCCGGCCCCGTCGAGGAGTTCGGCAAGGCGCAGCTCCGCCTTGTGCGAATAGGCAGGCAGCGGGCGTGCGCCCGGGTGTGCGTCCACCACCAACAGATGGACCGTATTCGAACCCACATCGAGGACACCGAGTCTCATACGGGGAAACCTACTGCGCGCGTGCCCCGCTCCTGTCGGCGCGGTCCGCACCGTCGCTCACCCTTACGCTGGAGTCGTGGCAAAGACGAAAAAGGCGAAGCACGAAAAAGCGCTGAAGAAGGAAGAAAAGCGACGCGCTCAGGCGACTGAGGGGACGCCGTCCCCCGACGGGGCCCGGGCCGACGAGGTCGGCCTCGACTTCGCCCGCGCCTGGGTCACCTTCCCGGACCCGGGCGACGACGAGCAGCTCTTCCGCTGCGACCTGACCTGGCTGACGTCCCGCTGGACCTGCATCTTCGGCAGTGGCTGCCAGGGCATCCAGGCCGGCCGGGCGGACGACGGCTGCTGCACGCTCGGCGCGCACTTCTCGGACGACGACGACGAGCAGCGGGTGGCCGAGCATGTGGCACGGCTCACGCCCGAGGTGTGGCAGCACCACGACGTGGGCACCACGACCGGCTGGACCGAGGAGGACGAGGACGGCGAGCGGCAGACCCGGCGCTGGGAGGGCTCCTGCATCTTCCAGAACCGCCCCGGCTTCCCGGCCGGTGCGGGCTGCTCGCTGCACCTCCTCGCGCTGCGCGAGGGCCGCGAGCCCCTGGAGACCAAGCCGGACGTCTGCTGGCAGCTGCCGGTCCGGCGCACCTACGACTGGATCGACCGGCCGGACGACACCCAGATCCTGCAGGTGACGATCGGCGAGTACGACCGCCGCGGCTGGGGCTCCGGCGGCCATGACCTGCACTGGTGGTGCACCTCCGCGACCTCGGCGCACGGCGCGGGCGAGCCGGTGTACGTCTCGTACAAGCCCGAGCTGACCGAGCTGATGGGCAAGAAGGGCTACGCCAAGCTCGCCGAACTGTGCGAGGAGCGGCTGGCGGCGACGCTGCCGATGGCGCCGCATCCGGCGGACCCCCGGCCCCCGAAGAAGCCGCACCAGGAGAAGTAGGCGCACACCGGGGCCGACGGACCGCCGGGGGTGCGCTCAGCGGGCCGGATGTGTCGTGTTCGACGGCGTCGAGGACGGGTCCGGGCCGGTCGGCTTCGGCGTCGGACTCGGCGCCGTCGGAGTGGGCGACGGGGACGTCGGGGTCGGCGTGGGCGTCGGCTTCGGGGACGGCGGGGTCGGCTTCGGGTGCGGGGGCGTCGGACGCTGCGGGCCGGGAGCCGGCCCGGTCACACCGTGGCCCCGCATCGTGACGGCGGTGCCGCCGGGCTCGATGGCGATCCTGGCCCGCCAGTGGCCGGCCGGCTCCCGGTCGTGGTCGATATCGACCGTGATCGTCGTGGACTCGCCCGGCCGCAGCGTGCCCGCCGTATGACTCATCTGCAGCCAGGCCGCGCCCGCCGACGCCCGCCAGCGCACCGGGGCGCCGCCCGAGGCGGTGAGCGTGATGACCGTGGTCCGTCCACTGGGCGCGGCGGCGACGGTCAGCCGGCCGGGGCCCCACTCCCGCCGGCGGCCCGGCTCGTCCGGCCGCTGCGGGGTGCCGTCCGCGCTGATCACCTCGACGGACACATCGGGCGTCCCGTCGCCCGCCGTGAAGCCGGGCTCGGGCGTCGTCCTGGCATTGCCGGCGTTCTCGTACGGGCGGCCGCCCAGCCGCGGCCCCGGTTCCGTGTCGCTGGCCGTCACCGAGGGCGAGTCGTCCGCCGCCACGTCGGTGGCGGGGCCGCCCCGGTACGCCGCCCACAGGGCCAGCACCGGCGCCGCGACGACCGTGGCGACCACGGTGGTGGTCAGCGCCCGGTTGCGCAGCCGGCGCCGGCGGGCCACCCGGTCCTTGGGCGGACCGACGGGGAATCCGGCACGGTCATAACGAGGAGAACCGTTTGCCCCACTCGCCCGGCCGCCGCGTCCCGCACCGGCCACCCCTTCCGCGCGGCCCGACTTGGCACCCCGGGCCGCCGCCAGCGCACCGAGCACCGCCTCCCGGGGCGCAGTGACCAGCGGCAGGGTGCCCTGGGGCACCGGTGCGGTGCCCGGCCAGGTCCCCGGGGCGGTGGCCCGCTCGGCGGTCCGCCGGCACTCGGCACAGTCGTCGACATGGCGCACCAGCTCCCGGCTCAGCGCCGCGCCCAGCAGCATCTGGGTGTCCCCCGCCAGCCGCGCGACCTCGCGGCAGCGGCCGGACTCCACGACGGCCAGCGCCGCCCGGGTCCGTTCGACCTCGCAGGACGCGGTGGCCAGCAGCGTGCGGGTGGCGATCGGGTCGGCGCCGAGCACCGCGGCGACCTCGTCCGCGGCGAGGTGATGACGCACCGCGAGCTCCAGCGCCTCGCGCTGCTCGGGGGTGGTGCCCGCGGCCTCCGGCCAGGCCAGCGCGGCCAGTTCACCCTGCCGGCGCTCGGCCTCGCGGGCCGCTCCGGGGCCCGGCTTCCCGGCGGCCGGCGCGGTCCGTTCGGCGAGCCGGCGCAGACAGGCCCAGCGGGCCAGGGCGTAGAGCCAGGAGCGGTGCAGCGCCGGGTCGGCGGGGCGCCGGCCGTGGTGCCGCTCGGCGAGCGCGAGCATCTCGCCGAGCACCGCGGTCGCGGCATCGTGTTCGCACAGCACGGACAGGCAGTAGGTGAACAGCCCGTCCAGATAGGGCTGGTAGCCGTCGCGGCTCCTGTCCGGGGGGCGCGCGGCGTCCGGGCCGGGCCGCTCGGACGGCTGCGGCCGGCTCCGGCGCCGCGCGTCGCCGCGCGACCGGTGTGCGCCGGTGGAGTGCGTGGGGTGCTCGGGCCTGCTGCTCATCACCCCGGCGACGGTAGGCGGATGATGCAGCCCTGCTTGCTCGCGTTGGACACTTTTAACCCTTACGGGTGACCATCTCCCTCAAAAGGGGACACGAATAGCTCTTTACACGGGAGCTGCACTCCGTATGCGCCACTCGGTCGGCGCAACTGCCGGCCGCGGCGCCCCGGCACCGACCCCCGACTCCGACTCCGGCCCCGGCCCCCGACCCCGGCCCGGCCCTGCCCCGGCCCCGACCCCGGCCCGGCCCTGCCCCGGCCCCGGCCCCGGCCCCAGCCCCAGCCCCAGCCCCAGCCGATCTTGGACGGGCGCCCGCTCCGTGAGACTCCCGGCGGCATTGTCGGACCCCGCCGCTACGGTGACCCCATGGCAACGCGTAAATCGTCGGGCAGGGAGCGTCCCTCCTACCGCTGCACCGAATGCGGCTGGACCACCGCGAAGTGGCTCGGCCGCTGTCCCGAGTGCCAGGCATGGGGCACGGTCGAGGAGTTCGGCGGCGCCCCCGCGGTGCGCACGACCGCGCCCGGCCGGGTCACCACCGCCGCCCTGCCCATCAGCCAGGTCGACGGCAAGCAGGCCACCGCCCGCTCGACGGGCGTGCCCGAGCTGGACCGCGTCCTGGGCGGCGGGCTGGTCCCCGGCGCCGTCGCGCTGCTGGCCGGCGAGCCCGGCGTAGGCAAATCCACCCTGCTGCTGGACGTCGCCGCCAAGGCCGCCTCCGACACCCACCGCACGCTGTATGTGACGGGCGAGGAGTCCGCCGGCCAGGTACGGCTCCGCGCCGACCGCATCGGCGCCCTCGACGACCATCTGTATCTGGCCGCCGAAACCGACCTCTCCGCCGTCCTCGGCCACCTGGACACGGTCAAGCCCTCACTTCTGATCCTGGACTCGGTGCAGACCGTCGCCTCCCCCGAGATCGAAGGGGCGCCCGGCGGTATGGCCCAGGTCCGTGAAGTGGCCGGCGCACTGATCCGGGCCTCCAAGGAACGCGGTATGGCCACCCTCCTGGTCGGCCATGTCACCAAGGACGGCGCCATCGCCGGACCGCGCCTGCTGGAGCATCTCGTCGACGTCGTCCTCCACTTCGAGGGCGACCGGCACGCCCGGCTGCGCCTGGTCCGCGGCGTCAAGAACCGCTACGGCACCACCGACGAGGTCGGCTGCTTCGAGCTGCACGACGAAGGCATCGTCGGCCTCGCCGACCCCTCGGGCCTCTTCCTGACCCGCCGTGCCGAGCCGGTGCCCGGCACCTGCCTGACCGTGACCCTGGAGGGCCGCCGCCCCCTGGTCGCCGAGGTCCAGGCGCTGACCGTCGACTCCCAGATCCCCTCCCCCCGGCGCACCACCTCCGGCCTGGAGACCTCCCGGGTCTCGATGATGCTCGCCGTCCTGGAACAGCGCGGCCGGATCAGCGCCCTGGGCAAACGCGACATCTACAGCGCAACGGTCGGCGGCGTGAAGCTGACCGAGCCCGCCGCGGACCTCGCCGTGGCCCTCGCCCTGGCCAGCGCGGCCAGCGACACCCCCCTGCCGAAGAACCTGGTCGCCATCGGCGAAGTAGGGCTCGCGGGCGAGGTCAGGCGGGTCACGGGCGTCCAGCGCCGGCTGTCCGAAGCGGCCCGGCTCGGCTTCACCCACGCCCTCGTCCCCTCCGACCCCGGCAAGATCCCCGACGGAATGCGGGTGCTGGAGGTCGCCGACGTCGGACAGGCACTCAGCGTGCTGCCCAAGCGGGTCCGCCGGGAGGCCCCACAGGAAGAGGGCGCACGCCGGTAGACTTTGCCCTGGTCTCGCCCGTCACCGCAGAATTGCCTGTCGGCCACGTACGCTCCGCTGGTACGTCAACCACAGCATGGACCGGGCGGCCTGCGGACCGACAGACCTTGCGACGGAGGAGTGCAGTGGCAGCCAACGACCGGGCATCGACTCCCGGCAGGTCCGGCGGAAGTTCCGGCACCGAGAGCCTGATGCGCGCCACGCTGAGCGCCGTCGCGCCCGGTACGGCCCTGCGCGACGGCCTGGAGCGCATCCTCCGCGGCAACACGGGCGGGCTGATCGTGCTGGGCTTCGACAAGACCGTCGAATCCATGTGCACCGGCGGTTTCGTCCTCGACGTGGAGTTCACCGCGACCCGGCTGCGCGAGCTGTGCAAGCTCGACGGCGCGCTGGTCCTCGACAAGGACATCACCAAGATCCTCCGGGCCGGTGTCCAGCTGGTCCCGGACGCCTCCATCCCGACGGAGGAGACCGGCACCCGCCACCGCACCGCCCAGCGCGTCTCCATCCAGGCCGGCTTCCCGGTCGTCTCCGTCAGCCAGTCGATGCGCCTGATCGCCCTCTACGTCGACGGCGAGCGCCGCGTCCTGGAGGAGTCCGCCGCGATCCTCTCCCGCGCCAACCAGGCACTGGCGACCCTGGAGCGCTACAAGCTCCGCCTGGACGAGGTCGCCGGCACCCTCTCCGCCCTGGAGATCGAGGACTTGGTCACGGTCCGCGATGTCACCGCGGTCGCCCAGCGCCTGGAGATGGTCCGCCGGATCGCCACCGAGATCGCCGAGTACGTCGTCGAGCTCGGCACGGACGGCCGGCTGCTCACCCTCCAACTGGAGGAGCTGATCGCCGGCGTGGAGCCCGAGCGGGAGCTGGTCGTCCGCGACTACGTCCCCGAGCCGACCGCCAAGCGCTCCCGTACGGTCGCCGAGGCGCTCGCCGAGCTGGACGCCCTCAGCCACACCGAACTCCTCGAACTCCCCACTGTGGCCCGCGCGTTGGGCTACAGCGGCGCCCCCGAAACACTGGACTCCGCGGTCTCGCCGCGCGGCTTCCGCCTGCTGGCGAAGGTCCCCCGGCTGCCCGGCACGGTCATCGACCGCCTCGTCGACCACTTCGGCGGCCTGCAGAAGCTGCTCGCGGCCAGCGTCGACGACCTCCAGACGGTCGACGGCGTCGGCGAGGCCCGCGCCCGCTCGGTCCGCGAGGGCCTGTCCCGGCTGGCGGAGTCGTCGATCCTGGAGCGGTACGTCTAGCGGTACGGCTCGCGGTGCGTCTAGCGGTACGGCTCGCGGTACGGCTCGCGGTGCGTCTAGCGGTACGGCTGGCGGTACGGCCGCCGTATGTCTCGCGGTATGTCTCGCGGTCCGTCTAGCCGTATGTCTCGCGGTGCGGCTCGCCGTACGCCTATCGGTACGTCTGACGACGGGGTGACCCGTCCGACGTCGGGGCAGTGGCGGCATCGGTGGCATCGGTGACATTGGTGGCATCGACGACATCCGACGCCGTGACCTCGCCGCCGGGCGCCGCAGCGGAGAGGTCCGGCGTCATGACCGGTGTCAGCCGGCCCGGCCCAGCACCGCCGCCTCCTTCTCCGGGCTCAGGCCGACCACCGGCCGGTCCGGGCGCTGCGGGGCCACCCCGCCGAGGGACTGCAGCCAGGCCCAGGTGTCAGTGACCGTTTCGCCGATGGGACGGCAACGCAGCCCGGCCGCCAGGGCCTTGGACACATCGGCGCCGAAGAACGTGTCCCGCAGCTCGCCCGCCGCCAGCCAGACCGGCAGTTCGCTCCAGGGCTCGATACCGGCGGCGAGGACATCCTCCGGAGCGGTCCAGCGCAGCTCCGCGTCCGCGCCGGTGGCCCGCACACAGCTCTCCAGGAACTCCCCCATCGTGGCGTGCCCGGACTCGCTCACCAGGTTGTACGGACCGCCGAGCCCGGCCTCCAGCGCCTCGACCGTCCATACGGCGAGATCCCGGACATCGATGTACTGCAGCGCCAACTCCCGGGGACCCGGGGCGAGGACCGGGCCACCGCGGGCGATCCGGCCCAGCCACCACGGCAGCCGCCCGATGTTCTCGTACGGCCCGAGAATCAGCCCCGCGCGGATCAGCAGCGCCCGGTCCCCGAACGCCTCGGTCACGGCCAGCTCACCGCCCCGCTTGGCCTGCGCATAGTCCTCGGCGTCCGTGGCGTCCGGGGAGCCCGTCACCAGCGGAGCCTGCTCGCCGTACGGGGCGGTGGGCGGAAAGGCGTACACAGAGCCGCTGGAGACGTACGCATACCTCCCGACCCGACCGGCCAGCAGCCGCGCCGTGTCCCGCACCGCCGACGGCGCACCGCTCCAGGTGTCGACGACCGCGTCCCACTCACCCTGCTCCAGTGCCGCGAGCCCCGCCGCATCCCCACGGTCGCCGTGCAGCGCCGCAGTCCCCTCCGGCGGGGCGTGCTTCCCACGGTGGAACACCGTCACCTGCCAACCCCGCGCCAGCGCCGCCTCGGTGACCGCCCGGCCGACGAACTCCGTACCACCCAGCATCAGTAGCTTCATGTCGGCGACTGTGCCGGACAGCGGTGCCCGGGACCAGCGGCCCACGCTCTCAGCGGAATCCCTCTGGGCGGAATAAGCGGAGGGAGGGGATCCGGGGGGCCTCAGCCCTCCGCCTCAGCCCTCCGCCAGGACGAACGTCGTGCGGGCCGCCTCCAGCCCCGGCACCTTGGCCTCGATCTCGTACTTGCCGGCGGGCACCTTGGCCGAACTCGGCGTGGCGCACTGCGGACCGCTGGCCCGGCGGTCCCACTCGATGACGCGCTGCACGGATCCCTTGGCCGGCACCTGCAGCAGCGCGGGCTCGGTGCCCGACGGGCAGTCGTTCGAGGCCCACACCCGGTCGTCGCCCGCGGCGTCGCTGATGGTGAGCACCGCCGCCTTCTGCCCGAGGTCCACCTTGCAGGCCGCCCCGGCCGCGTTCTCGACCGTCAGCTCGAACTTCGGCCGGACGCCCGGCGCATAGGAGTGCTTGACGCTGCGCAGCGCCAACTCCGCTTTCCCGGCAATGCAGTTGGGGAGCGAGGAGCCGGCCGCGACGGCGTTCTTGCCGGAGCCCTGGCCGATCGGCCCGCCACCGGAACCGGAACCCCCGGAACCGGCGCCACCACCGGAACTTCCGCCGCCGCCCGCGGCGCCCGAGCCGCCCGAGCCCGAGTCCGACCCCTCGTCGTCGCCCGACTCATCGCGTCCGCCCGGCTTTTGGTCGTTCACCGGGCCGCTGGCGGAGGGCCCTGGCGTGATGGACGTCGCGGGGCCCTTGCCGTGCGACCCCTTGCCCTCATCGCTGCTCTTGCCGGCGTCCCCGCCCAAGCTGAGGGCCCACACCACCAGGAGGGCGAGCAGGACGATGATGGCCAGCGCAACGGCCCTCCGCCGCCAGTAGATGGAGGAGGGAAGCGGCCCGATCGGATTGCGCAGTGATCCCACGCGGAAACTCTACGAGAGATCGGCACCCGCACCGGCCAGTACCCGCCGCATCCGGCTGCAACTTTTCCCATGATCGGCCCGGAGTCGGCACCCCGGCCGCAATTCCGGCCCCAACGGGGCCTGATGCCCGTTAGATCTCGGTCTGCTCCGCTCCGGCCTTACTTTCGTCAGATGCGCCCCTGCCGATCGTCGGCTGCGCACCAACCGGGCCGGTCCGTACGGTTGTTGATCATGAACACCACGACTCTCTACCGCGACCTCACCGACCTCGCCCACCACGCCCCCGACTGGCTCCGCACCCTGGCCGGCCTCGGCACCGAGGGCGGGCTGCTGCTCCTGATGGCGATGGCGGTGCCGGTGTGATGGCGGGCCCGCAGCCGTACGGCCCGTTCGGTCGCCCTCGCGCTACTGGTGCCGATATCCAGCGCGGTCGCCTACCTGCTGAGCGAACTCGTCAAGAGCCTGGTGGACGAGGAACGCCCGTGCCGGGCGGTGGCGGGAGCGGCCACCTCGATCGTGCGCTGCCCGCCCGAGGGCGACTGGTCCTTCCCCAGCAACCACTCGACGATCGCCGCGGCCCTGGCCGTCGGCCTCACTCTCGCCTGCCGGGCCACGCTCCTGCTCGCACTGCCGGTCGCCCTGCTGACCGGCCTGTCCCGGGTGTTCGTCGGCGTCCACTACCCGCACGACGTGCTGGCCGGTCTCACCCTCGGCGCGGCGGTGGCAGCGCTGTGCACAGCCCTGCTCGGCCGCCCGGCAACCGACCTGGTGGTACGAATCCGCGCCGGACGGTGGCGGGCGCTCGTGGCGGCGTAACGACTTGACGGCCGGGCATCCATGGGGGGCGCGGCCGCGCGGCCGGGGGAACTCACCGCCGCGGGACGTCACCGCCCCACCGCCCAGCACCCTCACCGCCCCGCAGCCTCACCACCCCAGCAGTCTTACCGCCTCAGCAGCCCCATCACCCCGGCCACTCCTCCTTGTGGCCGAAGCCCTGTCCGTTGTCGATCAGCCGCAGCCAGTCGGGGCGCAGTTCCCACAGCGTGGTGCGCTCCAGGGCGGCGCGCAGCCGGTCGCTCGCCGCGACGAACGGAAAGCGCTCGACATAGACCTGCCAGCCGGCCGCCCGCTCGGCGCCGGTCAGCGGGCGGCAGCGCCCCCGGCCCTGAAGCCCCGTCAAGGCGCTCCACTCCTGACCGTCCCGCTGCGCCGTGAACGCGACCCGCGCGCCGGGCTCCACGAGGGCCCGGCCGTGCCGCGTCGTGGTCGCGGTGACGAAGTACAGCGCGGGCCTGACCGCAGCCACCCCGGCCCCCGCCCCGCCGGACACCACACCGGACGCCACGCCGGACGCCACACCGGACGACCCGCGGCCCTCCGCGTCGGTCACGTACACCTCCACGTCGGTCGCGTACACCTCCGCATCGGTCGCGTACAGCACCGCGCACGCCTGGGGCCCGTCCTCGTCCACATACGCGAGCGTCATCGTCGTATGCGCGGCCAGCGCGCGCCGGATCGACTCCGGGCAGGCCTGGCCGCCCGTCCCCGCCTCACCGCCCGGTCTCGCCTCGTCGCCCAGCCCCGCCCCGTTGCCCGGCCCCGCCCCATCGCCCGGTCCCGCCGGACCGCCCGGCCCCGCATTGCCGCCCGCATCTTCCGCTCCGCCCATCTCCGCCATGCCCGCATCCTCGCTTGCCGCCTCCCTTCTATTCCAGCAACGATTACGGAGAGTAGCCAGTTCCCGCCAAGGCGTGACCCTCGGTGCCCCCACCCGTGGCGCACACCGCGCGCCCCTTTCCCAGCCACCGCGCCCCCCTTGCCCGACACACCGCACGCCCCGCCCCTTCCCCCGACCCGCCGCCCGTCCGCCGGCCCGAGCCGCCCCCCGGCCACTACTCCCGGCCCTGCCGCCACCCCGGACCCGCCGCCCCCATCACTTGCCACTCCCCACCGCCCCACCACAGCACTGGCCCCGCCCCTGCCGCTGCCCCGGCCCCACCCCCACCCGACCGCCGCCCCGGACCCGCCACCCCAGCCGCGGGACCAGGGCTCACACCGCCCCCTCCCCCGGATCCGCCCCACCCCATCCCGTACCCCCCGGTAGCCACCCCCATGGGCACCCGGCCGTCCTGCGTGCGGGTGGGCGTGCGGCGGGGCGGGCCCGGTGCGTTTCCTGGGCGACCCCGGACGTGCCAGGATCGGCAGTGCCATGACTTCGACGCCTGTCACCACCACTGCCACGACCGCCGCCGCCGAGACCGCTTCCGCCGCCGACGCGGCCGCGGAAGCCTCCGACGGGACCGCGCTGCACGGCCCGGTCACCGACTGGTTCGACGAGCACGCCCGCGATCTGCCCTGGCGCCGCCCCGAAGCGGGCGCCTGGGGTGTGATGGTGAGCGAGTTCATGCTGCAGCAGACCCCGGTCAGCAGAGTGCTGCCGGTGTACGAGCAGTGGCTGGCCCGCTGGCCGCGCCCCGCCGACCTGGCCGCCGAGGCGCCGGGCGAGGCGGTCCGGGCCTGGGGCCGGCTCGGCTATCCACGGCGCGCCCTGCGGCTGCACGCCGCCGCGTCCGCAATACAGGAGCGGCACGGCGGCGACGTGCCGCGTGAGCACGGCCAGTTGCTGGCGCTGCCCGGCGTCGGCGAGTACACGGCCGCGGCGGTCGCGTCCTTCGCCTACGGGCAGCGGCACGCGGTGCTGGACACCAATGTGCGCCGGGTGTTCGCCCGCGCGGTGGCCGGCCGCCAGTTCCCGCCGAACGCCACCACCGCGGCGGAGCGCAAGCTCGCCCGCGCGCTGCTGCCCGAGGACGAGCAGCTGGCGGCGCGCTGGGCGGCGGCCACGATGGAGCTGGGTGCGCTGCTGTGCACGGCGCGCACACCGGAGTGCCGGCGCTGTCCGATCGCGGCGCAGTGCGCGTGGCGGCAGGCCGGCTCCCCGGCGCACGACGGTCCGCCGCGCCGCACCCAGACGTACGCCGGTACCGACCGGCAGGTGCGCGGCAAGCTGCTGGCCGTGCTGCGCGAGGCGGTCGCGCCGGTGCCGCAGCAGGTGCTGGACGCGGTGTGGGACGATCCGGTGCAGCGGGCGCGGGCGCTGGACGGGCTGGTCTCGGACGGTCTGGTCGAGCCGCTGGGCGGGGGCCGGTACCGGCTGCCGCTGACGTAGCGCGGCTGTCACATCCGCGGGAAAGAGGAGGCGTGACTGCTTCGGCGGCCGCGCCTCCTGGCGTGACGGCCGTTCGTCTGATTCGGTGTCACCTTTCGGGCAGCATGACCGAATGGTGCCGCGATACGGCCTGAAGAAGGCCCTCACCGGGCTTGGTTGCCGTCGCGTCACGGCCGATAGGTCTTGCGACGGGGGCGTTTCTCCCCCCGGAGTATGACGTGAACAGGCCCGCTGTCCGTCCGAGGTATGACCCCTGGCGCGCTGTTACACAACCGAGGGTTTTCCGTGCACTCGTTGTGGGGCCGACGCACATTACGTCGCAACACCCTCTCCGTAGCGTCTTCCTCGTGCTGGAGATGACCATCAGCACGGTCAACGTGGGGAATCGCAAGCGGATCGGAGGCGTCGAGATGGCGACCAGCGGCGGCAAGGTACTGGACTTCGAAGAGTACGTTCGTACGCGGCAGGAGGCCCTGCTGCGAAGCGCCCGGCGCCTGGTGCCCGACCCGGTCGACGCCCAGGACCTGCTGCAGACGGCCCTGGTCCGCACGTACGGCCGCTGGGACGGCATCGCGGACAAGTCGCTGGCCGACGCCTACCTCCGCCGCGTCATGATCAACACGCGGACCGAGTGGTGGCGGGCGCGCAAGCTGGAGGA
This sequence comes from Streptomyces sp. NPDC048637, assembly GCF_040650675.1. Classification (NCBI taxonomy): domain Bacteria; kingdom Bacillati; phylum Actinomycetota; class Actinomycetes; order Kitasatosporales; family Streptomycetaceae; genus Streptomyces; species Streptomyces sp. NPDC048637. Next base: position 36,842 of record NZ_JBEZHQ010000060.1, read on the forward strand.
GGTGCCGACCGAGCAGCTTCCGGACGCGAGCGTGGACGACGGCACCGAGCAGCGCGCCGACCGTGCCCTGCTGATGGACATCCTCGGGGTGCTGGCTCCCAAGCAGCGCAGCGTTGTCGTGCTGCGACACTGGGAGCAGATGAGCACGGAGGAGACCGCGGCGGCGCTCGGCATGTCGACGGGTACCGTCAAGAGCACGCTGCACCGTGCGCTGGCGCGGCTGCGTCAGGAGCTGCAGATGCGGGACATCGACGCGCGGATGCTGGAGCGCGGCGAGCGGGAGCGGGAGCGGTGCGCGGCCTGACGGGCGACGCACGGCACGCGGTACACGGCACGGGACGCAACACGGAACGCAGCGCCAGACTCGGCACCACACCAGTTACCAGACGAAAAGCATCCTTACCGGTGAAAGCGGGCAGAACGTCAGGCGCCTTACAGCTCCGGGCTCGACGCGCGACAATCGGTTCAGGAACAGCAGCGGGATCAGCGGCTGTGCGAGCAGCACGGTGAGCGGGAGCGGATTGTCCAGGAACAGGTTGACCAGGAGCGGGTTGACCAGAGGCGGCGCGGCCACGGCAGGAGTGGCCGCCGTCGGCCTTTTGCTGGCCGGATGCAATCCGGGGGGCGAGGGCGTGCGCAGCGAGGGCTCCGCCAGCAGCACCCCCGCGCCCAAGAACCCGCCGGTGAGCAGCACCCCCAGCCCGACCTCGACCGCGGCCTACAAGAAGGTCGACGCGGTCCAGCTGCTGAGGGACGACCCGAAGGTCGGCGCGTTTGTGAAGAAGTCCCTTTACGAGCCGTGCGCCGCCGACGAGTACCCGGTCGAGGTGACCTATGCGTCGCTGACCGGCGGCAAGTCCCCCGATGTCATCGTCAACGTCATGACCTGCGCGGATTCCGTCGGCATCGGCTCGTACGTCTATCGCAAACGCAGCGGTGCGAAGGGCGGGTATGACAACGTGTACAGCAACGAGCAGCCGTCGGTCTCGGCCACGGTCATCAAGGGCGAGCTGGAGGTCTCCAAGCAGACCTACGACACCGGCGACAAGGTGTGCTGCCCCTCCGGTGAGGATGTGGTCCCCTACCGCTGGGAAAACGGCGGCTTCGTCGAGCACGATGGCTATCACACCGACTACAGCAAGACCACCGTCGACGGCGACACGCCCGACGACGGCACGGGAACGGAGGGTTGAGACAACCGCATGGCCGAGACCCATGTGCTCTTCGTCGAGGACGACGACGTCATCCGCGAGGCGACTCAGCTCGCTCTGGAGCGGGACGGTTTCGTGGTCACCGCGATGCCCGACGGGCTCGCGGGTCTGGAGGCGTTCCGCGCCAACCGTCCCGACATCGCACTGCTCGATGTGATGGTGCCGGGGCTCGACGGGGTCAGCCTGTGCCGGCGGATCCGCGACGAGTCGACGGTTCCCGTCATCATGCTGTCGGCGCGTGCCGACTCCATCGATGTGGTGCTCGGCCTGGAGGCCGGCGCCGACGACTATGTCACCAAGCCGTTCGACGGTGCGGTGCTGGTCGCCCGTATCCGCGCGGTGCTGCGCCGTTTCGGTCACGCCAGCGGCCCGGACCGGGCGGGCGCCGCCGCGGCCGATGCGGACGATCCCGCCGAGGCGGTGCTGCGCTTCGGTGATCTGGAGATCGACACCGAGGGCATGGAAGTGCGCAAGGGCGGCGAGAATGTCGCGCTGACGCCCACCGAGATGCGGCTGCTGCTGGAGTTCTCCAACGCGCCGGGTACGGTCCTCTCGCGCGACCGGCTGCTGGAGCGGGTCTGGGACTACGGCTGGGGTGGCGACACCCGGGTGGTGGACGTCCATGTCCAGCGGTTGCGCGGCAAGATCGGCCAGGACCGGATCGAGACGGTCCGCGGCTTCGGATACAAACTGAGAGGCTGACACCTCCGGTGGTCAGGCTGGCCCTGCGAACGGGGCTGAGATGGAAGCTCAGCGCCGCGATCGCGCTCGTCGGAGCACTGGTCGCGATCGCGCTGAGCCTTGTCGTGCACAACGCCGCGCGGCATTCCATGCTCGACAACAGCCGGGATGTGCAGATCGAGCGGCTCAACTTCACGCAGAAGATCTTCGAGTCCTCCGGCCGGCTGTTGTCCGGGGCGAAGATCGACGATCCGGACCTGCCGCAGCCGCTGCGTGACGAGGTCGCCAAGAACAAGCGCGCCACCTACCTCCAGGACACCGGTCAGGGCTTGCCGGAGGTGTGGGCCGCCTCTCCGCTCAGCAACGGCCGGGTGCTGTCCACGCACCGTTTCCCCGACCGGGTTTCCGTTCTGGACGATCTGGACCAGGCGCTGGTCATCGGTTCGACCGCGGTGGTGGTCGGGGGCTGTGCGCTGGGGGTGCTGGTCGGCGGGCGGCTCTCCCAGCGGCTGCGCAAGGCGGCCGCGGCGGCCGGGAAGCTCGCCGACGGCGACACCTCGGTCCGGATCCGCGACGAGGTCGGCAGCGGCCGGGTGCGGGACGAGACCGACGATCTGGCGTGGGCCGTGGACGCCATGTCGGACGCCCTCCAGGAACGTATCGAGGCCGAGCGGCGGGTCACCGCCGATATCGCGCATGAACTGCGTACCCCGGTCACTGGTCTGCTGACCGCCGCCGAGCTGCTGCCGCCCGGCCGCCCCTCCGAGCTGGTGCGTGACCGGGCGCAGGCGCTGCGCACCCTCGTCGAGGACGTCCTGGAGGTGGCCCGGCTCGACGGCCATGCGGAGCGCGCCGAGCTGCAGGACGTGGTGCTCGGTGAGTTCGTCACCCGCCGGGTGCGTGCCCTCGACCCGGACATCGGCATCGATGTCGTACGGGACGCCGAGGTCACCACCGATCCGCGCCGGCTGGAGCGGATCCTCGGCAATCTCATCGCCAATGCCGCCCGGCACGGCAGGCCGCCGATCGAAGTCACCGTCGAGGGCCGGGTGCTGCGGGTGCGCGACCACGGTTCGGGTTTTCCCGAGGCGCTGCTGCGGGACGGCCCGAGCCGCTTCCGTACGGGCAGCAGCGACCGGGCGGGCCGGGGCCACGGTCTGGGGCTGACGATCGCGGCCGGCCAGGCCCGCGTGCTGGGCGCTCGTCTCACCTTCCGCAACGCCGATGAACTGACGGACGGTTCGACCGGCGCGGTCTCCGTTCTCTGGCTCCCGGAGAATGCCCCCACCAATACGGGCAGCTTCCCGGTCATCCATCTCCCGGACCGGTAGCCGCTGCGCTTGGGGGCGCTTCCCACGTTGTCGGCTGTCCCGCCGTGGTGGTTCTCGCCGTTGCGCCTGCGGCGGGCCGGGGCGCTGTGTGGGCCTCGGCGTGTTTCGGCCGTCCCACCGTTGCGCCTGGCGGCGGGCGGGATCCGCTGCGCGGGGCTGTCGGGGTGCGGGGACGGGCCGGAGGGGCAGGGGTGTGGGACGTAAAGCGAAGCAGTCCCACACCC
>NZ_JBEZHQ010000061.1:0-39797 GCF_040650675.1 Streptomyces sp. NPDC048637
GGCCTCCCTGCTGGCACTGCTGGAGCCGGGCGACGAGGTCATCGCCCTGGAGCCCTACTACGACTCCTACGCCGCCGGTATCGCGCTGGCGGGCCCCGCTCCGACCCGTCCCCTCCCGTGGGGGGATGAATAAACCTTGGTGGGGGTGATGGTCGGTGGTCCGGTGCACCTCGCGAAGCGGGAGTGAATCGTCCTACGGACGCCCGCCCCCACTCACCGTCACTACTCCCCCAACGGGAGGGGACGGGCCGGAGGGGCCTGGTGTGTGGACGTAAAGCGAAGCAGTCCACACACCAGGCCCCGGAGGTCCGTCACCGCACCCGACACCCACCCGCCCGCCGCAGGCGCAACGGCGAGGTCCCAGACGGCGGGACAGCCGAAAACGTGGGCCGAAGGCAAAGCGCAGCGCTTGGCGCAACGGCGAGGTCCCAGACGGCGGGACAGCCGAAAACGTGGGCCGCCAAGCAAAACGCTCAGTGAAACGTGTGGGACTCAGCCGGGAAGCTGCCCCCGACGACGTCCTCCGCGAATGCCTTGGCCGCGCCGCCGAGCAGGGACCGCAGGTCGAGGTACTGCTTGACGAACTTCGGGACCCGGCCGGCGGTCATGCCGGCCATGTCGGTCCACACCAGGACCTGCGCGTCGCAGTCCAGGCCGGCGCCGATGCCGACGGTCGGGATGTAGAGCGAACGGGTGACCTCGGCGGCGAGCTCGGCGGGTACGGCCTCCAGGACGACGGCGAACGCGCCGGCGTCCTGCACCGCCTTGGCGTCCCGCAGCAACTGCTGGGCCGCCTCCTCGCCGCGGCCCTGGACGGGGTAGCCGCCGAAGGCGTTGACCGACTGCGGGGTCAGCCCGACATGCGCCATCACCGGAATGCCGGACGAGACCAGCAGCTCCACCTGCTCGGCGGAGCGCTCACCGCCCTCCAGCTTGACGGCGCCCACACCTGCTTCCTTCACCAGCCGGGTGGCGTTGCGCAGCGCCTGCACCGGCCCTTCCTGGTACGCGCCGAACGGCAGATCGCCGATGACCAGCGCGCGCTTGGTGCCCCGGACGACCGCCGCGGACAGCAGGGTGATCTCGTCCATGGTGACCGGCACGGTGGATTCGTAGCCGAGGTGGCAGTTGCCCATCGAGTCGCCGACGAGCAGGACGGGAATCCCGGCCTCGTCGAAGACGGAGGCGGTCATCGCGTCGTAGGCGGTGAGCATCGGCCACTTCTCGCCGCGCTCCTTGGCGGCGGCGATATCACGGACGGTGACCCGGCGCGATCCGGTGCCTCCGTAGAGCGACTTGTCGACCGGCTTCTGGGCAGGCGAAAGCTGCGTCATGGTGACGGCTCCTGTTCATCATCTCGAGGCACCCTGACGGCGTCCCCGGACTCCCCTCCATGCTGGCACGGCCCGCGCACAAAGGAAAAGGGAGCGGGGGCAGCCGGTCCGTTCACCCGGAGGAGGGCACACCCCGGGGGAAATTACGATACGGAACGGGGTCGTATCGAAAAACAGCTAGGGTGACGGCATGGCCACCTCTCCCACCGCCCCGGGCGCACCGCCGGCCCGCCAGATCCCGGACCGCATCCACCGCCGCCGCTGGGCGATCCTGTCCACCCTCATGCTCAGCCTGCTGATCGTGGTGCTGGACAACTCGATCCTCAACGTCGCCATGAAGACGATCGCCACCCCGGCCCCCGTTGGCCTCGGCGCCACGCAGAGCGAGCTGGAGTGGGCGATCAACTCCTACACCCTGGTCTTCGCCGGCCTGCTGTTCACCGCGGGTCTGCTGGGCGACCGTGTCGGCCGCAAGAAGGTGCTGCTCTTCGGTCTGGCCGTCTTCGGTGCCGGATCGGTGCTGGCCGGGGTTTCCGGCTCGCCCACCGAGCTGATCGCCTTCCGTGCCGTGATGGGTCTGGGCGGCGCCTTCGTCATGCCCGCCACTCTCGCGATCCTGATGAACGTCTTCGAGCGGGAGGAGCAGCCCCGGGCGATCGGCATCTGGGCCGGCGGGGTGGGCATCGCCATCGCGGTCGGCCCGATCGCCGGCGGGCTGCTGCTGGATCACTTCTGGTGGGGCTCGGTCTTCATGATCAATGCCCCGATCGTGCTGCTCTCGCTGGTCGCGATGCTGGTCCTGGTGCCCGACTCCAAGGACCCGCACCCCGGCCGGATGGACCCGTTCGGGGTGCTGCTGTCCGTCGTGGGGCTGGTGCTGCTGGTCTACGGCATCATCAAGGGCGGTCAGCTCGCCGACTTCACCGACCCGCAGGTGGTCGGCACGGTCGTCGGCGGCCTGGTGGTGCTGACCGTCTTCGTGCTGCACCAGAAGCGCAGCGACCATCCGTCCATCGACGTCAGCTACTTCCGCAAGCCCGCCTTCTCGGCCGCCATCGCCGCCATCGCGCTGGTCTTCTTCGCGCTGATGGGCGTCTCGTTCTTCGCCGTCTTCTACATCCAGAGTGTGCGCGGCTACAGCCCGCTGCAGGCCGGGCTGCTGTTCCTGCCGCTGGCCGCCGCCCAGATGATGTTCGCGCCGCGGGCCCGGCTGGCCGTGGACCGCTACGGGGCCCGCGCGGTGTGCACCTTCAGCATGTTCGTGGTGGCCGACACCATGCTGGGTCTGCTGCTGCTGAGCAAGGACACCCCGATCTGGATCATGGAGGCGCTGCTCTTCCTGCAGGGTGCCGGTATGGCGCACATCATGCCGCCGGCCACCGTCGCGGTCATGCAGTCGCTGCCCCGGGAGAAGGCCGGCTCCGGGTCGGCGCTCAACAACGTCTTCCGGCAGGTCGGCGGCACCCTGGGCGTCGCCGTCCTCGGCTCGCTGCTGTCGACGAGCTACCGCGACGGCATTCAGGACAAGCTCGACGCGGTGCCGGGACTGCCGGCCGCCGCCCGGCACGCGGCCGGCGAATCCATCGAGGCGACCCTCGGTCTCGCGGACCGGATGGGCCCGGCCGGCCGGCCGCTGGCCGCCGCGGCCGACGAGGCCTTCATCCACGCCATGCACATCACCGCGCTCGGTTCGGCCGCCGTCGCGCTGCTCGGGGCCCTGGTGAGCGTGTTGTTCCTGCCGGGCAAAATGGAACCGGCGCCGCAGGCGGCGGAGCCCCAGGAAGAGCGGAAGGCGGGCGTACAGGGATGAGCCGGGCGGCGGAGGAACCCGAGGGCGCGGCAGCCGGGGGGCGGCCGGGTCCGGCGGCCCCCGCGGGCCGCGGCCGGCCGCGCAGCGCCGCGGCCGACTCCGCCATCATCGAGGCCGTGCTGCGCCTGATCGAGGACGGGGTCTCCATAGGCGAGTTGTCCATGGAACGCATCGCCCGCGAGGCGGGCGTCGGCAAGGCCACGGTCTACCGCCGCTGGTCCGGCAAGAGCGCCCTGATGCTCGATGCCATGCGCTCCCTGGACGTACCGAGCCCGCCGCCGGCCGGCCTATCGGTGCGCGACGACCTGGTCGCGCTGCTGGAGTTCCTGCGCCGCCGCGGACTCGCCAAGCGCAGCTCCGCGCTGCTGCGCACCCTCGTCAGTCATGTCCAGGCGCAGCCGGAGCTGTGGGCCGAGTATCACGACACGGTCGTACGGGCCCGCCGGGAGGCGCTGCTCGGGGTGCTCCGGCGCGGTGTGGCGAGCGGTGAGATCCGCGCCGACCGCGATCTGGAGACCCTCGCCGATCTCTTCGTCGGCCCGATGCTGGCCCGCGCGCTCCTCCACGAGTGGAAGGAGCTGCCCGAGGGGCTCTCGGCGGATATCGTCGACACGGTCCTGGAGGGCGTCCGGCCGGCCGCGAGTACGGCGCGCACGGCAGGCTGAACTCCCCGGCGGCCGCGCCGGGTTGGGCGCTCCGGAACCTTCCGCCGCACGGCCCGGGAATCCGCTGCAGGACGGGCCGCGCACCCGCCGGACGAACCGCCCGAAGCTCCGCCGTATGACCGGATCATGCCCGTTCTGTCACAGCCGTTGTCAGAGCCCCCGGGGCCGGAACCCCGACCCGTCACCGCGCCGTCCTCACTTCTAAGAAAGCGCATTACGGGCCATCGCCTAGGGTCGGAGACCACAGGCGAGGCGCAGCGACGCAAGGTAGTGAGGACAGCGACATGGCGCAGGCATATATGACGGAGCCGGGACAGGGGCACACCCCCGGGCAGGCCGGTTCCCGGGCCGAACGCCTGCGGAACTGGTGGCGCCCCGAGGGCACCTGGCGGCGCGGCCTGGTGCTCGCGGTGCTCGCCATCCTGCTCGGGCTGCTGATGATTCTTCACGCGAAGGTCCCCAACACCCCGGGAAACTGGGGCAGTCTGCTGGAGACCTTCCTGCCGTGGGTGGGGCTGGGCATCCCGCTGCTGCTCATCGCCGCGGTGCTGCGCCGCTCGGCGAGCGCGCTGGTCGCCCTGGTGCTGCCGGTCTTCGTGTGGGTCAACCTCTTCGGGGGTCAGGTCACCGACAAGGCCGGCGAGGGCGGCAACGTCACCGTCCTCACCCACAACGTCAATGTCGCCAACCCCGATCCGGCGGGCACTGCCAAGGACCTCGTGGCGTCCGGCGCCGATGTGGTGGCCCTGGAGGAGCTGTCCGGGAACGCGCTGGCGACCTACCGTCAGGGGCTGGCGAAGGCGTATCCGTACCACACGATCGAGGGCACGGTCGGTCTGTGGAGCAAGCGCCCGCTGACCGACACCCGGCCGGTGGACACCAAGATGGGGTGGAACCGCGCGCTGCGGGCCACCGTCACCGCCGCCGACGGCCAGCAGTTCGCCGTGTATGTCGCCCATCTGCCGTCGGTACGGGTCAACGCGGAGAAGGGCTTCACCGCCAACCGGCGCGACGCCAGCGTCGCGGCGCTGGGTGAGGCGATCGCCGCCGACCCGGTGAAGAAGGTCGTGCTGCTCGGCGACCTCAACGGCACCATGAACGACCGCTCGCTGGCCCCGGTCACCTCCCAGATGCGCTCCGCCCAGGGTGCCGCGGGTGACGGCTTCGGCTTCAGCTGGCCGGCGGCGTTCCCGATGGCGCGGATCGACCAGATCATGATGAAGGGGATGGACCCGGTCAAGGCCTGGGTGATGCCCTCGACCGGCAGTGACCACCTTCCGGTCGCGGCGTCGGTGAAGCTCTGACGGACGGCGGGGCGCGCGGCCGACGGAGATCGGAAACGGGTTCGTCACGCCCCGTTCTCCGGCCGGAATACTGGGCCTGAGAGACTTTGTTCCGTAAGAGAACTTAAGGCTTACGGTCCGCTGTGCGCGTGCCCGCCCGCACGCAACACCCTCGAAAGGTCTTTCATGCCCTTGGCTCTGCTCGCTCTCGCGATCTCGGCCTTCGGTATCGGCACCACGGAGTTCGTGATGATGGGCCTGCTGCCCAACGTCGCGGACGATCTGGGCACCTCGGTGCCCACCGCCGGCTACCTCGTCTCCGCCTATGCCCTCGGCGTCGTCATCGGCGCCCCGCTCCTGACCGCCCTCGGCTCCCGCATCCCGCGCAAGCGGATGCTGGTCTGGCTGATGGCGGTCTTCACGGTCGGCAACCTCGCCTCCGCACTGGCCCCCACCTTCGGTCTGCTGATCGCCGGCCGGCTGCTGGCCGGCCTTCCGCACGGAGCGTTCTTCGGCGTCGGCGCGGTGGTCGCCGCCCGGCTGGTGCGCGAGGGCCGCCAGGCCCGCGCGGTCGCCACGATGTTCCTCGGTCTGACGATCGCCAACATCATCGGCGTGCCCGCCGCGACCCTCCTGGGCCAGCAGTTCGGCTGGCGCGCCACCTTCCTCATCGTGGCCGCCATCGGCCTGGTCGCGATGGCCTCCCTGGCCCGGCTGGTCCCCCCGCTGCCGGCCGACGAGCGCACCGGCCTGGGCCGTGAGCTGCGGGCGCTGGGCAACCGTCAGGTGCTGCTCGGCCTGCTCACCACCGTCTTCGGCTTCGCCGGGATCTTCGCCGTCTACAGCTACCTCGCGTCGATGATGACCGAGGTCACCGGCTTCGCGGAGGGCTCGGTCCCGGTGGTCCTCGCCCTCTTCGGCATCGGGATGACCCTCGGCGCGCTCGCCGCGGGGCCGCTCACCGACCGGGCCCTGCGCCCGACCCTGTACGGCTCGCTGGCCGCCCTGGCCCTCGTCCTGACCGCCTTCCACTTCACCGCCCAGGTGACATGGGCGGCACTGGTCACGGTCGTCGTCATCGGTGCCGTCGGCTTCCTGACCACCACCCCGCTCCAGATGCTGGTCATGAACAAGGCCCAGCAGGCCCCGACCCTGGCTGCCGCCTCCAACCAGTCCGCCTTCAACCTCGCCAACGCCGGCGGTGCCTGGGTCGGCGGCCTGGCCCTGGCGGCCGGCTGGGGCTGGACCTCCCCGACGCTGGTCGGAGCGGTCCTGGCGGCCCTCGGTCTGGCCGTCGCCCTGCTGGCCGGCTTCCTGGACCGCGGCGCCCAGGACACGTCCCGGATCGTGGCCCGCAGCGGCGAGACGGACACGGCGCAGGCCACCGGGGCGGCGGTGCCGGCCAGGGACCGGACCGGCTGACGGCGGACGGCGCACGGCGGACGGCTGACGGCTCCGTCAGTCCCCTTCCCGCCAGTGGTTGGTGATCGGCAGTCTGCGGTCCTTGCCGAAGCCCTTCGCGGAGATCTTGGGGCCCGGCGGGTACTGGCGGCGCTTGTACTCGGCGTGGTCGACCATCCGCAGCACCCGCGTCACCAGGCCGGCGTCGAAGCCCTGCGCGGTGATCTCCTCCCGGCCGTGGTCGCGGTCGACATAGAGCTCCAGGATGCGGTCCAGGACGGCGTAGTCGGGGAGTGAGTCGGTGTCGACCTGGCCGGGGCGGAGTTCGGCGCTCGGGGGTTTGGTGAGGGTGTTCTCCGGGATCGGCGGGGTCTGGCCGCGGTCGGCGGCGGCCTGGTTGCGCCAGCGGGCCAGCTGGTAGACGACGGTTTTGTAGACGTCCTTGATGGGGCCGTAGCCGCCCACCGAGTCGCCGTAGAGGGTCGAATAGCCGCAGGCCAGCTCGGACTTGTTGCCGGGGGCGAGGACCAGATGGCCCTCCTGGTTGGAGAGGGCCATCAGGGTGGTGCCCCGGAGGCGCGACTGCAGATTCTCCTCGGCCAGACCGGTCAGCGGCAGCGCGGCCATGTAGGCGTCGAACATCGGGCCGATCGGCACCGTACGGAAGGACAGGCCCGTACGGCGGGCGAGTTCGGCGGCGTCGGTGAGGGAGTGCTCCGACGAATACCGGGAGGGCATCGCCACCGCATGCACCTGGCCCGCCCCCAGCGCGTCACAGGCCAGGGTGGCGACCAGCGCGGAGTCGATCCCGCCGGACAGGCCGAGCACCACACTGCGGAAGCCGTTCTTGGCGACATAGGCCCGCAGGCCCACGACCAGCGCGGTGTAGATCTCCTCCAGGTCCGTGAGGCGTTCGGCCGTACCGCCGAGGGTCTCGGGAGGGTAGGGCGGCAGGGGGGCGGGGGAGAGGGTGACATGGGTGATGCGCAGCCCGTCGTCCACCACGCCCGAGGGCGGTTCGGGCGCCGCGGCCGGCAGGTCCAGGTCGACCAGCACACAGCCCTCCGCGAACTGCGGTGCCCGCGCGATCACCCCGCCGTCCTTGTCGACCACGATCGAGTCGCCGTCGAAGACCAGCTCGTCCTGCCCGCCGATCATCGCCAGATAGGCGGTGGTGCAGCCGGCCTCCCGGGCCCGCCTGCGGACCAGCTCCAGCCGGGTGTCGTCCTTGTCCCGCTCGTACGGCGAGGCATTGACCGACACCAGCAGCCCGGCGCCCGCGCTGCGTGTCGCCGGCACCCGGCCGCCGTCCTGCCACAGGTCCTCGCAGATGGCGAGCGCCACATCCACCCCGTGCACCCGTATGACGGGCAGCGTGTCGCCGGGGACGAAGTAGCGGAACTCGTCGAAGACGCCGTAGTTGGGCAGGTGGTGCTTGGCGAACGACAGGGCGACCTCACCGCGGTACAGCACGGCGGCGGCGTTCTGCGGGGCGCCCGCGGGGCGGCCGTAGCGCGGTTCGGCCTGCGCTCCGCGGTCGAGATAGCCGACGATCACCGGCAGGTCGCCCAGGCCCTGCCCGGCCAGCCGGGCGGCCAGGGCCCGGAGCGCGGCGCGGCTCGCCTCGACGAACGAGGGGCGCAGCGCGAGGTCCTCGACGGGGTATCCGGTCAGCGCCATCTCGGGGAACGCGACGAGGTGTGCGCCCTGGCCGGCGGCGTGCCGGGTCCAGTGCACGATCGTCTCGGCGTTCTGGGCGAGGTCGCCGACACAGGAATCGATCTGATGGAGGGCGAGACGAAGTTGAGGCACCCCGCCAGTCTAATCGTCTTTCTGACGCAATGGGGGGTCGGAGCGGTGCCGGCGGTGCTTCGGGGCGGGTGACGGGCGGCCCCGGTTCTGCTCTCCCCGCCCCGTCGGCCCCGGCCGGACCTGCCGGGGCCGACGGGACGGGGTGCCGCATCCGGCAGCTACTTCTTCCGGTAGCCGAGCACCGTCATCATCCCCGACTCCGAGTGATAGACGTTGTGGCAATGGACCATCCACAGCCCGGGGTTGTCGGCGTCGAAGTCGACGTCGAGGCTGCGCCCCGGCAGCACGAGCGCGCTGTCCTTGCGGGGCCCGCCGTTCGGCAGCGCGAAGTGGTGCCCGTGGATGTGCACGGGGTGCCACATCCTGGTGTGGTTGCGGATGGCGAGCCGTACCCGCTCACCGGCCCGGATCGGGCTCCGGTGCGACGGTGAGTACTGCCTCCCGTTGATCGCCCAGTCGAACTTCGCCATGGAGCCGGTGAGCTTCAGCTTGACGGTGCGGTCGGGGCGGCGGGACACGGCCCGTACGCTCTCGGCCGCCCGGAGCCGGTACGCGCTCAGCAGCCGGCCGTCCAGCTCCTTGGGCCGGGTGGACGTGCCGGGTGCCCGGCCGCCGCCGGTGCGCAGGACGGCCTGTGCCGAGTCCTTCTTGCCCTCGGCGAGCGCGGTCAGCGGGAAGACGCCGTCCTTGGCCGTGACCAGGACGTCATAGCGCTCGCCCATGCCGAGCAGCAGCGCATCGGTCTCGGCGTGCTCGACGGGGAAGCCGTCGGCGTGCGTCACGGTCATGGCGTGGCCGTCGAGCGCGACGCGGTAGGCGGTGTCGGCGCCCGCGTTGAGGAAGCGGATCCGGATGCGGTCGCCGGGCTTGGCGCGGAAGGTCCGCGGATCCTTGGCGAGCCGGCCGTTGATGAGGTGGTAGGGGTAGTCCACATCGCCCGCATCGCCGCCCAGCAGCTTGCTGTAGGAGCCCGTCAGCATCCGCGACGGGCCGCCGGCGGGCGCGGCGCCGGCCATGGCGTGCGTGCCATGATCCCCGCCGCCTCCTGCGGGCTCGCCCTCGTCCCCGTGCATGCCCCCGTGGCCCCTGCTCACGCCCCTGTTCAGCTCGGCCAGCACGTCGTCGGGGGTGCTGCCGTCCACCCCGTCGACCCAGTCGTCGAACACGACGACCCACTCCTTGTCGTAGGAGAGCGGTTCCTTGGGGTCGTCGACGATCAGCGGTGCGTACAGCCCGCGGTCCTGCTGTACGCGGGAGTGCGGATGCAGCCAGTACGTGCCGGGGTGCGAGACCGCGAACCGGTAGGGGAAGGAGACGCCGGGCATGATGGGCCGCTGGGTGAGGGTGGGGACGCCGTCCATGTCGTTGCGCAGCGCCAGTCCGTGCCAGTGCACGGAGGTGGACTGCGGCAGGTGGTTGGCGAGGGTCAGGGCGAGCGTGTCGCCCGCCGTGACCCGGATTTCCTTGCCGGGCAGGTCGTCGCCGTACGCCCAGGTGTCGACGGTACGGCCGCCCAGGTCGATGCGGGTCGGGGTGGCGGTCATCGTGAACTCGCGCACCGGGCCCGCGCCCCGTTTGCGCTCGGCCTCGGCGACCTCCGGGCCGTCCGGGGAGACATAGTCGTCCGGGGTGTCGCGGGGGGAGCCGTGGGCGTGGTCCCTGCCGTCCGTGCCGGAGTGCGGACCGGGGCTGAATTCGCCGGTGGCACGGGCGGCCAGCAGACCGCTGCCGACCACGGCGATACCCGCGCCGAGCAGGGCGCGGCGGGAGTGCGTACGCATGAGAGAAGCACCTCGTGACGGTGTCGCTGGGTGATGTGGGCACGGGGGAGGGGCCACTGCCGCGGACTCCGGTGGGCGTCGGCGGCAGGGGCGCGCTCCTACACGCGCAGCACCGACAGGCGGTTGGGGAGTTTGTGGCGCGGCGGCACGGATATTGGCCACAGGCCGCGCAGCAGACGGGTGCGCAGGGCCGTGAGCAGGCCGGTCGCCCGGCATCCGGTCAGCAGACCGGCACCGAGGAGGACCAGGAGGGCGAGCGTCCACACGGAGAGGGGGGCGTGTCCGCCGTGTCTGCCCGTCGGGCGGCCGGCGGTGTGCAGCGGGACGACGCCGGCGATCAGTGCCGTGAACAGCAGCAGCCGGCCGCACCGAGCGACGGCCTTGCCCTGTTCCCGCATCGCGGACCTCTCGACGGATCGACAAACCGGCGGACGCCGGGGAGGCCGGCACCTCGGAGCCTACCCCCTAGGGGTATAGGCCTCCAGTAGTGGCCCGCCAAGGGAGTGCACCGGACCGGCCGCCGGGCATCCGGTCCTCCCGGCCCTCCCGGTCCGGCCGGCTGCGACCCTCCGTGCCGGCGCCACCGCTTAACTTGCCACCACCCGCCCATTCTTGGCCCTGCCGCGCCACTGGCGTGCCCGGCTTTCCGTGCCACCGGCCGGGTCCACCCGATCACCTGGATGTCCGTGACCCCGGCCAGCCCTTCCGCCCCCGCCTTCCGCCGGATGGCCGCCGCCCTGCCGCGGCTCGGTGGCGGGCCGCGTACGCCGTGTGGGTGCCGCAGGCCGGAAGGGGCGATCGCACGGCCCGGGTCGGCCTGGTGGACGCCTGGGGCAGCCCGGTGTGCGCCCGAACCGCCCACCCTCGCCGCCGGGCTGCCCCGCGCCCTGGGCCCCGCCGCGGGCTCCCCCCCCGCCGGGCCGGGAACGGACCCCTCAATTCCGGGTCAACGAGCCCTCAGCGAGGATCCAAGACTGGGCCAAGCCCCCCGATTGCCGTCACCGGCCGCGCTGAGCCGGTGTGCTGCGGGAAGGATGCGAGGTGAGGGTTACGGGACGGCGGTTCTGGTTCAGGCCAAGGGTGCGTAATGTGACGGTAACCCCCTCACGTGATACTGGTGCCACAGCACGTTGTTCCACGTGGCTGGACAGGCCGATTGACCTGCAAGGATTGGTGACCCATGGACAAGCAGCAGGAGTTTGTGCTCCGAACGCTCGAGGAGCGCGACATCCGCTTCGTACGGCTGTGGTTCACCGATGTGCTCGGGTTCCTCAAGTCCGTGGCGGTGGCCCCCGCGGAGCTGGAGCAGGCCTTCGACGAGGGTATCGGCTTCGACGGCTCGGCCATCGAGGGATTCGCGCGGGTGTACGAATCTGACATGATCGCCAAGCCCGATCCCGGCACCTTCCAGATCCTGCCCTGGCGCGCCGAGGCCCCCGGCACCGCCCGGATGTTCTGCGACATCCTGATGCCGGACGGTTCCCCTTCCTACGCCGATCCGCGCTATGTCCTCAAGCGCATCCTGGCCAAGACCTCCGACCTCGGGTTCACCTTCTACACCCACCCCGAGATCGAGTTCTTCCTGCTCAAGGACAAGCCCGTGGACGGCCAGCGGCCGACCCCCGGTGACTCCTCCGGCTACTTCGACCACACCCCGCAGAACGTCGGCATGGACTTCCGCCGGCAGGCGATCACGATGCTGGAGTCGATGGGCATCTCGGTGGAGTTCAGCCACCACGAGGGCGCCCCCGGCCAGCAGGAGATCGACCTGCGCTACGCCGACGCCCTGTCGACCGCCGACAACATCATGACGTTCCGGCTGGTCATGAAGCAGGTGGCGCTGGAGCAGGGCGTCCAGGCGACGTTCATGCCCAAGCCGTTCTCGGAGTACCCCGGCTCCGGGATGCACACCCACCTCTCGCTCTTCGAGGGCGACCGCAACGCCTTCCACGAGTCCGGCTCGGAGTACCAACTCTCCAAGGTCGGCCGCTCGTTCATCGCCGGTCTGCTGCGGCACGCGGGGGAGATCTCCGCCGTCACCAACCAGTGGGTCAACTCCTACAAGCGCATCTGGGGCGGCGCCAACCGCACCGCGGGCGCCGGCGGCGAGGCCCCCTCGTACATCTGCTGGGGCCACAACAACCGCTCCGCGCTGATCCGCGTGCCGATGTACAAGCCCGGCAAGATGGGCTCGACCCGGGTCGAGGTCCGCTCCATCGACTCCGGCGCCAACCCGTATCTGACGTACGCCGTGCTGCTCGCGGCCGGCCTCAAGGGCATCGAGGAGGGCTACGAGCTCCCGGCCGGCGCCGATGACGACGTCTGGGCGCTGTCCGACTCCGAGCGCCGGGCGATGGGCATCGAGCCGCTGCCGCAGAACCTCGGCGAGGCCATCGAGCTGATGGAGCGCAGCGAACTGGTCGCCGAGACCCTCGGCGAGCACGTCTTCGACTTCTTCCTGCGCAACAAGAAGCAGGAGTGGGAGGAGTACCGCTCCGAGGTCACCGCCTTCGAGCTGCGCAAGATGCTGCCCGTGCTCTGAGCCACCGCGCCACCGAGAGGCTGCACCATGGCACTTCCCGCTCCGCAGGGACGG
Organism: Streptomyces sp. NPDC048637; assembly: GCF_040650675.1. Lineage (NCBI taxonomy): Bacteria > Bacillati > Actinomycetota > Actinomycetes > Kitasatosporales > Streptomycetaceae > Streptomyces > Streptomyces sp. NPDC048637. Next base: position 12,683 of record NZ_JBEZHQ010000061.1, read on the forward strand.
CGGAGCAGCACCTTCACCCGGCTGCTGAGGCACGGTTTCACCGACCCCTCGGCGGCCGGGGAGCTGCTCGATTCCCCTCCGTTCGCGTCCGTACGCGATGACTCGGTGCTGCTGGAGGCGCTGGGCGCCACCGCGGACCCCGACCTCGCCCTGCACAGTCTGGTCCGTCTGGTCGAGGCCCAGGAGCCGGACGAGCAGCAGGCGCTGCTGAGCACCGTCGTCGCGGCGAAACCGCTGCGCGACCGGCTGCTGGGGGTGCTGGGCGCCTCCGAGGCGCTCGCCGACCACCTCGTCCGGCATCCGCGCGACTGGCAGTCGCTGGTCACCTACGAGTCGGTCGACCTGCACCCCACCACCCCCGAGTTCGAGCTGGCGCTCGCCGAGGGGATCTGGGGCGGACAGAACGCCGAACGGCCGCGCGCGGATGCGCTGCGTACCGCCTACCGCCGCTCCCTGCTGGGCATCGCGGCCCGCGATGTGTGCGGCACGACCGATGTCGCCGAGGCCGCCGCGGAGCTGGCGGACCTGGCCACCGCCACGGTACGGGCCGCCCTGGAGATCAGCTACGAGGAGGCACCCGGCGACGCCGCGGTGTGCCGGCTGGCGGTCATCGGCATGGGCAAATGCGGTGGCCGGGAGCTGAACTATGTCTCGGACGTCGATGTCATCTTCGTCGCGGAGGCCAAGGAGGGCGTGGACGAGGCCAAGGCGCTGCAGGCCGCGACCCGGCTCGCCGCCCGCATGATGCGGCTCTGCTCGGACAACACCGTCGAGGGCACGATCTGGCCGGTGGACGCCAATCTGCGCCCCGAGGGCCGCAACGGCCCGCTGGTGCGCACCCTCTCCAGCCATCTCGCCTACTACCAGCGCTGGGCCAAGACCTGGGAGTTCCAGGCGCTGCTCAAGGCCCGCCCGATGGCCGGTGACCTGCAGCTGGGCCAGGAGTACGTGGACGCGCTGGCGCCGATGGTGTGGGAGGTCGCCGAGCGGGAGAACTTCGTCGCCGATGTGCGCCAGATGCGCCGCCGGGTCGTCGAGAACATCCCCGCGGCGCAGGTCGAGCGGGAGCTCAAGCTCGGCCCCGGCGGGCTGCGCGATGTCGAGTTCGCCGTGCAGCTGCTGCAGCTGGTGCACGGCCGCAGCGATGCCACGCTGCGCAGCGCCACCACGCTCGACGCCCTCGCGGCGCTGGCGGCCGGCGGCTATGTCGGACGCCAGGACGCCGCGGCCCTGGACGCCGCCTACCGCTTCCTGCGCACGCTGGAGCACCGGATCCAGCTCTTCCGGATGCGCCGTACGCATCTGATGCCCGAGGCCGAGGGTGAACTGCGGCGCCTGGCCCGCTCGTTGGGCCTGCGCACCGAACCGGTCGACACCCTCCGCAGGGAGTGGAAGTGGCACGCCCGGGAAGTGCGCCGGCTCCACGAGAAGCTCTTCTACCGTCCGCTGCTCGACGCCGTCGCCCATCTGGAGACCGGTGAGACCCGGCTGTCCGCCAAGGCCGCCGGCCACCGCCTCGAAGCGCTCGGCTATGCCGACCCGGTGGCCGCGCTGCGGCATCTGGAAGCACTGGCGTCCGGCGTGACCCGTAAGGCCGCCATCCAGCGGACGCTGCTGCCGGTGCTGCTCGCGTGGTTCGCGGACTCCGCCGACCCGGACGCCGGACTGCTCAACTTCCGCAAGGTGTCCGACGCGCTCGGCAAGACACCCTGGTATCTGCGGCTGCTGCGCGACGAGGGCGCCGCCGCCGAGAACCTCGCCCGGGTGCTGTCGGCCGGCCGGCTGGCCCCCGATCTGCTGCTGCGCGCCCCCGAGGCGGTCGCCCTGCTGGGCGCCGCCGACGGGCTGCAGCCGCGCGGCCGGGCCGCGCTGGAGCAGGAGGTGCTGGCCGCGGTCGGCCGCGCGGACGGTGCGGAGGCGGCGGTCGCGGCGGCCCGCGGGGTGCGCCGCCGAGAGCTGTTCCGTACGGCCGCCGCGGATGTGATCGGCGCGTACGGCACGGAGTTCAGCCCGGCGGACAACGATCACGGCCACTCCGTCGACGCCGTCGGCTCCGCCGTCTCCGACCTCAATGCCGCCACCCTCGCCGGTGCGCTGCGCGCCGCGGTCCGCGAGCAGTGGGGCGACACCCTGCCCACCCGCTTCGCGGTGATCGGCATGGGCCGCTTCGGCGGCCATGAGCTGAACTACGGCTCGGACGCCGATGTGCTCTTCGTGCACGAACCGCGCGAGGGCGCCGACGAGCAGGAGGCCGCCAAGGCCGCGCACGCCGTCGCCAACGAGATGCGCCGGCTGCTCGAACTCCCCTCCTCCGACCCGCCGTTGCTCATCGACGCGGATCTGCGCCCGGAGGGCAGGTCGGGGCCGCTGGTGCGGACGCTCGCCTCGTACGCGGCCTACTACCGGCGCTGGTCTCTGGTGTGGGAGTCGCAGGCGCTGCTGCGCGCCGAACCGGTCGCGGGCGATATCGAGCTGGGACAGCGGTTCGTCGAGCTGATCGACCCGCTGCGCTACCCCGCCGAGGGCCTGGGCGAGGACGCCGTCCGCGAGATCCGCAAGCTCAAGGCCCGGATGGAGGCCGAGCGGCTGCCCCGCGGCGCGGACCCCACCACCCACGCCAAGCTGGGGCGCGGCGGGCTGAGCGATGTTGAGTGGACGGTACAGCTGCTGCAGATGCAGCACGGCTGGGAGATCCCCGGCCTGCGCACCACCCGCACCCGCGAGGCACTGGCTGCCGCCCACGCCGCCGGCCTGATCGGCACCGAGGACGCCCAGACCCTGGATGAGGCCTGGGTGCTGGCGGCGCGGGTGCGCAACGCCGTGATGGTGGTGCGCGGCCGCCCCGGCGACACCTTCCCGGTCGACGGCCGCGAGGTGGCGGCGGTGGGCCGCTACCTCGGCTACGAAGAGGGCCACATCGGGGAGATGCTCGACGACTACCGCCGGATCACCCGGCGGGCCCGGGGCGTGGTGGAGGAGATCTTCTACGGGGCATGAGCCCCACCGGCCGGCGGTGTGCCCGCGGCGGCGCGCCCGCGGAGGCCGGGCCGGCCGGTGCGCCGACGGCGCCGCGGGGCTGCGGGGCTGCGGGGCTGCGGGGCTGCGGGGCTGCGGGGCTGCGGGGCTGCGGGGCTGCCTCCCGCCGGTCGTGATGCGTGTCGGCCGGTCCCGGTTCCGTGAGGACCGTCACGCTGATTTCTCGTGTCCGGTGTCGACCGGATGACCCGTGCCGGGCGTATGCGGGGTGAAGCGAGAAATCCGGGAGTGGCTGTTGACCGTCGAGGAGTTCGAAGAGTTCTACGCCCAGGCGGTCGCGCGGCTCACGGGGCAGTTGTACGTGATGCTCGGCGACCTGCACGAGGCGCAGGACGTGGTGCAGGAGGCGTTCGTCAAGGGCTGGAGCCGGCGGCGCCAGCTCGACCGCGACGGGCAGCCCGAAGCGTGGATCCGTACGGTCGCCTGGCGGCTGGCCGTGAGCCGGTGGCGTTTTCGGCGGCGTATGGCGGATGCCTGGCAGCGCAGCGGCGCTCCGCCCCACACCGAGGGGCCGGGGCCGGAGCAGGTGGCGCTGGTGGAGGCGCTGCGGGAGCTGCCGCCCAAGCAGCGCCGGACGATGACCCTGCACTACGTGTGCGATCTGACCGTCGAGCAGATCGCGGGGGAGACCGGCCTGTCCGCCAGCACCGTCAAGACGCATCTGGTCAGAGGGCGGGCCGCGCTCGCCGACCGTCTGCAGGATCCGCGCATTGAGGAGGCCCCCGGTGCCTGAGTCCCACGACCCGCTGAGGTCGCTGTTCCAGGAGGCGGCCTCCACCGGGCGGTCCCGCGCACACTGTGTCCCGGTCTCGGCCGTCACCGAGCGCGGTGACCGGGCGCGCCGGCACCGGGTGGCCGCACTCGCGGCCGTGGCCTGCCTGGTCTTCGCAGGCGGCACCGCGGCCGCGGTCACCCTGCTGCCCGAAAGGCCGCATCCGTCCGTCCCGGCCACGCCGGGCCCCTCCAAACCGTCACCCACCCCGCCGCGGACCGGTACCCCCCGTCCGACGAGCACGGCGGAATCCTCGGCCGTCCCCACCTCCACGTCCTCCCGGGGCACCTCCGACGGCACCTCCGCCACCCCGACGCAGCCTCCGACGCAGCCTCCGACGACCCAGCTCAGCTCCACCCGGCTGCCCTGACCCCGCCCACCTCCTGACCCGGCGGGCCGCCGCCGGGCGGTCCCGCACGACCCGGAGTGCCCCATATGTCTACTATGTCGCCTCGGGTGACCGAGGAAGCGGTGGTGCCCCCACCACGTGCCGCCGCCCCGGAACGCCCCGCACCACCGCCCCGGGCGGGCGGAGTTGTCCGCCCCTCCCGCGCGCGCAGCGCCTTCGCCGGCCGCCGCCGGTTCTTTCCCGGCCCTGCCGACCGGGAAATACTCTGGCTCTACCTGCTGACCCGGACCGCCATCTGGATCACCGTCCACTGCACCGGATGGCTGTTCCCCGCCGCTCCCCGAACGCGCCACGCCGCGCCCGCCCTCGCCCCCTTCGAGCAGTGGGACTGGGGCCACTACCTGCACATAGCGCGCGAGGGCTACTTCCCCGGGGGAGGGGGCCCCGGGCTGGCCGGCTGGGACAACAGGGAGGCGTTCTTCCCCGGCTTCCCGCTCGTGCTGCGCGCCGTCCACGCCGTCGTCCCGCACTGGACCGCGGCCGGCCTGCTCATCTCCTTCCTCGCCGGAGCCGTCGCCGTCGTCGCGCTGGCACGGATCGCCCGGCTGTACCTGCCCGGTACGCATGCGGACCGGCGCACCGTCCTGTTCCTGCTGCTCTCGCCCTGCACGATCTTCCTGGCCGCCGGCTACACCGAAGCGCTCTTCCTCGCGCTCGCACTGCCCGCCTGGCTCGCCGCCCAGCGCCGCAACTGGCCCCTGGCGGCCGTCCTCACCGCCCTGGCCACCACCGTCCGCGTCAGCGGTCTCTTCCTCGCCGCCGCGATCGGCCTGCACTTTCTGCTCACCGCCCGCACCCACCGCGACGGGCGCCGTCTGCCCTGGACCGTCCTGCCCGCTTTACCGGCCGTCCTGTACAGCTGGTACCTGCACGCGCACACCGGGGACTGGATGGCGTGGAAGCATGCCCAGGAACGCGGCTGGCACCGCGCGTTCCACGCCCCCTGGGAGGCGTGGGGGAACACCTGGACCGGCGCCTTCGGCGATGTCCAGGCCACCGGGTACGCCTTCATGTTCCAGGCCGAGCTGGCGGCCATGCTCGTCGGACTTCTCCTGCTGGGCCTGCTGGTCCGGCAGCGCCGCTGGCCGGAGGCCTTCTACATAGGTCTCAGCCTGTGGGCGCTGGGCACCTCGTACTGGTACATGTCGATCCCCCGCGCCACTTTGCTGTGGTGGCCCCTGTGGATCAACCTTGCCGCGTGGAGCCTGCGCCATCCACGGTTCAAGGGCATCTATCTGAGCCTCGCCTGCCCCTTGGCGGCGGTGTTCGCGCTGACTTTCCTGTCCGGGCGATGGGCCGGCTGAGCCCCCGCACCACCAGACGCCGGCCGGGCCGGGAGTTCCGGCCCGGCACCGGCCGCAACGCCCGGCCCGGCCGTGCCCGCCCGGCTCAGCCCGCCTTGACCAGCCCGGGTTCCCAGACACCGGCATGGCGCGCCAGCCGGTGCGGCAGCGTCCCGTACCAGAGGCACGCCAGCGCGTACCCGAAGCCCAGGCACAGCACCCCGCCCACCGCGTCCAGCCAGAAGTGGTTGGCGGTGGAGATGATGACCAGCAGGGTGACGGTCGGGTAGAGCAGCCCGAGGACCTTGCCCCACAGTGGCTTGGCCAGCAGCGCGATGGTGATGCCGCACCACAGCGACCAGCCGATGTGCATCGACGGCATCGCGGCGTACTGGTTGGACATCGAGGCGAGGTTGCCGGACGCCAACGAGCCCCAGGTCCCGTGGTGGACGAGGGTGTCGATGAAACCGCCGTCCGGCATCAGCCGGGGCGGCGCCAACGGGTAGAAGTAGTAGCCGATCAGGGCGACGCCGGTGGTGGCGAACAGCGCCAGCCGGGCGGCGGCGTAGCGGCCGGGGTGCCAGCGGTAGAGCCAGACCAGCACACCGATCGTCACGATGAAGTGCAGTGTCGCGTAGTAGTAGTTCATCGACACGATCAGCCATGTCACCGAGTCGACCGCGTGGTTGACGGTGCGTTCGACGGCGATGCCCAGGGAGTGCTCCGCCTGCCAGATCCAGTCGGCGTTCTTCAGCGCCTGGATCTTCTGCTCGGGTACGGCGTTGCGGATCACCGAGTAGGTCCAGTAGCTGACCGCGATCAGCAGGATCTCGAACCAGAGCCGGGGGGTGCGAGGGGAACGCAGACGGGCCAGCCGGCCTTCGGTCGCCGGGCGGTCCGCGTGTTCCCCCTTGGGTGGCGGGGAGGTCGGCGGGCCGTCCAAAATCCTCGTATTCGCATCACCCATAGGCAGACAGTCTGCCAGAAACGGACGTCTCGCCGATCATCCTTCGGGCGGGTATTCGAGGCCATGTATGGGACTTGTGGGGGATGCCGGGACCCCGTACTTCCGGGGGATACAGGGTTCAGTGAGCCCGCAGCGGCTTCGGGATCCTGGCCGTCCGCGGGGCCGAGGCGGTCGAACCGCGCACCACCAGCTCGGGGTGGAAGACGAACTCGCTGTGCGGGGCCGGGGTGCCGCCGATCTCCTCCAGGAGCGCGCGGACCGCCGCCTGCCCCATGGCCGTCACCGGCTGCCGGATCGTGGTCAGCGGCGGGTCGGTGAAGGCGATGAGCGGGGAGTCGTCGAAGCCGACCACGGAGATCTCGCGCGGGACGTCGAGCCCGCGCTGCCGGGCCGCGCGGATCGCGCCGAGCGCCATCATGTCGCTGGCGCAGACGATGGCGGTGGCGCCCCGCTCGATCAGCGCGCCCGCCGCGGCCTGGCCGCCCTCCAGGGTGTAGAGGGAGTGCTGGATGAACGGCTCCGCCTCGGCCGGGCCGGTCTGCAGCCGCTCCTGCATGCTGCGCACAAAACCCTCGATCTTGCGCTGCACGGGCACGAAGCGCTTGGGGCCGAGCGCCAGCCCGATCCGCCGGTGGCCGAGCGCGCTGAGGTGGGTGACCGCGAGGTCCATCGCGGCCCGGTCGTCGGGGGAGACGAACGGTGCCTGCACCTTGTCGGAGAAGCCGTTGATGAGGACGAACGGGACGCCCTGGCCGCGCAGCTGCTCATAGCGCTGCATATCGGCGGAGGTGTCGGCGTGCAGCCCGGAGACGAAGATGATGCCGGCCACTCCGCGGTCCACCAGCATCTCGGTCAGCTCGTCCTCCGTGGAGCCGCCCGGTGTCTGGGTCGCGAGGACGGGCGTATAGCCCTGGCGGGTCAGCGCCTGCCCGATGACCTGGGCGAACGCGGGGAAGATCGGGTTCTCCAGCTCCGGAGTGATCAGTCCGACCAGCCCGGCGCTGCGCTGCCGCAGCCGCACCGGGCGCTCGTAGCCCAGGACATCGAGGGCGGCCAGCACGGACTGGCGGGTGGTGGCGGAGACACCGGGCTTCCCGTTGAGAACCCGGCTGACGGTGGCCTCGCTGACACCCGCCTGTGCTGCGATATCGGAGAGCCGGGCGGTCATGGGTGGGACTGTACCGTTCGGCTCTCAGATTGCCCACCAGGTGCAGCTGTCGCCGGGGAGCACCGCGGCGGCGCCGTTGCCGGTCACCGGGGCGCTGGCCAGCAGCAGCGCACCGGGCGGCGGCAGTTCCACGTCGTGACCCAGCGTGTTGACGGCGCACAGCAGGCCGGGGCGGGTGAAGGCGAGCACCCCGTCGGGCGCGGGGGCCCAGCTCATCTCCCCGTCGCCCAGACCGGGCAGCCGGCGCCGCAGGGCGAGGGCGGTGCGGTAGAGCTCCAGGGTGGAGGCGGGGTCGCCGGTCTGGGCCTGGACGGTGAGGGCGGCCCAGTCGTCCGGCTGCGGCAGCCAGCTGCCGCCGTCGCCGAAGCCGTACGGCGGCAGCTCACCGGACCAGGGGAGCGGCACCCGGCAGCCGTCGCGGAAGCCGTCCTGGCCGCTGGTGGCGGCGGCGCCCGCGGTCCGGCCGCCGCGGAAGAACGCCGGGTCCTGGCGGACCTCGTCGGGCAGGTCGGTGACCTCGGGCAGGCCCAGTTCCTCGCCCTGGTAGAGGTAGGCCGAGCCGGGCAGCGCCAGCATCAGGAGGGTGGCGGCGCGGGCGCGGTCCGGACCGCCGCCGAGGCGGGTGGTGTGCCGTACGACGTCGTGGTTGGACAGCACCCAGGTGGTGGGGGCGCCGACCGAGGTGGTGGCGGCGAGCGAGGTGTCGATGACCGACCGCAGTGCGTCGGCCTCCCAAGGGGCGTTCAGGAACTGGAAGTTGAAGGCCTGGTGCAGTTCGTCGGGGCGGACGTAGAGGGCGAGGCGCTCGGCGGTGGGGGCCCAGGCCTCGGCGACGCCGACCACCTGCTTGCCGTGGGCCGCGCCATAGCCGTCCAGCAGACGGCGCCAGGCGCGGTGGATGGCGTGCACCCCGTCCTGGTCGAAGAACGGCAGCACCTGGTTGCCGATCAGCTTGGCCTGCTGGCCGTGGCCGATGTCCGGCAGGCCGGGCGCCTTGATCATGCCGTGGGCGACATCGACCCGGAAGCCGTCCACGCCGAGGTCGAGCCAGAAGCGCATGATGGCCTCGAACTCGGCGTGCACGTCCGGGTTGTCCCAGTTCAGATCGGGCTGCTCGGGGGCGAAGAGGTGCAGATACCAGTCGCCGCGCCCGGTACGGGTCCAGGCCGGGCCGCCGAAGACCGACTCCCAGTCGTTGGGCGGGAGTTCGCCGTTCTCACCCTTGCCGGGGCGGAAGAGATAGCGCTGCCGGGCGAGTTCGGGGTCCTGGAACCACGGATGCCGGTCGGAGGTGTGGTTGGGGACGATGTCGACGATCACCCGCAGACCGAGGTCATGGGCGGTGCGGATCAGGTCGTCGGCGTCCTGGAGGCTGCCGAAGAGCGGGTCGACGGCGCGGTAGTCGGCGACGTCGTAGCCGCCGTCGGCCTGCGGTGAGGCGTAGAAGGGGGTGAGCCAGACGGCGTCCACCCCCAGGTCCTTGAGGTAGGGCAGCCGGGCGCGGGCGCCGTGCAGATCGCCGATGCCGTCGCCGTCGCTGTCGGCGAACGAGCGCACATACACCTGGTAGATGACGGCGTCGCGCCACCACCCCGGACCTCGGCCCGTTCCGGGGGTCTGGGGGGCGGGGCTGGGGGAAGTGAGCTCCTGGGTCATCTGCCGTCCCTGTCGAGATCAAGAGGCGTCGGTGCCTTCACGGAATCAACGCTCGGGCGGGCGCGGGGTGACGGTGCTGAGGGCGCCCGGAGGGTCCCGTTCCAGCCATCTCATTGCAATTCGTTCCCATGGTCTTGCAGAAATTTGCCGCAAGGTCTTTCGGTTTGTTTTCTGCGCTGTTACGTTCCTGACCGCCATCTGAGGCATTTCCCTAAGGAGTTCACATGCGGCGTGGCATACGGGGCGTAACAGCCACCGCGCTGGTAGCGGGCCTGGCACTGGCAGCGACAGCGTGCGGCGGAGGCGACGGCGGCGAGGGCGGCAGCAGCGGGGGCGAACTGTCCGGAACCGTTACCTTCTGGGACACCTCCAACGACGCCGAGAAGGCGACGTACCGCAAACTTGCCGAAGGTTTCCAGAAGAAGCACCCGAAGGTCCGCGTCAAGTATGTGAACGTGCCGTTCGGCGATGCCAACGCCAAGTTCAAGAACGCGGCCGGCGGCAACTCCGGCGCCCCGGACGTGATGCGCACCGAGGTCGCCTGGGTCGCCGACTTCGCCAACCTCGGCTACCTCGCGCCGCTCGACGGCACCCCCGCCCTCGACAAGACCGACGACTACCTCCCGCAGGCCGTCGGCTCCACCGAGTTCAAGGGCAAGACCTACGCCGCACCCCAGGTCATCGACACCCTCGGCCTCTTCTACAACAAGAAGCTCCTCAAGGACGCCGGTGTCGAGGTGCCCAAGACCTTCGACGAGCTGGCCAGGGCCGCCAAGAAGATCAAGGCCAAGACCGGCGCCACCGCCCTCTATCTGCGCGGCGACGACCCCTACTGGTTCCTGCCCTACCTCTACGGCGAGGGCGGCGACATGGTCAACGCCCGTGACAAGGTCGTGGAGATCGACGACGGCGCCGGCGTCAAGGCGTTCAAGACGATCAAGAGTCTGGTCGACTCCAAGGCTGCCGTCACCGACGCCACCGACGGCTACGAGAACCAGATCAAGGCCCTCAAGGACGGCACCGTCGCGATGGCCGTCGACGGTCCGTGGGACATCGAGGCCGCCCGCGCCGGCAAGGCCTTCAAGGACAAGAAGAACCTCGGCGTCGCCCCGGTGCCCGGCGGCAGCAGCGCCCAGGGCTCCCCGCAGGGCGGCTGGAACCTCTCCGTCTACGCCGGCAGCAAGAACCTCCAGGCCTCCTACGCCTTCGTCAAGTACATGAGCTCGGCCGAGGTCCAGCGGCAGACCAACGAGAAGCTCAGCCTGCTGCCCACCCGCAAGTCCGTGTACGACGTGCCGGCCGTCAGGAACAACGAGATGGTCAAGTTCTTCAAGCCCGCCGTCGACGGTGCCGTCCAGCGTCCCTGGATCGCCGAGGGCAACTCGCTCTTCGAGCCGGTCAAGGTCCAGATGAACAAGGTGCTCACCGGCGCCGCCTCGCCCGAGCAGGCCGCCAAGGCGACCGGCGACGCCTACCGGAAGCTGCTCAAGGACTACAAGTGACCTTCGCTGTACGGGTGCGCCGGGCGCTGGGCACCCACTGGTACGCATGGACGATGGTCGCCCCGGTGGTACTCGTCATCGGGGTGATCATCGGCTATCCGCTGGTGCGCGGCGTCTTCCTCTCGCTCACGGACGCCAATGAGGCCAACGTCGAGCGGAACATCGGCGTCAACCACCTCCCCGCCACCTACAAGTTCACCGGCCTGGACAACTACCGGGCGGTGCTCTCCGACGGCGTCTTCTGGGACCGCCTCGGCTGGACCGTCCTGTGGACCGTCGGCTGTGTCTCGCTCACCTTCCTGACCGGCCTCGCCCTCGCGAACATGCTCAACCGCACCCTGCGCGGCCGCACCTTCTACCGCCTCGCGCTGATCCTGCCGTGGGCCATCCCCGCCTTCATCTCGGTCTTCACCTGGCGGATGCTCTACAACGAGAAGAACGGCATCCTCAACAAGCTGCTGGCCGGCGGCGGTATCGACGCGGTCCCGTGGCTCAACGACCCGACCTGGGCCAAGCTCTCGGTCATCGCCGTCAACGTCTGGCTGGGTGTGCCCTTCATGCTCGTCGCGCTGCTCGGCGGACTGCAGTCCATACCGGGCGAGCTGTACGAGGCCGCCGAGATGGACGGCGCCAGTGCCTGGCAGCGGTTCCGCCACATCACCGTGCCGGGGCTGCGGTCCGTCAGCAGCACCGTCATCCTGCTCTCCACCATCTGGACCTTCAACATGTTCCCGGTGATCTTCCTGCTGACCCGGGGCGGACCCGGCGACGCCACCGAGATCCTGGTGACCTACGCCTACCGGCTCTCCTTCCTCGACAGCCCCCGCAACTTCTCCGAGTCCGCGGCCTGGGGCGTCCTGATCCTGGTCCTGCTGTCGGCCGTCGCGGTCGTCTACCGCCGGGCGCTGCGCAAGCAGGGAGAGGTGTGGTGACCATGACCCGCACACCCGCCACCCGTACGCCCGCCACCCGCCCGCCCCGCAAGCGCAACGAGCGGTCCACGCTCGCCTCCACCGCGCTGCACGCCGGTCTGGCCGTCGCGGCCGTGCTGGCGGTCTTCCCGCCCCTGTGGCTGCTGGTGACGTCCTTCAAACCGAAGAACGACGCCTTCTCCACCGGCCTCGTCACCCACTTCACCTTCGCCAACTACACCCATGTACTGGCCGACACCGAGTTTCTGACCTGGTTCAAGAACTCCGTGATCATCGTCGGGCTGACCACCGTCCTCGGGGTCTTCATCGCCGCCACCACCGGCTACGCCGTCAGCCGCTTCCGCTTCCCCGGGATGCGCCCGCTGATGTGGCTGCTGCTGATCACCCAGATGTTCCCGGTCGCGGTGCTGATCGTGCCGCTCTACAACCTCCTGGCGAGCCTCGGCCTCCTCAACCAGCCCGCGGGCCTGGTCATGACGTATCTGACCATCGCCGTCCCGTTCTGCGCCTGGATGATGAAGGGCTTCTTCGACACCATCCCGGTGGAGATCGACGAAGCCGGCCGGGTCGACGGCCTCAACCCGTTCGGCACCTTCTGGCGGCTCGTCCTGCCGCTGGCCCGCCCCGGGCTCGCCGTCACCGGCTTCTACACCTTCGTCACCGCCTGGGCCGAGGTCGCCTACGCCTCCGCGTTCATGACCGGCGAGGAGAACCTGACGCTCGCCGGCGGTCTGCAGACCTTCGTCAACCAGTACACCAACGACTGGGGTTCGATGACCGCCGCCGCCGTGATCATCGCCGTACCGGCCGCGCTCGTCTTCGCCTTCGCCCAACGCCACCTCGTCGCCGGACTGACCGCCGGCACCACCAAGGGTTGAGATGACTTCACCGCACAACGTCACTCCTGACGACGCCGCTCCTGACAACGCCGCGCCTGACGACGCCCCTCCCGCCACCGACTGGTGGCGTCACGCGGTGATCTACCAGGTCTATCCGCGCAGCTTCGCCGACGCCAACGGTGACGGTATGGGGGATCTGGCCGGTATCCGCAGCCGGCTGCCGTACCTGCGCGACCTGGGCGTGGACGCCGTCTGGCTCAGTCCCTTCTACGCCTCCCCGCAGGCCGACGCGGGCTACGACGTCGCCGACTACCGCGCCATCGACCCGATGTTCGGCACCCTGCCCGACGCCGAGGCCGTCATCCGCGAGGCCCATCGGCTGGATCTGCGCATCATCGTCGACCTCGTCCCCAACCACTGCTCCGACCAGCACGAATGGTTCCGCCGCGGGCTCGCCGAGGGCCCCGGTGCAACCACCCGTGAGCGCTTCCACTTCCGCAAGGGCCGCGGCGAGAACGGCGAGGAGCCGCCCAACGACTGGGAGTCCCTCTTCGGCGGCCCCGCCTGGACCCGGGTCCCCGACGGCGAGTGGTACCTCCACCTCTTCGCCCCCGAACAGCCCGACTTCAACTGGGAACACCCCGCCGTCCAGGACGAGTTCCGCTCCATCCTGCGCTTCTGGCTGGACCTGGGCGTGGACGGCTTCCGGGTGGACGTCGCACACGGCCTGGTCAAGGCCCCCGGCCTGCCCGACATGGGCCACGGCGAACAGCTCAGGCTCCTCGGCAACCAGGTTCTGCCGTTCTTCGACCAGGACGGCGTCCACGACATCTACCGCGCCTGGCGCACCGTCCTCGACGAGTACTCCCCCAGCCTCCGGCCGGGGGCACTCCCAGGCGACCGGATCGCGGTCGCCGAGGCCTGGACCCCCACCGCCGACCGCACCGCCCTCTACGTCCGCCCCGACGAACTCCACCAGGCCTTCAACTTCCACTACCTGAACACGGAGTGGGACGCGGCCGCGCTCCGCGAGGCGATCGACTCCTCCCTCGCCGCCATGCGCCCGGTGGCCGCCCCGACGACCTGGGTGCTGTCCAATCACGACGTCGTACGCCACCGCACCCGCCTCGGCGGCGACCTGGACCGCGCCCGTGCCGCCACCCTCCTGATGCTGGCGCTGCCCGGCTCGGCCTACCTCTACCAGGGCGAGGAGCTGGGCCTGCCCGAGGTGACGGACCTGCCCGACGAGGTCCGCCAGGACCCCTCCTTCTTCCGGGACGCCGGCCAGGAGGGCCTGCGCGACGGCTGCCGGGTGCCGCTCCCCTGGAGCGGCGACGCGCCCCCGTACGGCTTCGGCGACGGCGGCAGCTGGCTGCCGCAGCCGGATGACTGGGCCGCCCTCACCGTCCAGGCCCAGACCGGTGACCCCGCCTCCACCCTGGAGCTCTACCGCACCGCCCTCACCCTGCGGCGCACCCACCCCGGCCTGGGCGCGGGCGAGTCGGTCGAGTGGCTGGACGCCCCCGACGGCGTCCTGGCGTTCCGCCGCCCCGGCGGCCTGGTCTGCACCGTCAACACGACCGAGGCCCCGGCTCGCCTCCCCGCCCCCGGCCGCATCCTGCTCACCTCCCGCCAACTGGACCTGCCCGAGGGGGACTTCGACCTGCCTGCCGACACCGCCGTCTGGTGGGAGGAATGACCCTGCCCGATCTCCAGGCCACCCCCCGGCTCTCCGACATCGCCGCCCAGGCGGACGTCAGCGAGGCGACCGTCAGCCGGGTCCTGAACGGCAAGACGGGCGTGGCGGCGAGCACCCGGCAGCGGGTGCTCGCCGCGCTCGATGTGCTCGGCTACGACCGTCCCGTACGGCTGCGGCGCCGCAGCGCCGGGCTGGTCGGCCTCGTCATCCCCGAACTGACCAACCCGATCTTCCCCGCCTTCGCCCAGATCATCGAGCAGTCGCTGGCCGGCCACGGCTACACCCCGGTGCTGTGCACCCAGATGCCGGGCGGCGCCACCGAGGACGAACTCGTCGAGCAGCTGGAGGAGCGCGGGGTCACCGGCATCGTCTTCCTCTCCGGTCTGCACGCCGACACCCGCGCCGACCCGTCCCGCTACGCCCGCCTGGCCGCGCGCGGTGTCCCCTTCGTCCTCATCAACGGCTACCACCCGCACATCGACGCGCCGTTCGTCTCACCCGATGACGGCGCGGCGGCCCGGATGGCCGTGCGCCACCTGGCCGAGCTGGGGCACGAGCGGATCGGGCTGGCCGTCGGCCCGGCCCGCTATGTGCCCTCCCGCCGCAAGGCCGAGGGTTTTGTGGCGGCGCTGGCGGAGTCGTTCGGCCTGTCGAGGGGGCAGGCCGAACGGCGCGTCCAGCACACCCTGTTCAGCGTCGAGGGCGGCCATGCCGCAGCCGCGGCGCTGCTCGATGAGGGCTGCACCGGCGTCGTCTGCGGCAGCGACCTGATGGCACTCGGCGTCGTCCGCGCGGCCCGCCAGCGCGGCCTGGCCGTCCCCGCCGACGTCTCGGTCGTCGGCTTCGACGACTCCCAGCTGATCGCCTTCACCGACCCGCCGCTGACCACGGTGCGCCAGCCGGTGCAGGCGATGGCGACCGCCGCCGTGGGCGCCCTGATCGAGGAGATTCACGACCGTGCGGCGGGCGGCCGGGGCACCACCCGGCGCACCGAGTTCGTCTTCCGCCCGGAACTGGTGGTCCGCGGCTCGACGGGCCCGGTGCGCGAATGACCTAGGGACGGCACCGGGGCCGGAACCGTAACCGGGGCCTGTCCCGGGCCGGTGCCGGTGCCGGGAGACATGCGGACGACGACCCCTGGCCGCGGAATGCCGCGTTCCTGCTACAACGGGCGGACGATAACGGGCGGACACCGGCCGATAGATGAAACATAACCCCGGTGCCTAGCGTCCCTTTCCGGATGAGTTGTCATGCCGGAAGGAAGAGAACGACGTGAAGATGCGCAGGAACGCGGGACGCACCCTGGCCATGGGCGCCATGGCCACTTCCCTCCTGATCCTGGGAACGGGCGCCGCGGAGGCCGCGACCGGCACCCTGGAGTTCTCCGGGAACGGTGAGCGGACGCTGACCAATCCCAAGGACGGGGCCTGCTACAAGCTCGCCAAGAACACGCCGCCGTGGGACTCGCTGGGCTACAAGAAGATCACCAATCACACCAACAAGAAGGTGACCTGGTACACCGCGGACAACTGCCAGGGAGACGGCTCGACCGTCGAACCCGGAAAGACCTCGGAGTCGAGCCCCACCTGGTGGCCGCTGGTCTCCATCAGGTACGTCAAGATCGGCTGACTCGACGGGCCCGGGGCCACGGGCGGCGTACCGCCGTGGCCCCGCGGCCGGGCCGTGCGGCCTTGTTGTTGGAGGCGCGGGTGGATTACCCCACGCGCGCGCCCACCGAGCGCGCCCGCTCGCGGGCCTGTTCGCTCCCCCCTTTTCGCCGCGCCGACATACGGGGATCGAGTGCCTACCGGACCGGCCCCGGACCCCGGTCTGTCCCGTCGCGGCGTGAGAACACGTCGTCCGCGGTTCCGTGAATGGCCGGCCCCCACTCCGCGGGAATCTCGGCGACGATCAGGGCGGCGGCTTCCTCCAGGGTTTCGACCCAGCCAACCTGATGACGCTCCGAATCGTTGGGCTCGTCCATGCGGATCACCACGTAGCCGCCACCCCCGCTCGGGAACAGCGCCGGGATGTCCCTGGTCCAGGGGGACTCGGTGCAGCGGCTGAACTGCAGCGACCCGTGGCTCACCGAGGGGAGGAACTGACGCAGCCGAGGCTGCGCATAGGCCGCTTCCACCATCTCGTGGTTGATCATTTCCGCGCCCATCGCGCGCACGCTGTGCCACTTGACCGCCACTACTTCGGACGCGTCCATGTTCTGTTCCTCTTTCGTCATGGCAGCACCCTGACGGAGCAAGTGGTGGGGAGTGCAACCCGGAAGCGGTGGGGGAGGGGCGCCGCCTGTGTCGAGGCCGCCCCGAGAGTGCGGTTCACGTCCTGCCCCGGGCCGTTGTCAGACGGCGGGCAGCCCGTACAACCGGTCCGAGTGGGCCACAAGCAACCGGCGTCCCGCCGCCGCGATATGCCAGCGCCCGTCGTCGTGGACACTGTCGTGGTACGTCCAGCGGAGTTTGCCCGTGCGGGCCTCGAAGGCGTGGATCCCCCCTGAGCCGAGGGCGGTCGCGCCGTAGACCGTGTTCCCGACCTGCACGAATTCTTCGGGGACGGGTCGCCGGCCGAGGTCGTCCGACTTCCACAGCTTCTTGCCGGTGGCTGCGGCGACCGCCCACACACCGCCGTTGTAGACGGACGCATAGAGGGTTGTGCCCACGAGCGTCAGTGGCGCCTCGAAGGGATTGCGGTGCCCCGTACGCAGCGACCAGCGCTCGGCGCCCGTCTTCAGGTCGAACGCGCGCATCGTGGCTCCGCCGATGATGACCTTGTCGCGGAACACCGTGGGCCGCGCCGCCGCGTCGTCACCCACCGGTTTCGTCCACAGCTGTGCGCCGTGGGCGGCATCGCGGACGGTGAGGTTGTAGAGGTTGTCCGTGTAGACGACATGCCGGCCGTCGGCGGTCGCCTCGACGTCCCAGTCGCCGGACGCCTCGCCGCGCTGCTTCTGCCACAGCACCTTGCGGGTCTTGATGTCCACCGCGGCGATCACGGTGGGGGTCTCTTTCGCGTCACCGGTCACGATCTCGGCGATGACGTAGACCCGCCGGCCGTCGGCGGCGACCGGGCGCGGCTTGTCGTACCTGCCGCCCAGCCTGCTGCGCCATGCCTCCTTGCCCGTGGCCGGGTCGAGACCGACGAAGTCGCCGTCATATGTGCCGCTGGGGAAGAACAACAGCCCAGCGGCGTGTATCAGCGGCCGCTCGGTGGCTGCGGCCCCGCCGGTCACCGACCACTTCTGCCGACCGGTCGCCACGTCGTGGGCGATGAGCGGGTCGCCGCTGACCACCATCAGACCACCGATCGCCAGCGGAGGGATGTCGTAGTTGAGGCTGAGGTGCTTGGCCCGCGTGTCCCACAGGGGCTTCGGGCTCGTCCCGGCGGGCGGGGTGGTGAAGTCCGCGGGATCGATCACGTCGTCCCGGCGCCGCTTGTGGTGCGTCGGCTCGCCTCCGAGGCTCTGCCAGGCCCACGCCGCTCCGCCCCCGGCGGCGAGTACCGCGGCCCCGGCCCCCAGCGCGAGGAACCCGCGACGCGATGCGGTGCGCTCCTCCGGGGCCACGGCCGCCGTACGGGTTGGCTCGGCGGCGGTTCCCTGATCGAGCACGGTGGGGGTGCGGACGCCCGCCATCTCCCCGTCGCGGACCGGCGTGTCCAGTTCCAGGATGCGCGCGGCATGCTGGGCGATGGTCGAGGCCACGGGCCCCGGCAGCCAGTGTTCCAGCGCCGCCGGTACGCCGTCGGGGGCGAGCTCGGCGACGAGCCGTTCGGGCGTGGGCCGCATGCGCGGGTCCTTGGCCAGACACTGCTGGACGAGCGGTCGCAGGGCTTCCGGAACTCCGGTCAAGTCCGGTTCTCCGTGTACCACTTGGTACAGCATTCCGGCGGCCGTGCCCGTACCGAAGGGCTGGCGGCCGCTCGCGGCGTACGCCAGCACGACCCCGAGCGAGAACACATCGCCCTGCGTTCCGGCCACCTGTCCGGTGGCCTGCTCCGGAGGTATGAAGCCCGGGGAGCCGACCACCACTCCGGTGCTCGTCAGCCGCTCACCGTCGACCGCACGGGCGATGCCGAAGTCGATGACGCGCGGACCGTCGGCGGCCAGCAGCACATTCGACGGCTTGAGGTCGCGGTGCACCAGACCAGCGGCGTGGATGCCGGTGAGCGCCGCCGCCAGGCCGGCACCCAGCGCGCGCACGGACGCTTCGGGCAGCGTCCCGTGCCGGCCGATCACGTCGTCGAGGGCCGGGCCCAGCACATAGGCGGTGGTCAGCCAGGGAAGGGCGGCCTCGGTGTCGGCGTCCACGACCGCAGCGGTGTACGGCCCGGACACCGACCGGGCGATGCTCACCTCGTGCTGGAAGCGGCGCCGGAAATCGGGGTCCTCGGCGAGTTCGGGCCGTACGACCTTGACGGCGAAGGTGCGTCCGCCGGACGTGCGCGCCAGGTAGACCCGGCCCATCCCGCCCGCGCCGAGCCGGGCCACGAGACGGTAGTCCCCCAGGCTCTGCGGATCATCATCCTGCAACGGCTGCACGGCAACCATCCCCCGTTCCTCGCCTGCGTGTTCGCATGATCGAGGGGCCAGCCTAGTGGCGGCGCGCAACGGTGCAGCCGAGGGAACCCGTACGGAGCCGGTCTCCCGCTCCGGCCGGTTCAGACGCAGCGGGCGGCGTACCCGACGAATGCCCCCAGGCGTCAGCGGGCACGGCGTGCTGCGGCCCGGCCTTGTCCCTGGAGTCGCGGATGATGTGTGAGGTCACTGATGGGACCGCACCGGTCATCGTCTGAATCGGATGGGGCCGGTATGGCTGAACCGCGGTACGCACCTGGGCAACCTCTGTCCGAAGAGTGACCCCTGCTTGACTGGCCATCAAATGAGCTGCTGGGCTGGCTATTTCGAGCCGCCCAGTCGGAGGTTGCCCAGGTGTCCAGGTCGGATCTTCGTGCGTTATTCCGGTCGAATGATCGTGAGTTGAAAGCCGTTGACTACTTCGCCGACCGACGTGACGAGTGGGCCACGGTGGTGGAGAGCCTGGTTCGTCATACGCGATGGGTGCGTGAGGACGGGTTCGATGTCGAGGATCTGGAGACGCCACGGCGCAACGTGCTGGTCTTCTACGGGGTCGGCGGCATCGGCAAGTCCACGCTGTCGCGTGGCGTCGCCGAGCACCTGGTGGACAGTGAAGCCCGCGGCGCCGACTGGCCTCCACTGGCCCCTGAGGTGGGGCGGGTGGTTCCCGTACGCGTCGACTTATCCCGGGACTCTGGCAGCGACTTCGAGTCCTTGATGCTCGCCCTTCGGCTCGCGGTGGCTGAGTTGGGGGAGCCGATGCCGGCTTTCGACCTTGCGTTCCAGCGTTATTGGGAGCGCAACCACCCGGGGGAGCCGCTTGAGGAGTACCTGCGGTGCCGCACATGGTTCAGCCGGTTCCCGGGAGCACGTTCCCTGTCCGGGCAGATGCAGTCGGTGCTGTCGGACGTCGCGCAGGCCGTGTCTTTGCCGGGGACTGCGGGCGCGCTTGTCGGAAAGGGACTTGGGTCGCTTGTCCGTGCGTTGCGGGACCGGCGTCACCAGGTCCGCTCTCTCGCTGAGTGCCGCCGGTTGGCCGACCTGCTCGAAGCTGAACCGGACTTGGAAGCTCTCAGCTACTACTCGCATCTGCTTGCCTGGGATCTCAGCAGGGTCTCGGCCAAGCGCCAGGCAACGCTTGTGGTCCTCCTGGACACCTTCGAGGATGTCGGGGACCGCGTGCACCGCGATCTTGAGCGGCTGATCCAACGCGTGGCGTGGCTGATGCCGAACGCCCTCTTCGTCATCACCGGCCGAAACCGCCTGCAGTGGGACGATGCCAAACTGGAAGGACAGCTGGACTGGGCGGGCCCGGATTTCTGGCCGCAGCTCGTCGGCGGCGCGGCGCAGGAACCGCGCCAGCACACTGTCGGGTACCTCTCCGCGGAGGACTGCGAGCGGTACCTTTGCGAACGGCTGACCGTCGCCAGCCGGCCGCTGATGGATGACAGTGCGCGACACCTGATCACCGCCAACTCCCACGGGCTGCCGCTGTACCTGGACCTCGCGGTGATGCGGTTCTTGGACATGTACCGCAAGAACGGGCGCGCCCCGGTAGCGAACGAGTTCAATCTGGACTTCCCGGCGCTCGTTGCCCGGACCTTCCGGGATCTCACACCGAGCGTGCGGCAGGTCCTGAGAGCGGTGAGCCTGCTTGATTCGTTCTCTGTCGAGTTGGCTGCGGCTGCCGCGGGCCTCGATCATGACGCCCCCGCACTGGAATTGGTCGAGCGCCCGTTCGTGGACCTGGATCCCGGCGCCCCTTGGCCTTACCGGCTGCACAATCTCGTACGCGAGGCCATGCGAGAGGCGGACTCGACGAGCGAGGACCGCTGGAGCCCGGCGGACTGGCGGCGGGCTGCTCAGCGCACAGTCGACGCCCTGGAACGTGAGGTGGCCGGAGACCGTAGGCGTCTGGTTGCCGCCTTGCGGCAGGGGATGACGCTCGCCCGCGACTACGGCCTGGAGCTCGGATGGCTGCAGGACGCGGCGTTCCGCTACGTCGACGACTTCGTGTGGGAGCCCATCGAGCTGCCCTCCCCAGCGCCGCAAGCGAGCCACAACGCACAGATCAGCAGTGCAGCGGAGGCCCTGGCTGTCGCGTTGTCCGCGATCGCACGGCGTCAGCGTCGCCACCGGGGCGAAACCGCTGAACAACTGCGTGCGGTGCTGGCCTCCGGGCAGTTGCCCGAGTCGCTGTTGGAGCTGCCGCGCTACTTCCTCGCGGAGTGCGACCGCGACCTCGGGAACTTTGCCAGCTCGCTGGAAGGGATGCGG
Source organism: Streptomyces sp. NPDC048637 (assembly GCF_040650675.1). NCBI lineage: Bacteria > Bacillati > Actinomycetota > Actinomycetes > Kitasatosporales > Streptomycetaceae > Streptomyces > Streptomyces sp. NPDC048637. The sequence goes on from NZ_JBEZHQ010000061.1 coordinate 33,808, forward strand.
CAGGTCGTCGACGCTGGGGGACGGCTTGCCCCCACTGCGGCCCGTGGCCTGGTGCACCTCGCGCGCCGCGTGGGGCGGTTCCCCCAGGTGCGTGCCGCAGCCGAGGCCCTAGGGGTGGAGGGCCGCCGCGACCGGGCACTCGGCGATCTTTGGTGGACCCAAGGGGACATGGCGCTCGCTTGTTCCTCGTACGCGGTCAACCGCGATGAAGCGCTGCGGCTTGGCCAGCCGGGCGAGGCCGCACTGTCACAGGCATGCCTGGCCTTCGCCGCAGCCTTCCGGGACCGCCCACGAGCCGGGGAAGAAATCGAGCGGGCGCAGGACGCCCTGGGCGGAGTAGCGATCCGGTGGGCGGAGCTGCAGACGAAGATCGCATCGCTCGTACGGGATGCAGGTGCCAGCACCGACCTGCCGGCGCGTGCCGACGAAGTCGTCGATGAGGCTCGTGAAGCGGGACTGACGTCGTCCATCGCCTATGTGCGCTTCGCGGGCTGCCTCCACGCCGCGGTCCTCGGAGAACCGGCCCTGCAGGATGAGGCGCGCGAACAGCTGAACGAGTGTGTACGAGGCGAGGAGTTCGCCTACTTGGCCGAACTGTCGTACCTGATGGTGGGGGAAGATCCGCCCGAGGACCTGCCGCACGCCGAGTGGGTGGACGGGCAAAGCCGGGTACGGGCACGCTGGGTTGCCATTGTTGATGACCGGCGTCGCGAAACCGCCGCACACAGAGGAGTCTGAGCCGGGTGGCCACGTATACCAAGTTAGATCAGATCGACCTGCCCGCGGTGTCTGAGCGCTACGGGCTGCGCGAATCGCAGCTGGAACCCCTCAAGGGCGGCGCAGCGAACTCCAGTTTCCACCTGTCCAGCGCTTCCGGCGACTTCACGCTGACCATCCTCGATAACCACGACATTGTCAGCGCCCAGAGCCTGGCGACGCACACGCAGGCCGTGTATCGACTGGGCGTGCCGACGACCGAGGTTGTCCACGCCCTCGACGGATCGCTGATCACCGCCTTCGACGGCCGCCCGGTAATCCTGAAGAAGTGGATCCCGGGGGTTGTGCGCGAGCCGCTTCCGATTCCCCTGTTGCCCGAGGCAGGGCGCATCCTCGCGCAACTGCATTCCCTGGCCCCGGAGTCGGAAGGGCTCGATGGCCTTCCTGTCGGCACGCGCCGCCTCTCGGCTGAGCATCTGAATGCCATCCCCCAGTTCGCTGACCGAGACTTCGCGGCATGGCTCACCGCTTGCCTGAAGCGGGTTTGCAGCGCCGAAGCAGACAGCGAGCGTTCTCCGAAGGTTGCCCACGGCGACCTCTTCGCCGACAACGTGATCGTGCGTGACGAAGGGGCGCTGTCCGTACTGGACTGGGAAACGGTCTCGCTTGACGATCCCATGCTGGATCTCGGAATGGCCGCGGTCGGGCTGGCGCAGGAGGATGACGTCCTGGTGCCCGAACGGCTGAGCGCCCTGGTGGCGGGATACCAGGCTCTCGCTCCCCTGTCGGAGGCAGATGCTGCCGCATTGCCCCTGGAGATCGAGCATGCTGCGTGCATCATCGCCTTCCACCGCTACTACCGGCACAATGTCCGCTTTCCCGACCCGAGTAAGAGCACCTACCACTTGAAGATGATCAAGTTCGTCGAGTCTGTGAGGGCTGTGACCCAGCACGGCCCATCCTGAGGGGAGTGCGTTCGATCCTCCACGGGGCGCAGTCGGCCGGCGAGAGGTCTGATGAGCATGCGAATCCCTGCATCTGCATCCGACTTTCCAGTGCGGCCCCTGAGGGGGCCACCCCTGGACGCCGGTCCGGCCGGCCGGACCGGCTACTGCGGGAGCGTAACACCCTTGCAATGTCTTGCGTAAGGTCTTGCAGCGAGGAACCGGCGGGGATAGAACCATGACCCATGTCGTTCACCACCCGCCGAATCCGCCGAATCCGCCGAATCCGCCGAATCCGCCGAATCCGCCGGCGCCCGGCCGCCGTCCTCGCCCTGGTGCTCGCTGCGGCGGCCCTGCTGGTCTCGTCCCCGCAGCAACCGGCACAGGCGGCGCCGCCCCCTGCGGACCAGGCCCTGGCCCAGTGGATCGACCGGGACACCGTCATCTGGAAGGGTGCCGAACAGGCGGATGCTCAGCTGGAGTTGGGGACGGGTGGTGCCCGTATCCGGCTCACGCCGGGGTCCCTGACCCCGGCCGAGCGGGCCGCCTACCCCCACCTGGCCGCGTACCCGGCCTTCACCGTCGACCCCCGCGACCGCCATCTGGCTCCCGCCGCCCTGCGCGGCAAGCTCGTGGCCGCCCAGCGCACGGCGGACGGGCGGCGCACCACCACCGGCGTCCAGATACCCGGCGTCCTGGACGACCTCTACGGCTCCCGCGCCCAGCACGCCGCGCTGGGGCCGGTGTTCGCCCGCGACGGCCGGCCCGCCCTGTCCGTCTGGGCGCCCACCGCCCGCACGGTCGCCCTGGAACTCGACGGCCGTACGGTGCCGATGCGACGCGACGACCGCACCGGCATCTGGCGAGCCCAGGGGGAGCGTGACTGGGCCGGAAAGCCGTACCGCTACCTCGTCACGGTCTGGGCGCCCACCGTCGGCAAGACCGTCACCAACAAGGTCACCGACCCCTACTCCACCGCGCTGACCGCGGACTCGGACCACAGCCTCGTCACCGATCTCGACGACCCGAAGCTCGCCCCGGACGGCTGGTCCCGGCTGACGAAGCCGGCTGCCGTGCCGCTGCGCCGGGCCCGCATCCAGGAGCTGCACCTGCGAGACTTCTCCGTCGAGGACCGCACCTCCCGCCACCCGGGGCAGTACCTCGCCTTCACCGACCGGCGCTCGGACGGGATGCGGCACCTGCGTTCCCTCGCCCGGTCCGGTACCTCCTACGTCCATCTGCTGCCCGCCTTCGACTTCGCCACCGCACCCGAGCGGCGCGCCGACCAGGCCCGTCCCGGCTGCGATCTCGCCTCGTACGCCCCGGACTCCGACCGCCAGCAGGACTGCGTCGGGAAGACCGCCGCCCGCGACGCCTACAACTGGGGCTACGACCCGCTGCACTACACCGTCCCCGAGGGGTCCTACGCCTCCGACCCGGAGGGCCCGGCCCGCACCGTCGAGTTCCGGCGTATGGTCCAGGGCCTCAACCGCACCGGGCTGCGCACCGTCATGGACGTCGTCTACAACCACACCGCCGCCGATGGCCAGGACCCGCGCTCCGTCCTGGACCGCATCGTCCCCGGCTACTACCAGCGGCTGCTTGACGACGGCGGGGTGGCCACCTCCACCTGCTGTTCCGGCACCGCGCCCGAACACATCATGATGGGCAAGCTCGTCGTCGACTCGGTCGTCACCTGGGCCAAGGAGTACAAGGTCGACGGTTTCCGCTTCGACCTCATGGGCCACCACCCCAAGGCCCATATCCTCGCCGTCAGGAAGGCCCTCGACGCGCTGACCCCGGAGCAGGACGGCGTCGACGGCAAGAAGATCATCCTCTATGGCGAGGGCTGGAACTTCGGCGAGGCCGCGAACGACGCCCGCTTCGTCCAGGCCACCCAGCGGAACATGGCCGGGACCGGCATCGCCACCTTCAGCGACCGGACCCGGGACGCGGTGCGCGGCGGCGGCCCCTTCGACGCCGATCCCCGCATCCAGGGCTTCGCCTCGGGGCTGTACACCGACCCCAACTCGTCGCCCGGGAACGGCACTCCGGCCGAACAGCGCGCCCGGCTCCTGCACTACCAGGACCTCATCAAGGTCGGCCTCACCGGCAACCTCGCCGACTACACCTTCACCGACACCACCGGCCGCCGCGTCAAGGGCTCCCAGGTCGACTACAACGGTGCCCCGGCCGGCTACGCCGCCGCCCCCGGTGACGCCCTCGCCTACGCCGACGCCCACGACAACGAAACCCTCTACGACGCGCTCGCCTACAAACTCCCGCCGCACACCCGCGCCGCCGACCGCGGCCGTATGCAGGTCCTGGCACTCGCCACCGCGGCCCTCTCGCAAGGGCCCGCGCTCTCCCAGGCCGGCTCCGACCTCCTCCGCTCCAAGTCCCTGGACCGCAACTCCTTCGACAGCGGCGACTGGTTCAACGCCCTGCACTGGAACTGCGCCGACGGCAACGGCTTCGGCCGCGGCCTGCCACCGACCGCCGACAACAAGGACAAGTGGCCCTACGCCAGGCCCCTCCTGTCCGACCCCGCGCTCCGCCCCGGCTGCACCACGCTCAACAACACATCGGCCGCTTACCGCGATCTGCACCGTATCCACGCCACCGAACCGGCCTTCGGCCTGCCCACCACCGCCCGCGTCCAGTCCGCACTGTCCTTCCCGCTCTCCGGGAAGGACGAGACCCCCGGCGTGATCACCATGCGGCTCGGCAACCTCGTCGTCGTCCTCAACGCCACCCCGGACCCACAGCACCAGACCGTCCGGGACCTCACGGGCGAGCGCTACGCCCTGCACCCCGTCCAGGCCCGGGGCGCCGACCGCACCACCGCCACCGCGTCCTACACGCCCGCGTCGGGCACCTTCACCGTCCCGGCCCGCACCATCGCGGTCTTCCGCCGGGGTTAGGCAGGGAGGGGGACGCCGGACGGTCAGGTCCTCTCGACGAGCGTGGAGTACGCCTGCTCCAGGCCCTGCGTGTAGCCGGTCCCCAACTCGACATAGACATGGCCGCCGGCCACACACGCTGCACGCAGGGCCGCGCTCCGGTCCCTGACCCACGCGGCGATCTCCCGGTAGGTGGTGTCATCGGCCCCCTCGAGCCAGTCCGGGGCGGCCCGCAGGTGTGCGGGGGTCAGCTTCGTGTTTCCGAGGAAAACGGAGGTCAGCGGAAACCCGAGACCGGCGGCGGCAGTGGCCGCCGCCGGTGTGACGATGTCGCCCTCGACCACATAGCCGTCCTGGGGATCGGAGTCATCGAGAGCCTCCGCGGCGGCACGGATGAACTCGACGAGGAACGGCTGGGCGGGCACGGCCTTGTCCGGATGCGTACCGTGCCGCACGCCGTGCTCGGGTGCAGCGCGCTGCAGCATCGACACCAGAGCGTCGGTCGGGCACCCCGGGAGGCCCTCTCGTTCCAGCAGCATCCACGCGAGAGTGCTCTTGCCCACCCGGGGCGGGCCGCCGATCAGATAAATCACCTGAAGACCGTACCGTGGGCGACGACTTGGGCGATCTCGCTGCGGCCGGGCCGTCACCAGAGCGCCCCGATCAGCGAGGCGCACGCGGGTGACCGCGCCGCAGCCCGAGGGCGCGGACGGGCCTTAGGAGACGTCTCCCAGCCGCTTTTCGAGGAGGGTGACGGCGTACAGGCTGCCGTCGCTGCTCTCCTTGCAGGGCTGCTCCCCGACGACCGTGTAACCGGCGCCCTCGTAGTACGTGTGCAGCCGCGGGTTGGACGAGACACAGTCCAGCCGTGACCACGCCCGCCCCGCCGCGGCTATCCGCCGCTCGGCCTGCGCCAGCAGCGCCCGCCCGGTCCCGGCCGGGGCGTGCCGGCGGTCCACCATCAGCCGGTGCACATAGCCGGCCTCCGGCGGCTGCGGCCCCCACGCGGGCTCGTCCCGCCACCACAGCTCGAAGGCGCCCACCGTCCGCCCGGCGGCCTCCGCCAGCCAGACCTCGCCGTCCTTCAGCCGCAGCCGGAAGTGCTCCTCGTCCTTCTCGCCGGGCTTCCACTGGTCGATACCGGCCTCCTGCATCCAACGGGCCGCCCCGTCATACAGCGCGACCAGGGCCGCCAGATCGTCGCCATCGCCGGCGAGCCGAAAGGTGATCTCGTTCATGAGGTGATTTTCGCTTCCCGCGTTTTCGGCTGGCCCCACGTTTTTGTCTTTACCGCCGTGGTTGTTGCTCGCCGTTTCGCCTGGCGGCGGGCGGGGTCCGCTGCGCGGGGCTGTTGGGGTGCGGTGACGGGCCTGCGCGGGTGGGGGTGTCCGGACGGCTTCGCTTTACGTCCGGACACCCCCACCCC
>NZ_JBEZHQ010000062.1:0-38039 GCF_040650675.1 Streptomyces sp. NPDC048637
GCCCGGCACTTGTGAGTGCCGGGCCCCGCCCCGTATCACGCTACGCCTGCCTCACTGCGGAGGCGGCTGCTGCTGCCACCCCGGTGCCAGACCGGGCCCTTCCGGCTGCGGTGCGTCCGGAGCGGGCTGTTGCTGCTGCCAGTGAGCCGGCGGCTGACCCTGCTGCGGCTGCTGGGTCCAGCCACCCTGCTGCGGCGGGTAGCCGGCCGGCGGCTGCCCCTGTTGCGGCTGCTGCTGGGGCTGGCCCTGCTGGGGGTACTGCTGCTGGGCGTACGGGTCCTGGCCCATCTGCTGCTGGGCGTACGGATCGCCGCCCATCTGCTGCTGCGGGTACATCCCCTGCGCCTGCTGCGCCCGCGCGAAGTCCTCGGCCACCAGGGCGGAGAGGTTGAAGTACGCCTCGCGGGTCTTGGGCCGCATCATGTCGAGGTCGACCTCGGCACCGGCGGCGAGATGCTCGTCGAAGGGGACGACCACAACACCGCGGCAACGGGTCTCGAAGTGCGACACGATGTCATCGATCTTGATCATCTTTCCGGTCTCACGGACACCCGAGATGACCGTGATGCCGCGCTGCACCAGGTCGGCGTAGCCGTGCGCGGACAGCCAGTCCAGGGTGGTACTCGCGCTGCTCGCACCGTCCACGGACGGGGTGGAGATGATGATCAACTGGTCGGCGAGATCGAGGACTCCCCGCATCGCGCTGTAGAGCAGACCCGTACCCGAGTCGGTGAGGATGACCGGGTACTGCTTGCCGAGGATGTCGATCGCCCGCCGGTAGTCCTCGTCGTTGAACGTCGTGGAGACCGCGGGGTCCACGTCGTTGGCGAGGATCTCCAGGCCCGAGGGGGCCTGCGAGGTGAACCGGCGGATGTCCATGTAGCTGTGCAGATGCGGAATAGCCTGCACCAGGTCACGGATGGTCGCACCGGTCTCGCGGCGCACCCGTCGGCCGAGCGTGCCGGCGTCCGGGTTGGCGTCGATCGCCAGGATCTTGTCCTGCCGCTCGGACGCGAGCGTGGAGCCCAGCGCGGTGGTCGTGGTGGTCTTGCCGACACCGCCCTTGAGGCTGATCACCGCGATCCGGTAACAGGACATCACCGGCGTACGGATCAGCTCCAGCTTGCGCTGCCGCTCCGCCTCTTCCTTCTTCGCGCCCAGCTTGAACTTGGACGGCTGGGCGTTGGCGCCCGGCTTGCGCTTCTTGGGCTGGTTGCGCAGCAGCCGGTCGGAGGTCAGCTCGACGGCAGCGCTGTAGCCGAGCGGTGCGCCAGGAGCGGCCCGCTGCTGCGGCTGCTGCTGGCCCGGCTGCGAGTACGACGCGTAGTTGGCCGCGGCGTTCGCGTCGCCGGTCTGCTGACCGGGCAGCGGCTGGTACTGAGCCTGCTGCGCCTGGGCCTGCTGAGCCTGTTGTGCTTGCTGAGCCTGCTGGGCCTGTTGTGCTTGCTGCGCCTGGGCCTGCTGGGCCTGCTGGGCCTGTTGTGCTTGCTGGGCCTGCGCCGCTTGGGCTTGGGCCTGCGCGGCCTGAGCCTGCGCCGCGTGAGCCTGCTGCGCCTGCTGGGCGGCCTGCTGCTGGGCGTAACCGGACTGTGCCTGGCCCTGCTGCGGATGGCCCTGCGCACCAGTCTGCGGATAGCCCTGCGCACCGGTTTGCGGATAGCCGTAAGCCGGCTGCTGCGCGGCCGCGTGAGGCTGCTGCTGTGCCTGCGGCTGCGGCTGGGCCTGCTGGGGGTAGCCGTATGCGGGCTGCGGATAGCCGTACGCGGGCTGTTGCTGCTGCGCGGGCGCGCCCTGCTGCTGTTGCGGGTAGCCGGCCTGCGGTGCGGGCTGCCCCTGGGGGTACCCGGCCTGCGCCTGCGGTTGCGCCTGCGGTTGAGGCTGCGCCTGCGGTTGCGGCTGCTGGGCCGGTGTCTGCTGCTGGCCCTGCTGCGGCTGCTGAGCTGCGTGGGGCTGCTGCTGCGCCTGGGCCTGCGGCTGTGCCGTCCGAGGGTCCGCGGGCTGGTACTCCGGCGGCAGCGGCGGCAGCGCGCCCTGTCCGGGCACACCCTGCTGCTGACCGTCCGCCGCGGCGCCCCAAGGAGCACCCTGCTGAGGAGCACCCTGCTGCGGAACTCCCTGCTGCGGAACTCCCTGCTGGGGGGCCTGCTGAGGAGTCGCCTGCTGGGGAATGCCCTGCTGCGGAGCCGTCTGCGGGGGAACCCCCTGCTGCTGCGGCCCACCTTGTCCGGGCACGCCCTGTCCGGGCACCCCCTGCTGCGGCATGCCCTGTTGTGGCTGCTGCTGGGCCGGTGCGGGCTGTGCGTCCTGCTCGGCGGCCTCGGGGGCGGGCTGCGCGGGAACCGCGGCCTCAGGGGCAGGTGCACGGTCCTCGACGGGGGTGGGCGAGGGCGAGGCCTCCGGCTCCGGTGTCGCGGCGGTGGCCGTGACCTCGGGCTCGGGCACGCTCGCCGCCTCCGGCTCCGTGTCACCGTCGTCGCCCCAGAGGGAGGCCGACGGATCGACGCCCGTGCCCGTGCGCTGATTTCCGGTGCCGGCGCCCTCGTTCGTGGCCGGCGCGGCCTCCGCGGGAACCTCCGGCGTGGCCGGGGGAGTGGCGGCGGCCGGGGCGTCATTGCCCGTTTCCTGGGGGCGCAGCGTCGGGAATCCCGGCGGTGCGGCCTCCGCGGGCCCGGGGAGCGGCTGGCCCAGAGGCGGCCCGACGGGCGGCTGGGCCCCGGCGGTCGGAGTGGCGGGCGAAGACGCAGGAGGAGCCGCAGACGAGGCGGTGGCGCTGGTGCCGCCACCACTGGTGTCGTTGCTCGCGTACCAGGCCGGTGCGGCGAAATCGATCTTGAACTCACCGGTCAGGTCGAACTCGGACTGGTCGTCGTCAGGATCGTTTCCGTCCGGACGGAAAGCCTCCTGCTCGTTCACTGTGCCTCCTGGTGTACTGCAACGCACCTGAACGGCAGGACCGGATACAGGCGGATCGATCGGATGTAGCGGAAGTCGGGACACACCACCCGGGGTTGCGCCAACACTAACTGTCTCCATCCCCGTATCGACTGCCGTCGTGCTGTGCTCCTGCGGCTCTCCCACACAGCCTAATCAAGAGTCGGCCCATAACGGCAGTCGATGTCATGTCGTCTTCATACCCTTCGGCACGCTTACGGGCGCACCCGTGGATGCGCCCGTAAGTCGTGCCCCGCGGCCGGTTGCGTACGCGCTGCGCACAGCGCTCCGCGGGCGACCGGCCCGCAATGACGGTCAGTCCATGCGGCGCGGCCCGCCGAGGAGGTTGGTCTCCGCCTCCGTGGGCTGCGTCATGACGAACTGGTGGCCCTCGCGAGAGCACCACAGCATGGCGTTGTCGCTGAGCGTCGGCAGCACCGCACCGACCTGCTCCGGCAGTCGCATGATTCGCGTCACAACGTCCGCCTCTTCGGGCGAAAGCCGCTGCAGACCGACCACATCGGCGCGGCTGAGCAGCTGCGGCGACCGCGGCCCGAGGAACGGCAGCACGGTCAGCACCGACTGCCAGGGACTCGGGGCGAGCTGATTGCGTGGCGGCCGCGCACCCATGTCCCGGACGACCAGCACCGGGCTGGAAACCGACGGTCCCTGGGGTGCGATCTGCCGTACTTCGTGGATCGATACACACTGCTGTCCGCCGCCCGCGGCCTGCGCCATCTGGCCCCAGGCCTGCGGACGCGCCGTCTCGACCGCGACCCGGGCGCCGATGGCGACCGTACGCAGCGCCAGCACCTGCGCCATCCACATGCTGCCGACCAGCGCGACCTCCATCGGCGCGGGCCGCAGCAGGCTCAGCACGGCGGGCTGGTTCTGCGGGTCGATGCCGATGACCACGCCGTCGTCGCCGACCGGCAGGGTCAGTGCGGCGAGCGACTCGGCCGTCAGCACATGCGGGCTGCGCCGCGGACCGCGCAGACCGTAACCGGGCCTCGGCTTCGGACCGCTCGGCCCCGACTGGTCCTCGTCCGGGCGTGGCTGGTGGGAGAGCCGGCGGCCGCCGCCGTCGCCGAGCGGGGGATTACGCCAGCCGTTGCCGCTGGTGTTGACGCGGGGCTGATAGGTGGGAGAGGCCATCAGCGGGTACCTCCGAGGGGAAGCGTGGCCAGCAGGCCGGGCAGCTGTTCCCGGTCGAGCCGGACGAGGCCGACCTTCACGGAACCGGAGCGGCGCTCCAACTCGCTCTGTGCGGCGGAGAGTTCGTTCTCGCTGCGGGTGGAAAGACGGACGTAACCGGAGATCGCGGGGGCGCGGCCGCTGCCGTGGGTGGCGGTCAGCGCGAAGGTGCTGGCCATCGCCCTGGTGCTGGTCAGCAGCTGGGTGACGGCAGCCAGCGGCGCACCGCCCTGGCCCAGTTGGGGCCAGCGGCCGATCCAGTACGTGGTGTGCCACCGGTCGTCGCAGCGCATCGCCCGGGTCGTCTCCTGGGTGCGCCGGGCCGCCCGGCCGTCGCGCCCCATCGCACCGTTGGCGGCCCGCGGACTGACGCACACCGCGGTACCGATCGCGGCCACGACCTCGCGCTCGGCGAGCACCCTGGCGCGCACACCGTGCGCGGTCAGCCGGCTGACGAGCTGGTCGGCGGCGCGCAGCAGCGAGCGCTCGGCGCCCTCCACCCCGCCGCCGCGGGCCTCGATCGCCTCCGCGCACAGCTCGGGGTCGAGCTTGAGCGCGATCCAGGTCAGCTGCAGGCCAGGGGTCTGCGACTGGGCCTGCAGCGGCGCGTACGAGCGGGCCGCGACGGCCTGTTCGGGCAGGTGCGGGGCCGGCGCGGGCTGGGTGTACTGGACGAACTGCACCGACTCCAGGTGGATGTCCTCGATGTCGAGCGCGGTGTGCAGCACCTCGAGCGGCAGCATGTGGCTGCCGCGCTGCGGCCGCAGCGGCTCGTCACGGGCGTCCACCTGGACGATGGCGGTCAGGAACGTGCCGTCACCGACGAACCCGATGGCGCGCTGATCCGTTTCGGTCGTGAACTCATAGGTCCGCAGCGCCGGTTCGCACTCCACCACGGGGGCGATCGCCGGGTCGACGCCCTGCGTGGCCGCGAGGGCGGAGGCGCTGTTCTTGCCGCGGCGCTTCATCGCGCGCACGGTGGTGATCCATTCCGGCAGCGGAATCCGCCGCCGACGGCCGAGCGCGAAAATGACCAGAATTGCCGCGATCACGATGGCCGCGGTCAGGGCGGCCGGGTGGATCGACCAGCCCACCAGTACCAGGGCCGCGGCGAGTTCGATGATGGCCAGCTGCTGAACGCGGACCCCGCCGATGGTTCCGGCCTGTTGGCGCAGCCGCGGTGCCACCGGACCTGCCGGGCGGGCCGCGGAACTCCGTCCGCCATTTTCTCTGTTGCCCGGAGCTGTGCCGTTTTGGCCAGCATTTCCCGCGTATTGCGGTGCAGCGGAAGGCTGTTGCTGCTGTTGCCGCCCGTTGCGGCGTCGAGCCCTGGTGGCGCTGGACATCCCCCGGCCTGCTCCTCTACTGGTGGTGTGGCCTCTAGGCGTATCGGTCGCCGCTGAGACTGGTGCGTTGGAAGGTGGCACCCGTACCGTACGGGTCGATCGACACACGGCATAGTAGAGGGCGCTACGGCGTGAGTGCCGGGGGCGGTCGATGTGGATCCGACAGGCGGGGAGAGAAAGCAACAATGGCATCACGTCGGGACGAGCTGAATGCGTATTCGTTCGCTCGAAAGCGCACGAATGCGGCATTTCTGAAGCCGCTGCCGAACGGTTCGATCGAGAGTGCCCCCAGGCCCCTGAAGGCGGTGGTGCCGAGCATCGTGATGGGGGTCGTGATGCTCGTGGGATTCGGCGCCTGCGGCATTCTCAAGCCTGTTGCCCCGCAAGGCTGGGACGAGATCGGGAAGAATGTCCTCGTCGGGGACGTATCCACCACGCGCTATATCGTCCTGAAGGGCAAGGACGGTCAGAAACTGCTGCATCCCATCCTTAACCTCGCCTCCGCCCGACTTCTTATCGACCCGAATTTCAAGGTCGTCAAGGTCAAGGAATCCGAGCTGGACGGAAAGATCCCGCACGGACCGGCCATCGGAATTCCCTACGCCCCCGACCGGCTGCCCGGCGTGGAGGACGCCGACAAGCCGAAGACCTGGGCGGTGTGCAACCGCCCGGGCAGCGGCCTCAACAGCAAGCCCCAGCAGGCCGTGTTCGTCCTGGGCGGCAAGGACAAGCAGGCCGTCGAGGGCAAGCGCAGGGTTGCCCCCCGACAGGCGCTGTACGTCGAGGACCCGCAGAAGAAGAGGTGGCTGGTCGACAGCGAGGGCAAGGCCTTCGAGTTCAGCGGCAGGAGCGAAGCGGTCAACAGCCGGCTGCGCCGCATCATCTTCGCCGACGCCAAGCCCCAGCAGGTGTCGCAGCAGTTCATGGACACCCTCATCGTCCTCCCGCCGGAGCTCGGGATCACCATGCCCGTGGTCGCCGGGGCGGGCGGAGAGACCAGCAATCCGAAGGTCCCCGAGCGGGCCAAGAAAATCGGCTCGATCCTCCAGGACAGCCACGGCCAGAAGTACGTCGTGGAGCAGGACGGCGTCGAGCAGGTGTCGGGCTTCGTCGCGAACCTCCTGGAGGAGGGGGCGAACGCCGACAAGGTGAACGGCGACGGTACGCCGATCAAGCCCGAGCCCATCGCCGTCAATGCCGTCGACCCGAAGCTGGACGCGGAGAAGAACCCGACGAACTTCATGGGCGAGATCTTCGACGGCTTCCCCTCCCCGTGGCCGCGCGAGAGCCTCTCGGTGGCCAACGACTTCGAGCACGGCTCCCAGACCGGCGGACTGACCAGTCCTACGCGAAACGGTGTGTCCTGCAGCGTCTACAACGGCAAGAACAACAAGCTCCCGGGCGGTATGGAGAAGCAGCTCAAGTACCCGAACGGCGTGCCGGACATGCAGACCTGGGTCGGCGATGACTACCCGGTCAAGATCGCCACAGGAGCCAACTCGTACGTCACCCCCGGCAGTGGCCTCCTCTACACCGAGGTGCGCAATCCCCAGGCGAAGACCGGCAGTCAGTTCCTGATCACCGACACCGGGCTGCGTTATCCGCTGCCGAAGAACAACGACAGCGACGGCAAGTCCGGCAAGGCCGACGACGAACAGGACAAGGCGAAGATCCACCTCGGGTACGAGAGCACGCATCCGCCGCTGATCCTGAAGACCTGGTCCGAACTCCTCTCGGCCGGCCCGGCGCTGGACCTTCAGAGCGCCAAGAAGCCGCAGTCGTCCTGATATGAGCGAAGGCCGCGCCGAGTCCCGGAAAACGGGCATTCGGCGCGGCCTTCGGTGTACCCCGGATTCCCCCGCCGCCGTTTTTTCTCCGACACAGCGGCGGACTTCTTGGTGTGATCTTCACCGGTCCGGCCCCGTTGGCGAATGACCGATAGCGGCACATCTGTCCGTTTCTTGTGAACAACGTTTCACTGACGGGTAGTTGACATTGTTGTGATCCCGTCACAACAGCGCTCCCCCTGTTGGGGACAGCCATATCGAGTGGTTAAAGTAGCCAAAGGCGTCAGTAGGAGATGCCTGCCGCGCGAGCGCCTGTAGCTGCCCGGTGCGGTACGACGTACGAGTCTCATGGGGGACGTTGACTATGGCTGGTCAGCAGTACACAACCACCGAGGAGGAGATGGTCGCGTTCAGCGGCAAGATCTCCTCGGTCAACCAGTCGATCCAGGGCGAGATCTCGCGCCTGAACACGGTCGTCGACACCATCACGTCTGGTTGGAAGGGTGCTGCGGCCTCCTCGTACAACCAGCTCCAGTCCAAGGTGAACGAGGACGCCACCCGTCTCAACCAGCTTCTGGGTGAGATCAAGGAAGCGATCGACTCGACCACGAAGAACTACTCCGCCTCCGAAGAGGAGCAGGCGCAGTCGATTTCGCACATCTCCGCCTCGGCTTCCCCGTTCGGATGATGCGGCCGCGCCGCTGACCGCGGCGCAACGGCCCAGCCGCCGCAGCCCGGGCCCGGCGTCATACCGCCGGCCCGCTGTGGCGTGTGAATCGACCAGGCATCATCAACTCCTGAGGAGACACCATGTCAGGCCAGATCCTCGTTAATTTCGCGACGATCTCGCAGGCCAGCTCCGACGTGCGCGGAACGGCCAACAACATCCGTCAGCAGCTCGACGACCTCGAGGCCGGCGTCAAGAAGATCGCCGCGAGCTGGGAAGGTGCGGCGCAGGAGGGCTACCAGGCCCGCCAGCGCGAGTGGGACCAGCGTGCCGCTTCCCTGCACTCGACGCTTGAGGCCATCGCCAAGGCGCTGGACCAGGCCGCTCAGAACTACCAGGCCACTGAGCACAAGAACTCCGGCATCTGGGCAGGCTGACCTCCGGTCGGTCGAAGCCGGAAACGGCCAGACCTGAGCAGCTCGGCTGCTCGCACAGTGGTCCATGAGGGCGAGCGCGCTGCATCAGTGCGCTCGCCCTTCTGCCGTCCACCACTCCTTCACCGCTCCGCCTCACTCCTCTCACCCTTCGTTCCTGCCCAATACGCCACACATGGAGAGCAGAAAGCCCGTGGGATCTCGCGCCATTGGTCACCGAACCGGGCACCGTCGCCGAGCGGCGGGTGCACTGGTCACGGCGGCGTGCATCGTCGGCTTGTCGAGCGCCACCGCCGCACCAGCGGTCGCGGACCCGAACGTGCCGCTCAACAGCGGTGAGTGCAAGTTCGGCACCAACGACATCACAGAGACCCCCTGGTCGCTGCAGCGCCTCCTGACCAACCAGATGTGGGCCGACACCAGGGGTAAGGGCGTCCGGGTCGCCGTCATCGACACCGGGATCGACGAGGGCAACTCGCAGATCAAGCCCAATATCGGGGCCGGAGGCAAGAAGTTCGTCCCCGGCGCCGGCAAGCCGACCGACGATCGGGTCGGCCACGGCACCAAGGTGGCGGGCATCATCGCCGCCCACCCGAAGCCCAGTTCGGGTTTCTACGGAATCGCCCCCGAGGCGAAGGTCATTCCGCTGCAGCAGACCAGCGAGGAGAAGGCGGGAACCTCCGAGAGCCTCACCGCCGCCATCGATTACGCGGTCCGGCTGGATGTCGACATCATCAACATCTCCCAGGGCACGGACGCCCCCGAGGAAAGGCTGGGCCCCCTCAAGGCGGCGATCCGGAAAGCGGCCACCGCAGGCATTCTCATCGTTGCGTCGGCCGGAAACGACGGCGCGAGCGGCAAGGAAAAGAACATGTATCCTGCCGCGTTCCAGGAGTTCGACAATGTCCTGTCCGTTGCCGCTTCCGACCGCAACAATGAGCGCGCCCCCTTCTCCCAGCCGGGAGACTGGGTCGACATCGCCGCGCCCGGCGTGAACATGGTCTCCACCGTCCCTGACGGCGGCAACTGCGTCGACCAGGGCACCAGCTTCGCCGCACCCTACGCCGCGGGCGCCGCGGCCCTCCTGATCGCGAAGCACCGGAACGAGACCCCGAAGTGGACCCCGCAGCAGGTCATCTGGCACCTGGAGCAGACCGCGGAGCGCGTACGCCCGAAGGCGGACCAGAACATCGGCTGGGGAGTCGTCGACCCGGTGGCCGCCCTCAACGACGACATCAGGCCCACCGCCAAACCTCAGCCGGACAAGCCCTCCAACGCGGCTGACGGCTCCAATATCCTGCCGGCAGCCGTCACCATCGGCGAATCCACCGAGGAACGGCGCGCCCGCATCTCCATCTACATTGTCGGCGGCGGACTTCTTGCCGTTGCCGCGGTCGTCGGCTCCGCCATCGCGCTCCGCGACTGGCGTCGGAAGAACGCATAGCAAACACGGGGAGGCCACCTATGGCTAACGATTCCTATCGCGTTGATCTCGACAGGCTTGATGAGGTCGTCAAGAAGCTCAACAACGTGCTCAAGGACATGCAGAGCGCCTCGGGCAAGGCCAAGAGCGGGACGCATCTGCCGGAAGGCGCGCTGGGCAAGGGCTTCGAGGAAGAGCGCGAACTCCGGCAGACGCATGGTGAGATGAAGGGTTTCATCGAGCAGCACGTGCTGAACAAGCTTGAGAGCTTGATCGATGACCTCCAGAAGAAGAGTTCGAGGACTCATGGTGCCTATCAGGACCAGGAGCAGAGCACGAGCAATGCGATGAAGAACGGTCACTCTTCGTCGAACAACAAGTACTCCTGAACGATGGCAATGAGCTCGCAGAGGATGAGGGGGCAGGGGCGTGGGTAGTTACGCGGACAGTAAGTACGCACCACAGGACAAGTGCTACGCCATCGAGAACACCACGAAGTTCCACAAGATCGACTTCACGACGCTGAAGGCCATGG
Organism: Streptomyces sp. NPDC048637; assembly: GCF_040650675.1. Lineage (NCBI taxonomy): Bacteria > Bacillati > Actinomycetota > Actinomycetes > Kitasatosporales > Streptomycetaceae > Streptomyces > Streptomyces sp. NPDC048637. The sequence goes on from NZ_JBEZHQ010000062.1 coordinate 10,318, forward strand.
TGGCCGACGCGAAGCCGGAGACGGTCGCCGGCGTTTCCCACGCCTGGGACCAGGTGCACAAGTCGCTCGTGGTCGACAGCGGCGGTGGCATCCGCGCGTACTTCGACAAGGCCATCGAGGAGGTCTTGCAGCACTGGGAGGGCAAGGCCGCGGAGGCGTTTCGCGAACGCGCCAAGAAGATCAGCGAGAGCATCGGGAACGGTGCTCTGTACGCCAAGAACGTAAGCGACGGCATGGGCCGCGCACATGAGGCTCTGAGCGAGTACAAGAAGCACCTCGACGGCATGGAGATGCCTGAATGGGGCGACCGGGCCTGGGACTGGGCGACCGACAACATCGATCGCCAGGACGAGAAAGCTGACGACCAGCTTGCCGGCGGCAAGAGCGCGACTCAGGTTGTCGAGGACAACGAAGACGACCTGTCAGCGCAGAAGGAGACGCAGCTGAAGGCTGCGGCGACCATGGAATATCTGGGCGCTGCTTACAGGACCAATGCGGTAGCCATCGGGAAGCCGACGGCCCCCAACGTTGACGACCCGAACAGCATTCCGCCGCCGGACAACCCGGGAATCCCGCCGGTTCATTACCCTCTCCCGGGGAGCGTCACCAAGCCCAAGGGAATGCGCAGGGGTTCGACGAAGCCCCTTGGGAAGGGGCCGGGGTTCTCGAGCGACGGCCTGAAGACGCCGGGGATCGACGGCGGCATCGGCAACACGATGCCGGGCAAGGGTTCCTTCACACCGCCGAGCGTGGGTACGGGGCTTGACAGCTTCACTCCGTCCCAAGGGACCACTGCCCCCAGCGTCGGTATCGGTGGTGGCCCGGGTACCGGCCCCAGCACCGGTGGCCTGAGCGGTGGTGGCGGTCCCGGCGGCACCAGTGGCGGCCCGGGGGGCGTGCCCGGCATGCCGGGCGGCATGGCCGGCCGCGGCACGCCCGGTGGACGTGCCGGCGGGGCTATTGGTGGTCGCACTGGTGGTGCGAACGCCGGCGCCGGGACAGCCGGCCGTGGGACCGGCCGTCCGGGCATGCCCGGTATGGGCGGTGTCGGTGCGGCGGGTGCCAAGGGCGGCGCCAAGGGTGCCGGGGCAGCGGGCCGCGGCGGTGGTCTCGCCCGCCAGAAGGGTGGCCTCGTCGGAGGTGGTCCCGGAGGTAAGGGAGCCGGTGGCTCCCAGGGCGGCTCGGGGCTGCACCGCAGCCGTGGCGGCGCCCAGTCGGGTGATGGAGCTTCCGGTAGCCGGCGTCCGGCAGGGATGCCCGGGGCGCACGGCATGCACGGCGCCAAGGGCAAGGACGACAAGGGGCAGAACGGCGAGCGCCCGGACTACCTGGTCGAGGACGAAGAGACCTGGACGCCCGAGCGCAATGTGGCTCCGAAGGTGATTGAGTAGCTAGCCTTCGGGTGTGACAGCGGCGGAAACGAGGTGGGCCCGCAGTCTTCAGGCTGCGGGCCGCAACCTGTTGAGGAGAGGTGTTGCAGCATGAGCTTCACGCGGACGCTGCGTGCGGTGGGTGGCGTGGCAGCGGCAGGAGCGCTGCTCTTCACCGCCGCGCCGACCGCTTCGGCGGACTACATTCGGGACGGGCAATGGGCGCTTGACGCGTTCAATCCGCAGAAGGTGTGGAAAGAGTCGACCGGTAAAAACGTGACCGTGGCGGTCATTGACTCCGGCGTCAACGGAGGCCACGTCGACCTCAAGGGCAATGTGCTCCCAGGGAAGAGCTTTGCCGACGGGGGTGGTACCGCAGATCACGAATCTGGCGATGACCACGGCACCGCAATGGCCGCCTTGATCGCGGGACATGGTCACGGCCCCCGCCATGCTGACGGCATCATGGGTCTGGCGCCGGATGCGAAGATCCTTCCGATCAAGAGGAATGAATCGATCGGTGGCGACGCGAACAATATCGACGGCGCCCTTCGATATGCGGTTGATCACGGCGCAAAGGTCATCAACATGTCCTTTGCGGGGCCTTATGCGCTGACCGATAAGGAAAAGAGCGCTATCAGCTATGCAGTAAAGAAGGACGTGCTGCTGGTTGCTGGTTCCGGCAACGAAGGCACCAGTAAGCTTTCGTATCCAGCTGCAGCCCCCGGTGTGCTTGCAGTAGGCGCAGTCGCCGAGGACGGCAAGGTCCTTGACAAGTCGAACTACGGCCCCCACATCCGCTTGATCGCTCCTGGCGAGAAGATCTATTCCGCCGGCACTTCCCTGAAGTATCGGCAAGCCTCAGGAACCTCCGACGCAACGGCCTACGTATCCGCCGCCGCAGCCCTCGTTCGCTCGAAGTACCCGGACCTCACCGCGGGGCAGGTCGCCAATCGACTCACGAAGACGGCGATCACTCCCGATGGCAAGACGGGTATCTCGTCCCCCGACCCCAAGTATGGCTATGGCGTGATTCGCCCGTACCGGGCCCTCTCGGAGAACATCCCGGCCGGGTCGAAGAACGGGCCGCTCACCATGCCGAAGGATTCTGAGCCTTCGGCCGGCGCGGGTGCGGATGCTCCAGGGAGCGGAGCTCAGGAGAGCGCGAGTGAAGAGAAGAGCAGCGGCCTGACCCCCCTCGCGGTTGCCGGTATCGCTCTCGGCGTGGTGGTCGTTCTGGGAATTGTCATCGGTGTGGTCGTGGCCAAGAAGCGCCGCAACGGTCCGCCTCCTGGCGGTCCCGGTTTCGGCGGCCCGGGTTACGGTGCTGGAGTTCCGCCTCAGCATCAGTTCGGCTCCTACCAGCAGCCGGGGAGCCCTGGTGCTTACCCGCCGGCACCTCCCACGCAGCCTCCGGGGCAGTGAGATCTCTTCGCCCTCCCAGGTTTCGATTTTCGGGGCGTGACCAGGAGCCGGACCGCAGCAGTTCACCGGGGTCCCGCTGTCGACAACACGCTGGCACCATGCGCCTGATGTAGTAGCCCGCCACCGCGCAGCCGCAGTTCAAGGCAATCGGATGGGGCCCACAGCCGAGGAGGCTGTGGGCCCTTTTTGGTGTGACCGTGGGGTGCCGGGGAGGCCGGATCAGCCGAAGACCGAGCGGACCTCGTCCGTTACTTCCTGGTTGCGGGTGGCCGCGCCGCCGGTATGGCGGTCGGCGCGGCGCTGGGCGGCGTCCAGGCCTCGGTTGGTGAGGTCTTCCTTGGCGTGGTCGATATAGGTGCCGGGGTCGGCGAGGCTGGCGACGCCGTCCTTGTACTCCTGAGCGCCTTCCTTGATGCCGTCGACGTATTCGCCGGCCTTGTCCTTGCCGATGTCGGCGGTTTCGCCCCAGTCGATTCCGTCGCGGGCGCCGAAGTGACTCTCGATGCCCTGCTGCGCGACGTTCTGGGCCATCCCCGTGGCGGCTTCCTGGGCCTTGGCCTTGCCCTCTTCGATGATCTTGTCCCGGGCGATTTCCTTCGCCTGATCGACCACCTTGTCCTTGACGGTCTCCTTGACCGTCTTCTTCACATAGTCGGCCGCAATCTTGCGGGCTTCCTTGGACACGGCCTTCTTCGCCATCTTTTTGATGGCGTCCATGGTGGCGTGCTCCATGGCCTTGGTGGCCGCTTCCATGACCTCGCGTTTGATCTTGTCGAGGATCTGGCGGACCATCACACGCGTCGCCTGTGTGGCACCTGCGGCACCGATTTCGGACAGGCCGAGTGTGAAGGGCGCGGCGGCCTGTGCCGCAATGATCTCGGCGGCCAGGATCACCAGCTGAGTAATGACCGCGATTTTGCCGGCGAGAACGGCGATGGCGGCCGCGTCGAAGGCAAGGGCGATGACTTCAGCGGTCGCGGCGGCATCGCGGAGGTAGTTGTCCCCGCTGTCTCCGCCGCCGGAGAAGGATCCCCATTCGTGGGAAAAGCCCTCGATCGCCTCGCCGGAGTTGGCGGAGACAACTTCATTGGCTGCCGAAGAGCCCTGGGAGGACGCTTGATTGACCGACTCGGCGAAGTTGCGCCAGGCCTGCGCGCATTCGTGGAGCTTGTCCTCGTCGGCGTCCGGCCAGTTGTAGCCGAGGAGGTCGAGGACCCAAGCTACCTCGCTTGGCAGCATCAATGACACAGTGATCGTCCCCCGTGCGGTGGTAGCCGATTGCGGAGTGGAATGGTGGTGGAGAAGGAGAGGCTGATGGCGCGCATCAGCGTGCGGGGCGCGGGGCGGGGCTCAAAGGGCCGGCCCGGGCTCGTCCGCGGCGGGTCGGGCGTCAGACGGCCGGGCGGCCGACCGCGCTGATGGTGTGAATGCCCTGCTGGTCGGATTCGGTGTACGAGCCGGCCATGTTCTGGAGCTTGTCGCCGATTCCTTCGAGGCGTTCGCCCAGGGAGTCCATCGACTCGAACATGCCGTCCCTGATGGGCGTGTAGATCGTTTCGAAGATATCGCCGAAGTCGCAGTTCTCCCAGGGGCTGCCAAGGCCTTCAAGATCGTCCTGAAGCTTCTTCGACGCCTTGGAGAAGTCGCTGCCGATGTGCACGAACGCGTTGCCCTGCGTGCGCAGCACAGCCGGGTCGACATCAAATGCCTTGCCTGCCACCATTGCCCCCGTTTTGCGGTATGTCCCGCGCTGATGCTTGTTGCATCCTGAACGATTCCACATTAGGCGATCTGAATGCAGGCATGTCAAGGCGCGGTTTGTGGAGGGAGCGTGGGCATCCTCAGGTGTCAACGCCGTTGGGATTCTGGTGAATTGACCCGCCTGAGGCATTGGCGAATGTTGTGGGTGGCGCGGAGGTGAGTGCCACGACGACGTACTGAAAGGGAAGGTTAAATATTGGTGCGTCGATGGTCAATCATGTGGAGCGCCGGGTGGTGGGTGGTGGGTGGTGGGTGGTGGGTGAGGGCGGCGAGTTCTCGGTTCTCGGTGCTCGGTTCTCGGCGTTCGGCGCTCGGTGCCCGGCGTTGAGTGTTCCGGCTTCGGCAGGCCGGAATCCTCTACCGGGAGGCGTGACCGCCCTAATCGGCCGGAGCCCGGAGCGAGTTGAGCCCCGAGTCGGGGATCGGGGCGATCCGGCGATCACTCGTCCCGTAGCATTCCCGCTCATGGACGCACCCGGCAATGAAGAGCCCCTCCCCGAAAATCGCGTGGGACTGACACCTCGTCAGGCCCGGCGAATACGCATCGTCCTGGCCTCGGTGCTGATGGCCGCGATGGCGGGAGTGCTCGTGGTGCGCCTGGCGTCGCGTACGTCGGTGCTGGTGGTCGGGGTGTACGGAGCCGCGCTGGTGCTCTGCGGTGTGGTGATCGAACTCAGCCGTAACGGGCGCACCCGGCTCGGCACCTGGTTGCTGGGCATCGGTCTGGCGGCCGCGCTCGCCTCGGACTGGCTGCTGTTGCCCTGACGGCCGGGGAAGGAGAGACGGGGGCCGAAGCCCCCGAAGCCCCCGGTCCCTCAGAACAACCCGTGCCACATCTGCTCGATGACCAGCGACCACCAGTTGCTGTCGTCGTCCAGGGCCCAGGAGTCGATCGCCGCGATCTGCTCCTGGAAGGTGGCGACCGCCGACCCCGCCGCGTACGGGTCCATGCCCTGCATCTGCGAGCGCGTGGTGACCAGCAGGGCGAGCGAGCGGAGGTATGCGGACAGGGTGCGGTTGACGAACCGGCCGCCGCCCGACGACGGCTGGACCGCCCAGACGGTGCCGACCAGGTTCTGGTTCTCCTCCGCTGCGGTGCACTGGACGGCGAGCGTGTAGAGGCCGTCGGTGCCGAACCGGACGTAGCCGGCGAGGGTGGCCAGGGTCTGCTCCTGGGCCTGGGTGCCGGTTTCCCGCAGGTAGGTCGCCACGTCCGGGAACAGCCCGCCGGCGGGCGGGGAGTCCGGCCGGTCGGCGGTGAAGAAGAACGGCACCTGAGCCGGCAGACCGGCCCAGATCAGGGTGTTCTTCGTGGCCTCGGGCAGCTGGCCGGTGGCGAGATCATCGGCGTCCGGGCGGGTGACGCCCTGCGGCCCGAAGACCTCCACCAGGTGCTTGCCGAGTGCCACGTCCCGCATCTGCGGTGCGGCCTCGACCCGCTGCGGCACCGGCAGCCGATGCGGTCGCGGCGGGGCCTGCTGGCCCGCCAGCTGGTGCATCATCTCGACGTGCCGCAGCAGTCCGGCGATGCCTTCGGCGCGCTCCTCGGGCCGCATGCCATAGCCCTCGGTGCAGGAGAACGTGGCGTTCGGGAAGGTGCGGAGAATGAAGTCGCCGGGGTAGCCGCCGGGCAGCTGCGCCGACCGCAGATCGGTGTGGAGCGCGCGGACGGCCGTGGGGTGCACGCCCAGCCGCTGCAGCTCCTCGTAGAGCTGGTACTCGGCGGGCGGCCGGCCGGGCGCCGAGACACGGGCGAGGCTGGTCTCCTCGCCGGTCGACGGGTCGGGGTAGGTCGCGACGGCGGTGTTGCCGGGGCCGGTGACCGGCGGCGCGGCGGGTGCCGCCGGAGCCGCGCCGGCCCCGGCACCGTGCTTCTGCTGATACATCCGTACGACCTCGTCGACCGGCACGGACGGCCACACCGTCAGCTCGCCGGACGCCCGGTCGACGACCCCGCAGGCGGCGCCGACCTCGGCGGGCGGGCGCCGCCGCCCTGTCTCCGGGTCGACCTCCGGGGGCGGCGGTACGGCCCACACCACCCAGCCGAGGTCGAACTCCTGCATGGCCACCTCACGCGGGGGACCCTGGTGCCCCTCGGGGTTGAGCCAGCGGGCGGCGGTGGCGTGTGCCTGCGCCTGGTTGATCACGAGTGGTCTCCTTCGAGGCCGTCGGAAGCATCGGAGTCGGCGGCGCCGGTGCGCTGGGCCGGCACGGTGGGTGTGACCGGGGGAGCCGCGGCGAGAATCTGCCGGGCGGTCACCCCGCGTTCCGTGGCGACGACAAGCACCCCTTCGGGCGAGAGATCGGCGCCGGTGAACGGGGTGTCCGAGAGCAGCGCGGCCACCACCTCCTGGCCCGCGCGGGCCCAGACCCGCAGATAGTCGGCGCCCCGGCTGAGCCCGAAGGGCGCCGCCGCCTTCGCCTCCTCGGAGGGCAGCCGCACCTGCGCCGGGTCGGCGTCGACATATCCGGGCCGCAGCAGATCATGGAGGAGCAGCGCCGAGCCGCCGCCCGCGGAAGTATCGCCGTCCGGGCCGGGCACCGTACGGGAGCCGGGGGTGCCCTCGGGGACGACGAAGGCGGCAACGGGACGGGGAGCGGCCGTGCCGGATGGCGGCACGGCTCCTTCCCCGGCGCCGTCCGCGCCCGGGGTGGTCTCCGCGGGCGCGCCGTCCCCGTCCACCTGGGCCAGAGAACCGGTGGTCACGGCGCGGACGCCGGCCAGCGGCACGCTCCACAATGTGCGCCACGGCAGGGTGAAGTCGAGGGTGTGCAGCGCCTCCGCGTACGGTGCCAGCCCGTCCTCGACGAATGCGGATTCCAGCAACGCCGCCCGCATGCCGGCCGGAGCCTGGGAGCGGGTCAGCAGCGGAGCGGTGCGCAGGTACGTACGGGCCGGGGCACCCAGCTGTTCGAGCGGTACGGCCTCGATGGCGGCCCGCATCGTCACCGGGTCGGCGTGGGCGAACAGGCCGGGGTCGGTGAGGAGTTGGGGGAGCAGACCGGCGTCGAGGGTGTGTGCGGCGAGGTGGTCGCGGAGGTACGGATCGGCCTTGGACCAGTTCTGCTGCGGTACCGCTTCCAGCAGCGTCATGGCGATCCTGGTCTGGGCGTCGCGGACGTCCGGCAGCCCGGCGCGGATCTCCTCGGCGATCCCCGGGTGCTGCAGGCGCAGCAGCGTACGGCCGCCGTCGGCCCCGGCCCCGCCCCCGGCCGCGTCGTCGTCCGCGTCCTCGGCCTGCTCGACCGGCTGGATGAACGGCGCGGCCAGCAGCATGCCGTCGGCGAGGTCCTGACTCATGTCCCGTCCGGCCACGGCATCCGCCAGCGCACCCCACAGCTGGACGGGCAGCCCCTCGCCCTCGGCGAACGCGAGCGGTGCCAGCAGCAGCCGCAGGGTCTGCGGATCCGCGCCCAGCCGGCGCGCATGCAGATCGAGGGCCTCACCGACGCTGCCGGGCAGCAGGGACCCGTCCGCAGGATCGAAGCCCTCGGGCTGCATGAGCAGCGACTGCACGGCGAGCTGGACGGTCAGCCGATTGCCGTCCGCGCGCCCGGCGAGGGCCTCGGCGAGCGACTGGCGCACGGCCGGGTCGGTGGTGAAGGGGAGTTCCGGGGCTCCGGCGTCGGGGTCGAGCGCGGTCGCGGCGTGCAGCACCAGACCCTTGGGGTCGGCCCACTCGGGCGCATCGAGATCGATGAGCTGCAGCTGGCCGGGCGGCAGCGCCCCGGCCAGCTCCGCGGTCAGTTCGCGCGGCACATCGGCGAGCAGCTGCACCGTTTCGGTGGCGGCGAGCGGCTTGAGCACGTCCCGTACGAGACGAGCCGGCTCGTTCGCGGCACGTACCGGGCCGGCCCGGTCGACATCCGGCACCACAATCGTCACCGGCTCTTCACGAGCGGCGAGTTCGGGGAAGATGTCGTCGCTGCGGTCCGCGCTCAGCCCGAAATGATCGGCGAGGAGCCACAGCAGCTGAGCCGCGGTGCGCCCCGAGGGGTTCGGCACGGCGGGCGCCGGGAGGTCCGGGGGCACGGTCGCCGGGTCCAGGTCGTCCAGCGGCAGCTGCTTGCGGTAGCCGGGGTCGCACATCATCAGGAAGCCCTTGACCAGGCGCGAGCGCCCGCTGCCCGGGTTTCCGGTGAGCACGATGACGCGCGGGGCACCGGGCCACCGCATCCGCCAGGCCGCGAGCGCGCGGAGCGCCGCGGTGCGGCCGCCGACGTATGGATGAGGTGCATATCCGGCCGTTACGGCGTTTCCTTCGTCTGAGGCGCTCATGGCTTCCTCGTCCCCCATCAATCCCGCCTCCACCTTTGTGGATTCCTGCCTGTACCGGCCCGATCCTATGATCCGGAACGCGCGCACGGCACGGTGCGGGGGTGGCTGTGCCGGAACTGGAACACGCAGGCCGGGACCTTGCCGGACGACTGTGCCAAGTGACTCGCGAGACGCGCGTTAAGTGAGTTGTCCCTGGGATGCGGTGTGGAGAAAACGGGAATGCCCTGTGCCGAAAGGAAGCAGATCTGCCCGATGAATCCGGCGGCCGATCTGCTTCCTTCCCTATCGCCTCTATGGACTCTTTGAACTGATTTCGGCGGCCGAAAGGAACGGACCCTCGCCGCACCCCGGGCCGGCACCGCGCACCGCCCGCGTGGTGACCGGGTCAGCCCCGGTGCCCGCCGCCCCGGCCGCCGCGCCGCGGAGTGCTCACGATGGTGTTCGCCGGGCCGTCGCGCTCGGCGCGCTCCGCGTCCTCCTTGGCGTCCTGCTCCTTCTGCCAGGCGGCGAACTTCTCGCGCGACTCCTCGCGCTCCGCCATGGTCTGGTTCTCCGCGGCCCGCCGGATCTCGTGCATCCGGTCGCCCAGCGCGTCCATGTACCCCGGCGTCTGGATCGCGTCCTTCATGCCGATACGGCCGGCGAGCACCTCCTTGGCCATCTCCTGGAGCTTGCCGCCGACATGGGGGTTCTCCGCCAGGACCTTCAGTGCCTTCCGCAGCCGGTGCGCCTGCTCCGGATCCTGGGCGACGTCCATCAGATCCTCGTCCTGGATCTGCCGCTCGTTGCTCATCTCTGCCCCCTTGAACGTGATGGCACAGCAACCGCATGTGCTGCACCGGCGTCCTGAAGTCTAATGACGGGTGTGAACAGGTCGTCAAGGCTGCGGTTGTCGGTATTGCCGCATATTGCTCCGTATGCATTCCGCAGTTCGCCGCCCGCCCGCTCCCGTGAGGGCTTCGGTCCTATTGCGGGTGTGCTAGACCTGAGGCGATGTTGGCAGGCAGCTGTCATTCAATTCGGGGAGAAATGATGTCCGACGAAGTCCGGCTCAGTACAGAGGAGTTGCACACGCTCGGTGCGACCTTCGAGATACGTGCGCAAGAACTGGGCCGGCAGCTGGCCGCATTCAGACGGCGGGCCGATGCCGGGGCCCTTCGGGACGGTTTCGGCAGTGATGAGGAGGCCCGGCCGTTCCGCGAGCTGTACGAGCAGGCCGAGCAGGCGCTCGTCCAGCTGCAGCAGCGGCTCGCCGAGGTCGGCGGGGGGATCAAGGAGACCGTCGCGAACACGCAGGCGGCCGAGGAAGAGCTGGTCGAGATGATGCGGAGCGTCAAGTGAGCGAGCGGCGCAACCCCGAAGCCCTGCACGAAGCGGCGGCCGGCTGGCGGGAGATGGGCAAGCACCTCGACGGACTCGTCCGCGATCTGGACCGGCACGTCGGCAGCGCCGCCGCAGCCAACTGGCACGGCCCGGCCGGTGAGGCCTTCGCGGGGGAGTGGCACCGCCTCAAGCGGTCCGTCGACGACTCCCTGCCGGCCTTCGAACTGGCCGCCGCCGACCTGGAGAACGCGGCCGCCGCACCCCCCGAGGACAAGGGCGGCGAGGAACACCACGAGGCGCCGCCGGTGAAGAACTCCGCCACCGCGCAGTCGTCGTCCGGCCCCGAGGTCGCCTACGGCTTCATGGCGCTCGGCCAGCTCGCCAACGGCCTCGGCGGCGCGTTCGGCAGGCGCGGCGGGGGCGGCGGCCAGTCGCGGGGGCCGGTCGTACGGCACACCTGGGACACCTCCACGGCCGCGCAGGGGCCCGACCCGTTCGGACCGGCGAAGGCGGGCGAGGCCAAGACGCGGGGCGGCGAGGGCATCGCCAAGGGCGTACGGACCCAGCCGGCCGTCGCCGGGCCGGCCCCCGGCGAGGAGCGGGCCCCGAAGGCCGAGCAGGAGAAGCAGGGCACGGCCGCCAAGCCCGCCGGCACCGCCACCGCCACCGCCGGCGACACCCCGGGCAAGGGCGCCCCGGCGTCCGGCGGCGAGACTCCCGCCGGCCAGCCCAGTCCCGACGTCACCCAGCACGGCGCGTTCGGCTGACCGCGGCCGGCCCGGCGGCCGGCACCGGCGCGGACGTATCGCGCACCGACGGAAAACGGCGGTGGGGCGCCCCTCCCAGGAGGGACGCCCCACCGCCGTTTCGTGCGTGGCCGGTCAGCGGCTGTTCGCCGGCAGCCAGCCCGTCTGGACCAGCTGCGCACCGCGCTTACGCGTGACGAACGTGGCCCGTCCGGGCGTCAGGCTCTGCCCCTTGATGTTGCCCATCAGCGGTCCCTCGGCCGGATCGGCGGAGAGGATCAGACCCTGCGCACCGAGCTCCTTGGTGCGCTGCATCACGGGCTCGAAGGACGACCGTCCGGCACCCGAGGAGCTGCGCGCGATGATCAGGCGCAGACCCAGGTCACGGGCGAACGGCAGATACTCCAGCAGCGGCTGCAGCGGGTTGCCGCTGCTGGTCGCCACCAGGTCGTAGTCGTCCACGATGACGAACGCGTCCGGCAGGTCGTACCAGCTGCGGTTGCGCAGCTGCTCCGGCGTGACGTCCGGGCCCGGCATCCGCCGGCCCAGCGAACCGGCCAGACCGCTGATGACCTCCTGCAACTGCGGCCCTGCGGCGCAGTACTTGTACAGGTGGCTCTCCGGGACCTCGCCGAGCAGTGCGCGACGGTAGTCGGAGACCACCATCAGCGCCTTGTCGGACGGGTACCGCTCGGCGATCTGCTTGGTCAGCAGGCGCAGCAGCGACGACTTGCCCGACTCGCTCTCGCCGTAGATGACCAGCAGCGGGTCGGTCTCGAAGTCGATGAACGCCGGCGACAGCGTGGTCTCGTCGACACCGATCGCGATGCCGTGGTCCGGGTAGTCGCTGCCCTTGGGCAGCTCGTTGACGTGCAGCAACGTGGGCAGCATCCGCACCGCGGGGGCGGGCTCGCCCTGCCAGTGCTCGCTGACCGTCGACACCAGGTTCGCGATGCCGTCGCTGAGCGTCTCCGGGTCGCTCATCCCGTCCAGCCGCGGCAGCGCCGCCAGGAAGTCGAGCTTCTCGGGGGACATACCGCGACCGGGCTTGCCCATCGGGACGTTCTCCGCGCGCTTGCGGTCGAACTCCGACTCCATCGGGTCACCCAGGCGCAGCTCCACGCGGTTGAGGAGCTGGTCGCGCAGTGCGGGCCGCACCTCGGTGTAGCGCGCACCGGCGATGATCAGGTGGACACCGAAACCGAGACCCCGGGCGGCGATGTCCAGGATCACCGGGTCCATCTGCTCGTAGTCGGTCTTGAACGTCGCCCAGCCGTCGATGACCAGGAAGACGTCGCCCCACTTCTGGTCGGGGAAGGCGCCCGAGGCCCGCCGCTGGCGGTAGGTCCCGATCGAGTCGATGTTGTTGGCCCGGAAGAACTCCTCACGCTCGTTGAGGATGCCGACGACCTCGGAGACCGTACGGCGCACCTTCTCCGCGTCCAGACGCGAGGCGACACCGCCGACGTGCGGCAGGCCCTCCATGGACAGCATGCCGCCGCCACCGAAGTCGAGGCAGTAGAACTGCACCTCGCCCGGGGTGTGGGTGAGCGCGAACGAGGCGATGGCGGACCGGATCAGCGTGGACTTACCGGACTGCGGACCACCCACGACCAGACCGTGACCGGCACCGGCGGAGAAGTCCAGGTACATCACGTCACGCCGCTGCTCGAACGGCTTGTCCACCAGCGCGACCGGCACCACGAGCTTGCCGAGCGCGGTGTACTCCGGCGCGTGCACACCCCGTTCGGGCGTGACCGCGAGCGTCGGCAGCAGCTGGTTGACCGTGGGCGGCTCGTCCAGTGGCGGCAGCCACACCTGGTGCGCCGGCGGGCCCTGACCCTGCATGCGCTGGACGATGACGTCGAGCACGGTGTCGGCGAGCGCGTCGTCCTGCTCCGGGGCGACCGGCTCGGCCGGAGTGGGGTCCTCGATGATCTGCTCGATGACCGGGGCCGCCGTGAACGGCACCGGCAGCCGCCGCGTCCGGCTGCCGCCGGCACCGCCGCCGGCACCGGGACCGCGGTAGGGGCCCGAGACGTACGCGGCCTTGAACTGGACCATCGTCTCGGTGTCGTACTTGAGGATGCCGGAACCCGGGACGTTCGGCAGGTGGTAGGCGTCCGGCACACCGATCGCGGTCCGCGACTCGGCCGCGGAGAACGTCCGCAGACCCAGCCGGTAGGACAGGAAGGTGTCCAGACCGCGCAGCTTGCCCTCTTCGAGACGCTGCGAGGCGAGCAGCATGTGCACACCCATCGAACGGCCGATACGGCCGATCTGGATGAACATGTCGATGAAGTCGGGCTTGGCGGTCAGCAGCTCGGAGAACTCGTCGAGCACCATCACCAGCGACGGCAGCGGCTCCAGGGGCGCACCCGCGGCACGTGCCTTCTCGTAGTCGGTGATGTTGGCGTAGTTGCCCGCGGAGCGCAGCAGCTCCTGACGGCGCTGGAGTTCACCGGTGATCGAGTCCCGCATACGGTCGATCAGGGTGACGTCCTCACCGAGGTTGGTGATGACGGCCGCGACGTGCGGCATCTCGGACATACCGGTGAAGGTGGCGCCACCCTTGAAGTCCGCGAGGATGAAGTTGAGGGTCTCCGAGGAGTGGGTCACCGCGAGCGCGAGCACCAGGGTGCGCAGCACCTCGGACTTACCGGAACCGGTCGCACCGACACACAGGCCGTGCGGGCCCATGCCCTCCTGGGAGGCCTCCTTGATGTCGAGCATGACGGGCTGGCCGTCCTTGTCGACACCGATCGGCACCCGCAGCCGCTCGTGCAGGGTCCGCGGCCGCCACGTACGCGACACATCGACGGAACCGGCGTCACCGAGGTTCAGCAGGTCGGTGAAGTCCAGGTTCGACAGCAGCGGTTCCTCACCGTCCGCGCCGGAACCCGCCCGCAGCGGGGCCAGCTGGCGCGCCAGCGACTCCGACTCGGGGATCGACAGGGTGTCGCAGACACCGTGGTAGACCGCGCCGCTGGCCGACTCCAGCACCAGCTTGCCCGGCTGGACCTGTACGGCCAGCCCGCCCCGGATCTCGTCCAGATCGCCCGGTACGACCTCCAGGATGGTGACGCCCTGCAGGCCCTCGGCCCCGGCGATCACCGAGTCCATCGGCACCTCGCCGCCGTCCAGCACGATCACCACATGCGGGGTGTCGGCCACCGGAGTGCCCTGCGGGTTGAACCGGCCACGGCCCTCCAGGTCGTCCGCGAGCAGCTCCTCGATCTCACCGAGGTCGCCGACGACCAGCCGGCGCGACCCGGCGCCGTCCGTGGACTTGTCCTGCACGTGCGGCAGCCACTTCGTCCACTCCCACTCCGCCTGCGCACCGGGCGCGGCGACGACCGCCACCATCAGGTCCTCGGGCGAGTGCAGGGTGCACAGCTGGGCGATGACGGCGCGGGAGGCGCCGTAGACCGTGTCCGGGTCACCGGAGACGGTCAGGTGGTAGAAGGCACGCAGCGAGACCGCCAGCGGCAGGTTGTCCAAGTGCCCGTGCTTGTCGAGGAACTCCTTCATCGCATGCGCGGTGAGCGGCTCCAGCTCGTCGACCGGAGCGGTCTCAGGGGCCCGCAGGGGAGTGGCCAGCTGCTGCGGCCCGAGCCCCAGCCGTACCTGTCCGAAGTCCGGATCGGACGACCGGCGCTCCCATACCCGTTTGCCCTCGGCCACGATGGACCACAACTGGCTCGGGTCGGGGTGGGTGTACAGCTGGGCGTCCTGCTGCTTACGCGCGGTGCGCCGTACCTCTTTTCGCTTCTGCGTAAGGTACTTGAGGTAATCCTGGCGCTCTTGGAGCATTTGCCCGGAAGGCCCTTGGCGGGCCTTGACGATCTGCACGATCGCCATTGCCAGAGTGGACGCCACCATAAAGCCGCCCATGATTTTCATGAACGGCTGATTGCCCATGAACAAGAATCCCGCCGAGGACGCCATGCCCATCATGGGCATAAGGGTCATCAGCATGTTCTCTGATTCACCCTCACGCGGAAGCTCCGGAGGTGCCTCGAGTGTCACCTCCTCCGAGGGGACTTCGGGTGGCAGCGCGCGGGGCGGGCGCTTGACGATGACAACGCTCACCGAGGCATCAGTCCTTCATGCATCTCGCAGTCTCGGACCGCCCCCGTTGGATTCGACGGTCCCCCGAGCCAAGTCCTTGGCTCGACGCAGGCGTTGATCCTACTGTTAAGCGTCAAGTCTCGGGGTGGGTGGGGCGGCCGCCGAATTGGACGGTACGCTGACGCCTCGCGAGCGTGCCACAGCCCCGTAGAGACGGCTCTATATATAGGGCGCGCGACGCGACAAAACGCCCAACGGATAGGGGGAACCGCCAGGTGAGCACGAGCACTGGCACCGGCTTTTGCCGGGTCACAGTCGCCGCGCCGGATGCACGGATCGACGTGGCTCTGCCGGAAGACGTCGCACTCGTGGACATTTATCCGGAGATTCTGCGGCTCTCCGGCCAGTCCCAGGCGGAGGGCGCCCCGACCGGCTATCACCTTGTACGCCGCGACGGCACGGTTCTTGATGCCGGGCAGTCGCTCGCGCAGCAGCAGATCCTCGACGGCGACCTCCTTCTTCTGAAGCCGTTCGCCGAGTCGCTGCCGCTCCCGGTCTTCGACGACGTCTCCGACGCCGTCGCCTCCGCGGTCAAGCGCAACCGCAGCCGCTGGAGCGACGACCTCATGCATGTCGTCGGCCTCACCGCCGGTGTGCTCCTGCTCGTCATGATGGCGTTCGCCCTCTGGTTCTCGAACCCCATTGACCGCGACATGCACCGCCTGCCCGGCATCATCGCCGGTGTCGTCGGCATCGTCCTGGTCGCGCTGGCCGGCGTCCGCGCCCGCGTCTACGACGACCACGGCTCCTCCATCGCGCTGGGCCTGGCGTCACTTCCGCATCTTCTGCTCGCCGGCTCCGGCATCTTCCCCGTGGAGGAGGGCGGCGGCCCCGGCCGGCTGCACCTCCTCGTCGGCTGTGTGACCGTACTGATCGCCTCCGCACTTCTGGTGGTCCTGCTGCCGCGCGGTGACGCACCCTTCGTCGCCGCCGCGTTCCTCTCCGCCATGGGCACCCTCGCGGTCTTCGCCGCGATCCTCACCGACGCCGGGCCCAGCGAGGTCGCCTCCGTCACCGCCGTCGTCGCCATCGCACTGGTCGCCTGGCTGCCCGGCCTCTCCGCCCGCTTCGCCCGGCTGCCCATCGGCTACAAGTCGCCCGACCAGATCGCCAAGGGCTCCTTCGAAAGCGGCGGCGAGACCGAGTCCGTCGACTTCGTCAAGATCGGCAACCAGGCCAAGCGCGGGCACGAGCTGCTGCTCGGCCTCGTCGCCGGCTGCGCCGCCCTGGTCGTCGGCTCGGCCGGTGTGGTCCTCGGCTTCTCCGACAACATGTGGGCGCAGCTGCTGGCGCTGGCCGCGGGCATCACGATCATGCTGCGCGCCCGGCTCTTCGACTACACCGCGCAGGTCGCCTGCCTGACCATCGCGGGCATCCTCACGATCGTCCTGCTGATCCTGGGCATCGCGCTGAACCCGCCGACGGAGATCTTCGTCGAGCTGGCGCGCTTCCAGGACTCCGGTCCGCTGAACATCCGTACCGTCTGGTTCTCCAGCAGCATCGCGGCGGGCGCCGCCCTCCTGGTGGGCGTCGGCCTGGTCGTCCCGCGGAAGGGTGTCACCCCCTTCTGGGGCCGGATCTTCGACCTCTTCGACGGCCTGGTCCTGCTGTCCCTGGTGCCGCTGTGCCTGGCGGTCCTGGACGTGTACGCCACGGTGCGCGGCCTCACCGCCAGCTAGCGCCCCGCTCACCGGCCTTTCCGCGGCCCCCCGACCAGCCGGTCGGGGGGCCGTTGTCAGCTGGTACGCTGTGTGACGGTCCGGTCGAGTCATCCAAGATTCCCTGTGAAGTAAATCCAGGGACGCTCACGGGCCGAAACCAAGAGGAGTACCGCGTGTCGCTCGACGCCGCTACCAAGAAGCAGATCATGGCCGAGTTCGCCACCAAGGAGGGTGACACCGGTTCCCCCGAGGTTCAGGTCGCGATGCTCTCCCGTCGTATCTCGGACCTGACCGAGCACCTCAAGACCCACAAGCACGACCACCACTCCCGCCGTGGTCTGCTGCTGCTCGTCGGCCAGCGCCGCCGCCTGCTGCAGTACCTGGCGAAGAAGGACATCACGCGCTTCCGTGCGCTGGTCGAGCGCCTGGGCATCCGCCGCGGCGCGGCGGGCGCCAAGTAAGACGCCGTAGAGGGAGCGGTTCCCACCGGGGGCCGCTCCCTTTGCCGTACGCACCGGACATCCGCCCCGCCGCGAGGTGGACGGAACCTTTGTAGTCTGGTGCCATATCGCAAAAGCGAACGCGGTAGGAGCGCCACCTGGCCGCCGGTCCTCGGTAGTGGCCCCCGGATGATCCATGGAGACACTCCATGTGCCTCACTCCGGGTGCTTCGATCGAAGACCGGCCCGTACCGGCGCTCCACCGAAGACGGTCCCCTGCCACACGGGCAGCGGACACATACGAGGAGATATCCCTGGTGGAGAACGAGACCCACTACGCCGAAGCCGTGATCGACAACGGTTCCTTCGGCACCCGCACCATCCGCTTCGAGACGGGCCGCCTGGCCAAGCAGGCCGCCGGTTCCGCCGTGGCGTACCTGGACGACGACACCATGGTGCTGTCGGCCACCTCCGCTTCCAAGACTCCGAAGGACCAGCTGGACTTCTTCCCGCTGACCGTCGACGTCGAGGAGCGGATGTACGCAGCCGGGAAGATCCCCGGTTCCTTCTTCCGCCGTGAGGGCCGCCCCTCCGAGGACGCGATCCTCACCTGCCGCCTGATCGACCGGCCGCTGCGCCCCTCCTTCAAGAAGGGCCTGCGCAACGAGATCCAGATCGTCGAGACGATCATGGCGCTCAACCCCGACCACCTCTACGACGTGGTCGCCATCAATGCCGCCTCCTGCTCCACGCAGCTCGCCGGCCTGCCCTTCTCCGGCCCGGTCGGCGGCACCCGTGTCGCCCTGATCAACGGCCAGTGGGTGGCGTTCCCGACCCACACCGAGCTTGAGGACGCCGTCTTCGACATGGTCGTGGCCGGCCGCGTCCTCCCGGACGGCGACGTCGCGATCATGATGGTCGAGGCCGAGGCCACCGAGAAGACCATCCAGCTGGTCAAGGACGGCGCCGAAGCCCCGACCGAAGAGGTCGTCGCCGCCGGTCTGGAAGCCGCCAAGCCCTTCATCAAGGTGCTGTGCAAGGCCCAGTCGGACCTCGCCGCCAAGGCCGCCAAGCCCATCGGTGAGTTCCCGGTCTTCCTCGACTACCAGGACGACGTCCTGGAGGCGCTCACCGCCGCGGTCAAGGACGAGCTCTCCCAGGCGCTGACCATCGCCGGCAAGCAGGAGCGCGAGACCGAGCTGGACCGCATCAAGGCCGTCGCCGCCGAGAAGCTGCTCCCGCAGTTCGAGGGCCGCGAGAAGGAAATCTCCGCCGCTTACCGTTCGCTGACCAAGAACCTGGTCCGTGAGCGCGTGATCAAGGAGAAGAAGCGCATCGACGGCCGCGGCGTCACGGACATCCGTACGCTCGCCGCCGAGGTCGAGGCCATCCCGCGGGTGCACGGTTCCGCCCTGTTCGAGCGTGGCGAGACCCAGATCCTGGGCGTCACCACCCTCAACATGCTCCGCATGGAGCAGCAGCTGGACACCCTCTCCCCGGTGACCCGCAAGCGCTACATGCACAACTACAACTTCCCGCCGTACTCCGTCGGTGAGACCGGCCGCGTGGGTGCGCCCAAGCGCCGCGAGATCGGCCACGGTGCGCTCGCCGAGCGCGCCATCGTGCCGGTGCTGCCGACCCGCGAGGAGTTCCCCTACGCGATCCGTCAGGTGTCCGAGGCGCTGGGCTCCAACGGCTCGACGTCCATGGGCTCGGTCTGCGCCTCGACCATGTCGCTGCTGAACGCCGGTGTGCCCCTCAAGGCCCCGGTCGCCGGTATCGCCATGGGCCTGATCTCCCAGGAGATCGACGGTCAGACCCACTACGTCGCCCTCACCGACATCCTCGGTGCGGAGGACGCCTTCGGCGACATGGACTTCAAGGTCGCCGGCACCAAGCAGTTCGTGACCGCGCTGCAGCTCGACACCAAGCTCGACGGCATCCCCGCCTCGGTCCTGGCCGCCGCGCTGAAGCAGGCCCGTGACGCGCGTCTGCACATCCTGGACGTCATGAACGAGGCCATCGACGTTCCGGACGAGATGTCCCCGAACGCCCCGCGGATCATCACCGTCAAGATCCCGGTGGACAAGATCGGTGAGGTCATCGGCCCCAAGGGCAAGATGATCAACCAGATCCAGGAGGACACCGGCGCCGACATCACGATCGAGGACGACGGCACGATCTACATCGGTGCCGCCGACGGCCCGGCCGCCGAGGCCGCCCGCGCCACGATCAACGGCATCGCCAACCCGACCATGCCGGAGGTCGGCGAGCGCTACCTGGGCACGGTCGTCAAGACCACCACCTTCGGTGCGTTCGTCTCCCTGCTCCCGGGCAAGGACGGCCTGCTCCACATCTCGCAGATCCGCAAGCTCGCCGGTGGCAAGCGCGTGGAGAACGTCGAGGACGTGGTCGCGGTCGGCGCCAAGGTCCAGGTCGAGATCGCCGAGATCGACCAGCGCGGCAAGCTCTCCCTGATCCCCGTGATCGAGGAAGAGGACGCGGCCGCGGACACGAAGGACGACGCCGCCAAGTGACGTCTCGTACGCACGCGACGACGGCCCGCACCTCCACGGAGGGGCGGGCCGTCGCCCGTACCCAAACGCTTCTCAAGGGCACCGCGGGCGCCGGCACGGTCCGCCGGACCACCCTCCCCGGCGGGCTGCGCATCGTCACCGAGACGCTGCCGACGGTCCGCTCCGTCACCTTCGGGATCTGGGCGAACGTCGGCTCCCGCGACGAGACCCCGTCCCTGAACGGCGCCACCCACTACCTTGAGCACCTGCTCTTCAAGGGCACCGAGCGGCGCAGCGCGCTGGACATCTCCGCCGCCATCGACGCGGTCGGCGGCGAGATGAACGCCTTCACCGCGAAGGAGTACACCTGCTACTACGCGCGGGTGCTCGACACCGATCTGCCGCTCGCCATCGACGTGGTGTGCGACATGCTCACCGGCTCACTGGTCGAGGCCGAGGACGTGGACGCCGAGCGCGGCGTCATCCTCGAAGAGATCGCGATGACCGAGGACGACCCGGGCGACTGCGTGCACGACCTGTTCGCCCACACCATGCTCGGTGACACCCCGCTCGGCCGCCCGGTCCTGGGCACCGTCGACACCGTCAACGCCCTCACCCCCGAGCGCATCCGCCGCTTCTACAAGAAGCACTACGACCCCACGCACCTCGTCGTCACGGCCGCCGGCAACATCGACCACGCCAAGGTCGTCCGCCTGGTCCGCCGCGCCTTCGAGCAGGCCGGGGCCCTGGACCGGACGGACGCCACCCCGATGGCGCCGCGCTCCGGCGCCCGCGCCATCCGCACCGCCGGCCGCGTCGAACTGCTCAACCGCAAGACCGAGCAGGCCCATGTGATCCTCGGGATGCCGGGGATGTCGCGCAACGACGACCGGCGCTGGGCCATGGGCGTGCTGAACACCGCCCTGGGCGGCGGGATGAGCTCCCGCCTCTTCCAGGAGGTCCGCGAGAAGCGCGGCCTGGCCTACAGCGTGTACTCGTACACCTCGGGCTTCGCCGACTGCGGGCTGTTCGGCGTTTATGCCGGCTGCCGTCCGAGCCAGGTGCAGGACGTCCTCAAGATCTGCCGTGACGAACTCGACCAGGTGGCGTCCCACGGCCTCACCGACGACGAGATCCGCCGCGCGATCGGCCAGCTGCGCGGCTCGACCGTCCTCGGACTGGAGGACACCGGCGCGCTGATGCACCGCCTCGGCAAGAGTGAGCTGTGCTGGGGCGAGCAGATGTCGGTCGACGAGATGCTCGCCCGGATCGCGGCCGTCACCCCGGACGAGGTACGCGAGGTGGCCCGCGACGTCCTGGGCACCCGCCCCTCGCTGTCCGTCATCGGTCCCCTGAAGGACCGGCAGGCGGCCCGGCTGGACGACGTCGTCGCATAGGCCCCGCTGCGATACCACCAAGAGAGAGACGGGAAACGATGAGCAAGCTGCGCGTGGCCGTACTGGGAGCCCAGGGACGCATCGGCTCCGAGGCCGTACGGGCCATCGAGGCCGCCGAGGACATGGAGATGGTCGCCGGGCTCGGCCGGGGCGACAAGCTGGAGACGCTGGTCGAGGCCGGTGCCCAGGTCGTGGTCGAGCTGACCAACCCCGGCGCGGTGATGGGCAACCTCGACTTCTGTGTGCGGCACGGCATTCATGCGGTGGTCGGGACGACCGGGTGGACCGACGAGCGCCTCGCGCAGCTGCGCACCTCGCTCGCCGCCTCGCCCGGAGCGGGCGTGCTCATCGCCCCGAACTTCTCCATCGGTGCGGTGCTGACCATGCAGTTCGCCCAGCAGGCGGCCCGCTTCTTCGAGTCGGCCGAGGTCGTCGAGCTGCACCACCCGAAGAAGGCGGACGCCCCGTCCGGCACCGCCGCCCGCACCGCCCAGCTGATCGCCAAGGCCCGTGCGGAGGCCGGCTGCGCCCCGCAGCCGGACGCCACCAGCACCGCGCTGGACGGCGCCCGCGGCGCGGACGTGGACGGCGTCCCCGTGCACTCCGTACGGCTGCGCGGTCTGCTGGCCCACCAGGAGGTGCTCTTCGGCGGGGAGGGCGAGACCCTCACCATCCGCCATGACTCCCTCCACCACAGCAGCTTCATGCCGGGCATCCTGCTCGGTGTGCGCCGGGTGGTGAACACTCCGGGCCTGACCGTGGGCCTGGAAAACTTCCTCGACCTGGGCTGACGGGCATGGGCGGAAAGATCACGTACTTCTTCCTCGCCACCGTGCTGGTCCTGGTGTTCGGCGTGGTGGCGCTGGAGGGCGTACTCCTCCTGCTGACCGGTGAGCCGGCAGCCATGGGCATGGGAGCGGTGGCCTTCCTGCTGCCGTGCGTCGGCGGCTGGTTCCTCTGGCACAACACCCGCTTCGCACGCGACGCCCACCGGCTGGCCCAGGTACTGGAGGCCGAGGGCGGACTGCCCGCCGACGAGCTGCAGCGCACCCCCGGCGGCCGGATCGACCGGGACGCGGCCGACACGGTCTTCGCCCGCCGGCAGGCCGAGACGGAGGAAGCGCCCGGCGACTGGCGTACGTGGTTCCGGCTCGCGGTCGCCTACCACGACGCCCGGGACACCCCGCGCGCCCGTAAGGCGATGCAGCGCGCCATCGCCCTGCACGACAACAAGCCGGTACCGGCCGCCTAGGCCCGCCTAGTCCGTCCTACGGGGCAGGGGCCGGTCGGTTCCTGATCCGTAGGCTCGGCGGGCGCCAGGAGCGGGTGTGTGCCCCCGAGGCTCAGGCGCGGTACTCCGCCGCCCAGGCCTCCAGGACGTCCGCGGCCTGCTCGAAGGCCTCCGGGCGGGACAGAAAGTCGCCGTTGTGGTCCGTGAGCAGGCACCGCAACGGCTCGCCCTGGGTCCGCTCGACGATCAGGGCCTGGCCCTGCACCGTCCGCGGCAGCCCCAGCCAGCGCACCGGCTGCTGACGGGTGCGTACGGAGGCGATGGCGCTCCACGGCTCGGTCGCCGTGTGCAGCAGGTTCACCTGGCGCAGACCCTGCGAGCTGACCCACAGACCGATGCGCAGCAGCCGTACCGCGAGGGCGATCATCAGCGCCCCCACCACCGCACAGGCAGCGGCGCCGGGCAGCGAGCCGGCCATCGCGATGATCATCGCGGAGAGCAGTACGAACGAGGCGAGCAGCAAAAGCACTGCCGCCGCCCCTACCCGCCACGGTCCGGGGCGGTAGGGACGGCGCCAGTGGTCGGGCTCGTCGTGCGGGAGCGCGGCGGTATCCGCGGCACCGGTGTCGAGGTCGAGGTCGCGGTCGGCCGTCAGGAAGGGCAGGGGCACGGCTGATCCTCACTCATGGGCACGCTGACTGAAGCTGTGACCGGTGAGGTTATCGGGACCGGCGGAGCGGAACCACTTTGCGGCACGCCCCGCCCGCCCGTTCAGCGATGCGCTTCGGACTGATGCACCCGGCTCGCACCGGAACTGTCCTGCTGCAGGGCAGGAACGCCGAACAGCAGGGCGCCGGCCAGGCCACCCACGACTGTCAGCGTGATGAGAGACTGGCCGAGGAGCTGCGCGCGGGAAGCGCGCTGACGCGGCGGTGGAGTGACATTGCTGCGGAACCGGTCTGCCTCGGCAACGAAGGCGAACGGGACGGGCTCTCGCCGGCGGAACATGAGCGGGCTCTCCTAGGAACCTCGAGGTGGGCACTGTCACAGGGTTAGACGTCTGAGGCGTCCGGTTGGTGCCCGTTTTCAGGGACTTCTGTGAAAAATATCAACTGCCGCTCCACGGGCTGCTACAGAGCGTCCGTTTTGCGGCTAACGCGGCATCACGCCGCCTCTCCTGGACTGTCAGTGGCGGGTCGTAGGCTGGGCGCGCACGAGGAACGAATGGAAGGAACCGCCGGTGTCCCAGACCCCTGCCGAGAGCACTGAGAGCCCCGACAGTGCAGCCGTCAGCTTCCGGAGCGAGGTGACGGTCGAGCTGGTCAAGCACAGCGCCGCGGACAGCGATGTGCTGTGGGCGGCCCGTGTCTCCACGGCCGGCGAGCAGTCTCTTGAGGAGCTCCAGAAGGACCCGGAGCGCTCCAAGGGCTTGATCAACTACCTCATGCGGGACCGGCACGGCAGCCCCTTCGAGCACAACTCCATGACGTTCTTCATCAGCGCGCCGATCTTCGTCTTCCGCGAGTTCATGCGGCACCGCGTCGGCTGGTCGTACAACGAGGAATCCGGCCGCTACCGCCAGCTGGACCCGGTCTTCTACGTCCCCGGTGAGTCCCGCAAGCTCGTCCAGCAGGGCCGCCCCGGCAAGTACGAATTCGTCGACGGCACCCAGGAGCAGCACGAGCTCACCGGCCGCGTCATGGAGGACTCCTACCGCCGGGCCTACGAGGCGTATCAGGAGATGCTCGCCGCCGGCGTCGCCCGCGAGGTCGCCCGCGCGGTGCTCCCCGTCGGCCTGTTCTCCTCCATGTACGCGACCTGCAATGCCCGCTCCCTGATGCACTTCCTGGGCCTGCGTACGCAGCACGAGCAGGCGAAGGTGCCCTCCTTCCCGCAGCGGGAGATCGAGATGGTCGGCGAGCAGATGGAGGCCCACTGGGCCAAGCTCATGCCGCTCACGTACGGCGCATTCAATGCGAATGGCCGGATCGCTCCGTAAGGCCCAGGTTGGGGGCCGGATGCCGGAGCGCGCAGGA
This sequence comes from Streptomyces sp. NPDC048637, assembly GCF_040650675.1. Taxonomy (NCBI): domain Bacteria; kingdom Bacillati; phylum Actinomycetota; class Actinomycetes; order Kitasatosporales; family Streptomycetaceae; genus Streptomyces; species Streptomyces sp. NPDC048637. The sequence goes on from NZ_JBEZHQ010000062.1 coordinate 34,634, forward strand.
CAGACGTGCGAAGTGTCCGGATTGCGGCATTTTGAGAAGTTCATCTACGCTGAACAGACGGACCCGGCACTGCTTGAACCCCCGAGCAGGCAGTGCCGGTGTCCACATCCCTGCTCCCCAGAGGCGCATCCCGCGGTGAGCTACGAGTAGCGTGGGACCCATGGCTCCGACTTCCACACCGCAGACCCCCTTCGGGCGGGTGCTGACCGCCATGGTCACGCCGTTCACGGCGGATGGCGCTCTCGATCTCGACGGCGCGCAGCGGCTCGCTGCCCATCTGGTGGACGCCGGCAATGACGGCCTCGTCGTCAACGGCACCACCGGAGAGTCCCCGACCACCAGCGATGCGGAAAAAGCGCAGCTGGTCCGCGCCGTGGTCGATGCGGTCGGCGATCGCGCCTTTGTCGTTGCCGGAGCCGGCACCAACGACACCCACCACAGCCTTGAGCTGGCCCGCGCCGCCCAGGACGCCGGCGCCCATGGTCTGCTCGCGGTGACCCCGTACTACAGCAAGCCCCCGCAGGAAGGCCTGCTCCGCCATTTCACGGCCATCGCGGACGCCACCGACCTGCCGGTGATGCTCTACGACATCCCGGGCCGCAGCGGTGTCCCGATCAACACCGAGACCATGGTCCGGCTCGCCGAGCACCCCCGGATCGTCGCCAACAAGGACGCCAAGGGCGACCTCGGCCGCGCCAGCTGGGCCATCGCCCGCTCCGGCCTGGCCTGGTACAGCGGCGACGACATGCTGAACCTCCCGCTGCTCTCGGTCGGCGCCGTCGGCTTCGTCTCCGTGGTCGGCCATATCGTGACCCCCGAGCTGCGCGCGCTCCTGGACGCCCATCTCAACGGCGATGTCACCAAGGCCACCGAGATCCACCAGAAGCTGCTGCCCGTCTTCACCGGCATGTTCCGGACCCAGGGCGTCATCACGACCAAGGCCGCCCTCGGCCTCCAGGGTCTGCCCGCCGGCCCGCTGCGGCTGCCGCTCGTGGAGCTCTCCCCCGAGGAGACCGAGCAGCTGACGCGCGATCTTGGCGCCGGCGGGGTACAGCTCTGATCACAGACTTCATAACTGAATACGGACCAACAATCGCCCTACAGCAAGTGCACGAATGTCATGCGCGCCACGTGCCCTCGACGGCAGCGTGGCGCGTGTGGTGAGGAGAGTCTTTTGAGTCATCCGCATCCTGAGCTCGGCGCTCCGCCGAAGCTTCCCAAGGGTGGCCTGCGCGTCACCCCCCTCGGCGGCCTGGGTGAAATCGGCCGCAACATGACGGTCTTCGAATACGGCGGCCGCCTGCTGATCGTCGACTGCGGAGTGCTCTTCCCCGAGGAGGAGCAGCCCGGAATCGACCTGATCCTTCCGGACTTCACGTCCATCAGGGACCGCCTCGACGACATCGACGGCATCGTGCTCACCCACGGCCACGAGGACCACATCGGTGGTGTCCCCTACCTCCTGCGCGAGAAGCCGGACATCCCCCTCATCGGCTCGAAGCTGACCCTCGCCCTCATTGAGGCCAAGCTTCAGGAGCACCGCATCCGCCCCTACACCCTCGAGGTGAAGGAAGGGCACACGGAGCGGATCGGCTCCTTCGACTGCGAGTTCGTCGCCGTCAACCACTCCATCCCGGACGCCCTGGCCGTCGCCATCCGCACCCCCGCGGGCATGGTTGTGCACACCGGCGACTTCAAGATGGACCAGCTCCCGCTGGACCGTCGTCTGACCGACCTCCCCGCCTTCGCGCGACTCGGTGAGGAAGGTATCGACCTTCTGCTCTCCGACTCCACGAACGCGGAGGTCCCGGGCTTCGTCCCGCCCGAGCGGGACATCTCCAACGTCCTGCGCACGGTGTTCGCCAATGCCCAGAAGCGCATCATCGTTGCCAGCTTCGCCAGCCATGTGCACCGCATCCAGCAGATCCTCGATGCGGCCCATGAGTACGGCCGCCGGGTCGCCTTCGTCGGCCGCTCGATGGTCCGCAACATGGGCATCGCCCGCGAGCTTGGCTATCTGAAGGTCCCCGCCGGCCTGGTCGTCGACGTCAAGGCGCTCGACGATCTCCCCGACGACGAGGTCGTGCTGGTCTGCACGGGCTCCCAGGGCGAGCCGATGGCCGCCCTCTCCCGGATGGCCAACCGCGATCACCAGATCAGGATCGTCCAGGGCGACACGGTGATCCTGGCCTCGTCCCTCATCCCGGGCAACGAGAACGCGGTCTACCGCGTGATCAACGGCCTCACCCGATGGGGCGCGGACGTGGTCCACAAGGGCAACGCCAAGGTCCATGTCTCGGGCCACGCCTCGGCCGGCGAGCTGCTGTACTTCTACAACATCTGCAAGCCGAAGAACCTCATGCCGGTGCACGGCGAATGGCGCCATCTGCGGGCCAACGCCGAGCTGGGCGCACTGACCGGCGTACCGAAGGACCGGATCGTCATCGCCGAGGACGGTGTGGTGGTCGACCTGGTCGGCGGCGTCGCCAAGATCGTCGGCAAGGTCCAGGCCGGCTATGTCTACGTCGACGGCCTCTCGGTCGGAGATGTCACCGAGGCCCACCTCAAGGACCGCCGCATCCTCGGCGATGAGGGCATCATCTCGGTCTATCTGGTCGTGGACACCACCACCGGCAAGATCGTCGGCGGTCCGGACATCCACGCCCGTGGCTCGGGCATCGCCGACGGCGCCTTCTCCGGTGTGGTCCCCAAGATCGACGAGGCCCTGGCCAAGTCGGCCCAGGACGGCATCACGGAGCCCCACCAGCTCCAGCAGCTGGTCCGCCGCACGGTCGGCAAGTGGGTGTCGGACAACTACCGCCGCCGCCCGATGATCCTCCCCGTGGTCATCGAGGTCTGACGCACAGAGTCGTACGAACGTACTCAAGTAGGAGCGGGGCGCCCGGATTTGCATCCAGGCGCCCCGCTCCAGTACGTTTACGGCTCCGCCTGAACGGGAACGCCGCACGCTCTGCGTCCGGAGCGCCTCGCGAAGCCGGGCGGAATTCCGACCCAGAGCAATCTGATAAAGTCGGATCAGCCGAAAGGCACTCCCTCCGACGGGAAATCGGAACGAATTCGAACCGGAAACGGAACGAAATCGGATCTGATAAAGTCGGAAAGGCCGGAAAGCGAAAGCGAAACGGCCGACCCGCTCCAACAGGGGGCCAGAGACGGAAACGGATCTGGTAAGGTTGGAAACGCGAAGAAGCCGAAAGGCGGAAACGCACCGGCGAAAATCGGGCCCGCAAGGATCTGATAGAGTCGGAAACGCAAGACCGAAGGGAAGCGCCCGGAGAGCCTGGTGAGACAGGCACAAAGGAAGCGTCCGTTCCTTGAGAACTCAACAGCGTGCCAAAAGTCAACGCCAGATATGTTGATACCCCGTCCACCGGAAACTTCCGGT
>NZ_JBEZHQ010000063.1:0-37655 GCF_040650675.1 Streptomyces sp. NPDC048637
ATGCACAGGCAAGGATGATCCGGCAGCGCAGAGCCAACGCCTGCGGTGTCGACCGCCGGCGAACCAACTCCTCTAACCGGTCCCGTTCCTGAGCAGTCAGCACCAACGCAGCCTTCGGCCGCCCCATCCGAGCCATGAACAGACTCTACTCATGAAACGAATTCCTGACTCAGAACACTAGGGCACTGGACCACTACGCGACCTGCCTGCGCCACGCGCAGGCAAAGGCGGGGCCGATCATCGAGGACGCGGCCGAAGCAAGAGCCGTTTCCCGTAAGCACCAGCACCGGGTCGACGAATACAACCAGGCCGTGGATGCTGAATCCGATCAGCTTCCACCGCGTCCGCCCGAGACCGACCCTGGCGTCACAGCGATGGACGCCTGCGTGGCACGCCTGAATAACCTCCGCGACGATGTAGCCGAAGCCGCTCGTGACTGCGCACGCAAACTGAAGGACGCGGCCGACTCGGCACCGGATGAACCGGGCTTCTTCGAGAACCTATTGAACAAGGGCCGCGAGTTCGTCCAGGGTGTCTACGAGGGCGCCGACGCCATGATGGACCTGGCTTCGGTGGTCACCCAGCCGTGGAACATCGAGAAGAACGCGATGACCATCGCCACCACCCTGGACGGCATCAACTATGGCGTCCACCATCCCAAGGAGTTCGCCAAGGGCTTGCTGAACTGGGACATGTGGGCCAAACAGCCCGCCCGCGCTGCCGGCCAGCTTGCTCCCGACATCGTGCTGGACCTGCTCACCGGCGGCGGTGGCGCCGCCGCCGCTGGCGGGAAGGGCAGCCGGGCCGCTCGTCGGCTTTCCCGGCTTCGTGACGGCTTGGCGGGTCGCAAGAAGGTCGCCAGCCGCCTGGACGAGAACGGCGACCCCGTCAAGAAGCGGCCCGAGTGCGGTGAGCCTGTGAACCCGGTCAACGGGGAGATGATGCTCCCCCAGACCGACCTCACCCTGCCCGGCTCCCTCCCCCTGGTACTGGAACGCACGCACCTGTCCGGCTACACCGCGGGCGGCTGGTTCGGCCCCAGCTGGGCCGCCACCCTCGACCAGCACCTCGAGATCGACGACGAGGGTGTGGTGTTCGCGGGCGAGGACGGCATCCTCCTGGCCTACCCCCACCCCCAGCCCGGCATCGAGGTATATCCGCTGGCAGGCCCCCGCTGGCCTCTGACCCGTGATCCGGCCGACGACACCTACACCATCACCACCGACCTGCCCACCGGCCGTACCCTCACGTTCGGGCCGCGTCCCGGCCACGACGCCGAGACAGGCATGCCCCTGGTCGCGATCGAGGACCGGTCCGGCCGTCACATTGACTTCCTCTACGACCCGGCCACCGGCCGACCCACCGAAATTCACCATCACGGCGGCTACCGGGTGGCTGTGGACACGCACGCCAAGATGCCGCGCATCGTCGCCGTCCGCGTGCTGGATCCCGCCGATCTACAGGCCCCCGGCACGCTGGTCATGTCCTACGGCTACGACGAGATGGGCAACCTCACCGAGGTCATCAACTCTTCGGGCCTGCCTATGACCTTTACCTACGACGAAGCTGACCGGATCACCTCCTGGACGGACCGGAACGGCACCAGCTTCGGCTACCTGTACGACCACCGCGGCCGCGTCAAGCACACAGTCGGCCCGGATGACGGCATCCTCTCCGGCAGCTTTCACTACGCCGAAGCAGAACGCACCACCGTCTACACCAACTCCCTTGGCCATCAAACGACTTACCGCCACAACCAAACCGCCAAGGTTATTGCCGAGACCGATCCGCTGGGCAACACCACGCGCACCGAATATGACACCGCTAACCGCGAGATCGTCGCCATCGCAGACCCCCTCGGGCACACCACTCATTACGAGCATGACGAACGGGGCAACCTCACGCGCGTCACTCTGCCCGACGGGAAGGTGACCTCAGCTACGTATAACGCATTTGGCCAGCTACTGAGTGTGACCGAACCCGGCGGGGCGATCTGGCACCACACCTACGACGCAGATGGAAACCAGCTCTCGGTCGTTGATCCGCTTGGCGCTGAGACGCACTACTCCTACGACGCTCACGGCTACCTGGTGAGCGTCACTGATGCTCTCGGCCATACCCAGCAGTTCACACCAAACCAGGCCGGGTTGACTATCACCGCTACAGATGAGCTCGGGCTCAGTACGACGCTGGAGCGCGACACACTCGGCCGCCCCATCATGCTCAGAGATCCGCTTGGCCACACCGTCCGCATGTCCTGGACAACGGACGGGAACCCCGCCTGGCGCGAAGCCGCAGACGGCGCACGCGAAATATGGGAATGGGATCCAGAGGGCAACCTGACTGCCCACATCGACCCAGCAGGGAACATCACTCGAACTACGTACACGCATTTCGATCGGCGTGCATCTCGTACGGACGCGGAAGGCCGCGAACACACCTTCACCTACGACACGGAGCTGAAACTCACTGCGGTCACCGATCCACAGGGTCAAATTTGGACCTACCACTACGATCAAGCAGGGCGGTTGACAGGGGAGAAGGACTTCACCGACCGCACACTGACCTATGTACTGAACGCCGCAGGCCGGCTCACCGCTCGCACTAATGGAGCTGGTGAAACCGTCGAGTTTAGCCGCGACGAGTTCGGCCGAACCACAGAGCACCGCTGCGACTCAGGAAGCCGGACGGTATTCACGTTTGATGCGGACGGATATCTTTCCGCGATGGCAAACGCTGACGCCAATGTCAGGTATGAACGAGACGCGCTCGGACGTGTGCTCGCTGAGACAGTCAATGGCCACACGACCCGCCTCACTTACGATGCGGTCGGCCGGCGGACTTCCCGCACCACGCCTAGCGGCCACACCTCCGCCTGGACATACGACCCAGCGGGTCGTCCCGCCACGCTGCACTCCGGAGAGGGCACTCTGGCCTTCGCCTATGATTCCGCCGGCCGAGAGGTCGAACGACACTTGGGGGAAATAGCCACTCTTACCCAGGTCTGGGACAGTGCCGACCGCCTCCGCTCGCAGGCTGTGACCGCCCATCCCGAGGCGGCCAGTCATCTGCTTCAGCACCGCAACTTCGTGTACCGGCAAGACGGCCGCCTCGCCGAGATACAGGAACTCATTGACGGCACCCGCTATTTTGATCTGGACCGAAACGGCCGCGTCAATCGAGTCCGCGCAATGGAGTGGACGGAGCAATACGCCTATGACGCGGTCGGTAATCTCACGCACAGTGCCGCACCGGGCATACTCGATTCTGGTGATCGTACTCTCGCCGGTGGACTGGTTCAGCGCGCCGGCCGAACAACCTACGAACACGATGCGCAAGGCCGCCTGATACGTTCCGTACGGCGCCTGCTCAACGGCCAAAAACGCACTTGGACTTACGCGTGGAGTGCCGAGGACCGACTCACCGACGTTGTCACCCCCGACGGAATCCGCTGGCACTACCTCTACGACCCACTCGGCCGCCGTATCGCCAAACAGCAACTTACCGATAGCGGAGAGGTCAACTCCCAGACAGACTTTTTTTGGGATGAGAACCGGATCGCCGAAGAGTCGGCGACCGTAACGACGACGTGGGACTACCAGCCTGGGACATACCGTCCCCTGGCTCAGACGGAACGTCGCCCCCGGCACGCTGATCCCCGCGCCCAATGGGCGACAGGGAGCGCCCTGTCGCAACCGGAGTGCGACGCCCGCTTCTACGCCATCGTCACTGACCTTGTGGGCACCCCCACGGAACTCGTGGATTCCACGGGAGAGCTTGCCTGGCAAGCCCGCACCACTCTCTGGGGCGCTCCACTTCCAACACCCACCGGCCCGCAGGGCACGGCCTGCCCCCTCCGTTTTCTCGGTCAATATGCTGACGACGAGACCGGCCTCCATTACAACAACCAGCGTTACTATGACCCGCAAAGCGCTCGCTACCTCACACCAGACCCTTTGGGGCTGGCTCCAGCGCTTCACCCCTACACGTACGCGCCAAATCCCCTCGAATGGGCGGACCCCTTCGGGCTGAAGTGCAAGAAGAAGTCCGCCGAGGATCTCAAGTGGAAAGAAGCGAGCCGCCCCACCTTCGGGCATACCTTCAGTGAGCATGGCGCTGGCGCGAAGAACACGACAAGCTTGACAGATCGGGCTCGCAGCACCGGAAATTATCAAGGGCAGTGGGCCGATAACGAGAAAGCCGTGGAGTTTCTGAAGAAAAATTACGATCCAGATGGCGGGGTTCGCGAGGTCCCTCTCCCTGAAGGGTTGGGGAAGGTGATAACGCCTGACGGAAAGGTAATCGAAGCAACGCATGCCCGTTTGGTTCCCAAGGGGGACGGGACGTACAAGACCGCTTTCCCAATAACAAAGAAAGGGACTTAATGGAATTTCAAGTAACAATTACTCCTCCCTCGCGGCGCTACGATCTAGCAGCGGACATTGATCCATCCTTGGACTATGAATCGCTGATTATGGAGGCATGTGAGATTCTCGCGGAGACGGACAGTGAGTTTCACGTAGCGGGTTTTGGGCAGCATGAGTGGCCTGTTTCCGTCTCGTATGATCTATCCACCTTCATGGAGCAACTGCCCCAGGCAATCGCGTCTCTTCGCACCGGAAGTACTGCAGAAATCGATTTCTACGGCCAGGGCTTGGAACGGGTTGTCTCTCTGAGTCCCAGGGGAGAAGAGGTCGCCATCCGATGCACCTCACGCACCGGATGGCAGCCGACACTCGAAATCGAACAGGTGTCATATGTGGCAGCAGTGCGAATGCTGACAGGGGCGTTCCGGGATTTCAGGACGGCACTTGATCTGGCGTCCCCTGGCGTCGCAACATTTCTTCCTGTGCTCGACGATTAAGTCGTCGGCTGCGCTGCGGCGCGCGGCGGCTGCTTTGGGCGCGGTGTTTCGGGATCACGCAGCTCCTGCAGTCCCAGCGCGGAGTTAACGTGAGGCCGCTCACCACGTGGCGCTGCCGCTACTTGTTGGAGGCGGTCAGTTTTGACCGCTGTTGGCCCTGGTGTACCGCGCTGAAGGGCTGGGATGGGGCTGGCCCCCGATGGCGTGGGGTGGAGCTGACGCGCGTGGGCTTGGTTCGGGTGCGGAGAGGCGCCGTGGGTCGGGTCCGACGATGAGGTGTGCACACGCGAATGCGGCGGGTTACTGGACCGACGCACCCAAGACATCACGCAGCTGTCCACGCCCGGTGAACGTCCGGATGGACCTGCACAGGGCGACTGCGCGGGTGCGAGTCAGACCGGTTCGGTAGGCAGATGGCAGCTCCCCGTATGCCTGTGCGGTGACGCGGGCGGCTTTCTCGGGTTCCCCATCGTGTTCGAGTGCCAGGGCCTCTCGTACGAGTGATAGCACGGCAACGCGCCATCCCGGGTCCCCAGTGCTTTGTAGCGTGCTGGGGGTGACGGTCGAGTACGAGAGACATGGGTCGCCTCTGGACGAGTATCAGCTTTCGCGGGCTGATCACCGTCGCCAGGGGGAGGCTGAGGACATAGCTGCGTGGGTGGAGCGGCAGGTCGCCAAGGCGCCACCCTGGTCCGAGGAGCAGTTCCAGCGGATTCAGGGGCTACTTGATAGCCACGCGGCGCCACCTCCGTGGGAGTACATGAGATGGCGCGTGCGTCTCTACTGTGGCCATATTCAGGAGGTCGAGCGGCACTGCCGCGATGCCCGCCCCGATAGGGGCACGCAAGATGCCCGATGCGCCGAGTGCGGCAAGAATCCTGCGGTGATTGTGGCCTTTGAGGTGATCGGACCGGTGGCTGAGCTGCCGAAGGCGCCGCAGACCAGGTCTCGGAACACGGCGTCACGTCCGAGTCGCCGGACGAAGGCCGAGCTGGAGGCAGAGAACTCAGAGCTCCGGGCCGAAGTCGAGCGTCTCCGCCGTACTGCGACCAAGTAGATCGCGCTTTTGGCAACCGGCCGTCCGAGATCTGGCCCATCACAGTAGCCAGGAAGCCCCCTTCGGTATGGGGCCGATCGGCGAGAGTGAGCCACTGCGTCGGTTCCACGTAGCGATTGCCAGCCAGTTCACGGCACACGTTTGGGTCGGCTACGGGGCACGGCGCCCCATGGTGTCCTGGTCAACGGATTCCACCAGCGCCTGCCAACCGGGTGTGGCCAGCCCGGCGGCCAGTAGGCGTCTACTGGTGATCCATTCCGTGCGGCCTTGGGCGACGGCCTGTCGTACGGCGGCGATTTCGGCTGGGGCGGGGTCGGAGGAGCGATCCATGTGGGCCCGCATGAAGTGCTTGAAGAGCTGAGGCAGCTGTTCGGGGTGGGTTCCCCTCTTCTCCTTGAGGGAGAAGAGGGGGAGGAACCACCTCTCGAACGATTGCCGGGTGGTGGCGGTGGCTCGGTATGCCTCGTACATCGTCTGGAGGTCGGCGGTGTGGTCGTAGGGGAGGTGTCCGTGGAGGGCGTATTTCAATCGGGTGCCGTGGTGCTCGCGGAAGTGCTGGCCGTGGGCGGCGATGTGGTTGGCGGCGTTCTGGGTGATCGTCATGACCGCCGTGTCTGCCTCGTGCCGGCGGGCTGCGGCGAGGACGGTGTCGTGGACGCCGACGCGTGGGTCGAGGACGAGGCCGGGGAGGCCGAGGGGCGCGAGGCCGATGCCGTGGTCGCGGGTGCGGGAGATGATCAGGCGGGCGCTGGTGCTGCCGGTCGTGTTCTGCAGATGCTTGGGCTGGGCGCGGTGGCTGGAGTGGATGTCGGTCCGGTCGAGGGTGGGATGGTTCTTCGCAAGCTCGGCAACGAGGTGCCGTGTGGTGTGTTCGCGGATGTCGGTGCTGCCGCAGGCGCGACAGGCATGGCTGCCGTGGCCTGTCATGTGGTCGCAGGATCTGCAGATGGGGATGGTCTCGCGGCTGATCACCACGGTGCCGGCGCGCAGGTTCTCTCCGATCAACTCCAGGGCCAGGGCGACCACCTCGGGATCGGTGTCGGTCATGGTGCCGGCCGCCGGTTGGGGATCCGGCGCGTACTTGTCGGCTATGAGGCGGGCCTCGAAGGCCGTGCGTGTCACCGGTTCGCCGTCGGCGGCGCGGTGGCGTAAGTCGCCGTCGAGGGTGACGGTGTTCCACAGGTGAGGTGTGGGTGGTGAGCCAAGAACGGCGTTGAGGGCTGCGGCCAAGCGGATGCCGACGGCCTTGCCGGGCTTGGTCTGGAAGGTGAAGAGGCCGTTCTGGACCGGGCCGTTGAAGAACAGGGGATGCACGGGACGCTCCTAGAGAGGTGGTGGAGTGGTCAACGCGGTTCTGGTGAATCGGTTGCCGTGCAGGTTGTAGTGGAGGATCGCGGCGTTGGGCAGCTTGCCCTTGCGTTCCTCGGCGAGGACCTCGGGCAGGGGGAGGTCTTCGAGGAGGGTGCGGAGCGCGACGGCTGCGGTCTGGTGGGTGAAGGCGATGACCGTGCAGGGTGTTTGCAGCGCGGTGCGGGTGAGCGTGGTGAAGTCGGTGGCCCGCTGGGTGACGCCCTTGGCGAGGGATTCGCCTCCGCCGGGCGCGGTCCAGATGTGCTTGCGCTGTCGGCGGTCCTCGGCGAGTTCGGGGTAGGTGTCGTAGAGCTCGCGCTTGGTCATGTAGGTGGCGTCGCCGTAGTGCTGTTCGTCCAGGAGCGGCGTCTGCTGGGGCCAGCCGGCAGGGAGGCTGGGCAGGGCGATGGCCGCGGTGTCGATCGCTCTGCGGTAGGTGGAGGTGTAGACACGGGGTTCGTGCTGGATGTGGTCGGGGAGTGTCTTGGCGAGCCACTGGGCCTGGCGGAAGCCGCGCGGGGTGAGGCCGACGAGGCTGCGGGAGATGCGGTGTGCGGCGGCGCCGCTGTAGGGGCGGGGGTCTTGGTAGAAGCCGTTGTACTTGTCGGCGTTCTCCACCGACTCGGCGTGCCGGATGATCAGGAGTGTCACGGGGGTGCTCCTAGCCGGCGAGGTTTGCGACGTAGGACCCGCTGACGGTCCAGGGCGTGAGCTCGATGCCGAAGCCGCTGCGTTCGCCGTCCTGGGTGTGGACGAGCTTGCCGGTCACGTGCACTGTGTCTCCCGAACGGAAGGCGCCGGTGTAGGCGCCGAGGTAGGAGCGCATGTGGGTGATCCTCCGTGCGAGAGATTCGGGCTCGTCGACGGTGGAGCTGAGGACGGTCTTCACCTTGATCTCGTAGACGGCCGGTGTGGTCAGGCCCTCGGAGTGGTCGGTGATCTCCGCTAGGAGGGAGATCTCGCCGATTTCCTTGGCGGAGATGTGGGAGAAGGTCTTGTCGCGGTCGGCGCGGATGGGCTCGCAGCTGATGTGCGCGCCGGCGCTCACCGTCAGGCCCTGGAGCTTGCGGCGCTCCTGCTTGATGAGCGCGTCGAAGGAGCTGCCCTCCATGTACTTGGACCGTCGGATGTACAGGCGGGTCAGGTTGTCCCCGTCGTACGGCCTGATGAGCTCCTCGTGCTTGAAGAGCTCCTGGGCGGCCGCGTAGCCCTCGGGGCCGTAGCAGACGAGGTCGATGTCCGAGCGCTGGTTGTAGCAGCCGACGAGGAAGGATCCGGTGACACCGATCAGTCCTTGGGCGCCCTTGGAGGTGATCCACTCGGTGATCGCGAGGAGGTCTTTGCCTGCGGGGTTGTCGGCGACGTGGCCGGGTTCCTCGTGGATGGCCACGAGGGCGTGGCGGCAGGAGTAGTGGACGGCGATGTCGTCGCGTGGGATGCCGGTGATGACGCAGCCGAGGGTGTCGGAGTAGACGTAGCACTCCGGCCGGGTGGCGAGGATGCCGAAGGACTTCGACACCACGCTGTTCTGCCGGTAGGTCTGGCCGAACAGATGCCGGTCGCCCTTGTCGTCGGGGTGGTACTTCACGTAGCCGAGGTAGTGGCTGCCCGGATGGCTGTCGCCGATCACCTTGAAAACGACCCCGTGGTGGTCCATCAGGTAATCGCGGTCGCGGACGGCGGAGACCGGCCTACCGGTGCCCGTCTGCGAACTGCGCCAGGGTGGGGAAGCTACCGGTGTCGATGGTGCTGGACGACTCATACTGATCAAGTCCCATCGAGAAGAGGGTGCGGCGGTACTGCCACTTGATGTGCTTGTCGTGCCGTGCAGAGTCGGTGGGCCGCATGAGGGCGAGGAAGAAGAAGCACTTGACGAACAGGAAGTCGGCCAGGTGCTCGCTCACCGGCCGGCCGAACAGGTCGATGGTGGTCTCGTCGAGGGCGCTGGTGTAGGCAGTGCGCTGTGCGGGGGTGACGCTGTAGCCCTTGCCACCTCCCTTGAAGGCCACGATGTCTAGTGCGGGGTAGACGTCGTAGCCGAGAGGGACGGGGCCGTGGTGTTGCCAGTCGATGACGCCCTTGGCCAGGACATTCGGGAGGCCGTAGTCGAGGTGCCCGTGGACCATGGGCAGCGCTGCCATCCGGTCGAGAGCTCGCTTGACAGCCTCATGGACCTGTGGGGTGTCGAGGTCCGGGTTCTCCTCGAATACGTTGGCGGTGAAGGCGGCCTTGTCGAACCAGGGTGCTGTGGGCAGGGGGTGGGACGCCTGGGCTCGCAGGAGTCCGGAGGCAACAGCGGCAGCTGTGTCGATCACCTCGTCGCGGACTGCACCATTTTGCTGGGCGTCGGCGAGGGCTTCATCGTGTAGTGAGGCGGTGCCGAGGGACCGTTCGATGACGAAGTAGCCTTCGCCGTCCTCGCCGCTCTCGACGATTTTCGGAACGGGGTAACCGAGGCCGACGGCGAGCTGCTGGAACTCGATCTCTTTCCGCAGATCCTCGCCGCCGGTTCGCTTGTAAAGGAGGCGGTCAGCTGACCTCCACACTGCGCCCTGCGTTGCTGTCCTGTTCTTGACGAACTCCCAGTCGCTCATCTATCCGTCCTTCCGTCGAGTGGACTTCGGCCTGTTGCAGCGTGAACGCCTGGATGCGCGGAGCCGACACGGAACTCGTGGCGACGCCAGGCGGGATGTCGGTCATCGTCCTCCTCTCGGATGCGAGCCCAGGAACTGGGTCGTCGGCAGTCGGAGAGGAAGGAAGTCCGGCTGAGAGTTCGGCCGTTCCCGCCTGGTCGACGATCAGAGTGCCGAGCGCCAATACAGTTGCGATGTGGCCCGTGAGCCACATCGCAACGCACAGCCGCCCGATGGGATCGCTGTCCGCTGCACTGGAGCGATGGCGGCCGCTGACCCCGCTCACCCGAGCCCGGATCACGACGAGGTGCCCCTGGGCACGAGGCACCCCCACGGCAACCAGCCGGACGACGCTTCGAACAGCATCCGGCGACGCTCGTGCTGCCCAGCGGTTCGGCGGGAGGACCCGGCTGTTGCTTCGGCCAGGAAGCCGCCACGGTTGCGGATGAGGACGCTGAGCGAGGCGAACCGTGCGGCATCGGCGGCGATGTGGGATGCGCCTCCGACGACGATGCCACGGATGAGGCCAGAGGACAGCGCGCCCGTTATGGCCGACCAGCCAGGCCGGGCGTCCAGGGCCACGCTCGGATCATTGTCGGACCACACGCCGGCTACGTGCCAGTGGCGCGTGTCGGCGTAGTGGCGGGCGCGACGTTCGGCGTCACGTGCTACCGCCGTTTCGGCGGTACAGGAGTAGACGGCGACGGGTACGCGGCCGAAGCCGTCAGATGGGGTTTGCGGCATGCCTTCAGCCTTCTGCCAACGACGTGCCCGGGACAGACACGGGCCGTGGCGGCGCCGCGAGGTCATCGGACAGGGGACTGCTACGCCACGTGCTGCGGAGTCCGGCCGCACCACCGGGGTGCTACGGGGCGTGGCAGTCGCGCTGGCAGCGGCAGCCCAAACTGCCATGGCTCGTGGCGGTCAGCGGACTCCGAGGGGAACGCCGGCTGCCTGGGCGAGTCCGCGGAGGCGGCCGACGGACACACCAGCCAGGCGGGAGATGATCACGCCGGGCAACATCTGGTGGCGCACCCATCCCGGGGCCATGGCACAGACGGCTTCGAGGGTGTCGGCAGCCTGGCCCCACCGCCGGCACTCCACATGGGTCAAGGCCACGTCGAGGCCGTAGCGGGCTCGGGTGGCAAGGGGCACGGTGTCGTCCAGCCGGACCGTATCCATGAGCCGAAGGGCCCTGGCGGTGTCGCCGAGGGCGACGGCGATGCTCATGGCCTGGGTGGCGGCATACAGAGGGCCGAAAGGCTGGGCATGCAGACCACGGGCGTGCTCGGCGCCGAGGCGAGCGCCGACCGCATGCGCTTGGGAGAGATATTCACGGGCGGTGTCCGCCGAGGCACCACCCCGGGATGCGGACACGGCGGCGTTCGTCACGAGCTGCCCGTACACCGATAGCCGGTCCGGGTCGTGCTCGGACATCTTCGGTTCGATCCGGTCTGCCTGGGCGGTAGCGAGCGCGAACCCCTGCGTGGTCCGCCCGTCGCGGAGGTTGACCCATGCCGTGGTGGCGGCGAGGTGGGCGTCACGAAGGTCGTCCCCGGCCTGCACAGCGATCTGACGGCCGTAGGTGAGTGCTGCGTAGGCGAGGTCTCGCGAGCCCCAGACGTTCGCGGCCATTCCCGCGGTCTGGAAGACATCGGCCAGGACGCCGGCCGCGGCTTCCCGCTCGTCTGCGTCCGCGGTGTCGTATCGGGCGCGGGCCTCGGGGAGCAGGGCACCGAGCAGTGCGCCGAGCTCGGTGTAACGGCCTGCCCAATAGGCGGCGTTGGCACGCTGAACGACAGCGCGGAGTTCTTCGACGGTGCCCGGTTCGGTGCTGGCGGGAATGCCGATGGCGGCATCGTGGGTGGCGGCCGACAGGGTGCGCAGGGCGGCTCGCTCGTCACGGTCCATAGAGCGGCGGGGTGCCTGCTGGCCGAGGAGTACGGCGATGTCGGTCCCGAGGGTGGAGGCGATGGAGAGCAGAGAGGGGAGGGAGGCGGTCCCGCCGCGTTCCAGCTTCCGCACGACGCCGACGGACACGGCGGCCGCTTCCGCTAACTGCTCCTGTGTCATGCCGCCGCGGAGGGTCTTGAGTCGCTCGGCGGTGCTGCACTCCGACCATTGCATGACAGCCACTCCTCATCCTGACAGGCAGGCGGCGACCCTAATCTGACAGGCCAGGCGTGGACCGTACCCGCTGTCGCCCGACTGCGAACACCCATAGGGACAGCAGGAGATGGCGATCGGCTGGAACGCATCGCTATGCGGGTAGGGCGGTGCTCACCCCCAGCAGACCCTCCAGCTCGGCCACTGTGGCGGCCTCGTGAGTCGCGAGGACGGTGGTGATGCCCAACGCCTCGGCAGGCGGGAGGTTCACGGGATGGTCGTCAACGAACACGCATGCCTGTGCCGGGAGACCGAGACGCTCCAGCGTCAGCTGGTAGATAGCCGGATCCGGCTTCGCAATGCCGGCTGCCTCAGAGATGACGTGTACATCGAACAGGCTCCAGACACCGGCATGCTCGTAAGGATCGAACGGATCCAGGCCGAAGCTGTTCGACAAGAGCGCGAGCCGGTATCCCGCGTCCTTGGCGGCACGCGCGAGTGCGGCCATACGTCGAGCTGCGGGCACTCCGGCCCAGGCGCGTCCCATCAGGTTCTCCGGTGCCACATCAGCACCGAGCAGGGCCGCGGTTCGCTCGTTCCACTCGGCTTGCCCGATCTCGCCGATCTCCAGCGCGGCGTACAGCCGTCGGCCTTCAGGGTGGTCGTTGAGGGTGGCACGCCATGCCTCCGGGCGCAGTCCTTCCGACTCGCACCACGCGCGGTGCACGGGGCGCGGGTCTGCGGTCAGGACCCCGGCGAAATCCAGGATGAGCCCGCGCTGGGCCTGGCGGTTGGCGGTGTCCGTGGGCTGCGGCATGCTGCGTGCTCCCTCTCCATGGGCCTGTCGAAGGACGCTACCGCGTGGGGTGAGCATGGGACGGTGAGACGTCCTGACCTCCGAACTGGCTCACCGCCCGCCGGCAGGGCCGCCAGTAAGAACCGTGGCATCAGCCGCAAGCCACCTCACGCCACAGAATCGATCCGTTGGGCGCACACACTCCGAATGATCTTCAAGTCAGCCAGTGCTTGATCCCGTGCTTCCTGATGACCGGGCAGCCCCTTGCCCGCCGCCTCCACAGCCTCGTCGAGTGCGGCGATGACCGCCTTCGGAGCGAACCGCATACCGAAGGCATAGCCCGTGTCAACTCGGGTGCGCAGGTCCCGCTCCACCGTGTCCCAGGCATCCAGGACCGCCAACTGATTCTCGGTTCCGGGAGACTGTTCCAGCGCCCGAATCAGGGTCTGGATGTCCTTGTGGGCCTGCGTGCACAGCTTGCGATAGCGAGCCCACATCTTGTGCGTTGCCACCACCGCGCCGATGCCGATCGTGACTGCCAAGGCTGGCAACACCTTGATGTAGTCGCGGGAGACCATGGAAAGGACGGCGTATAGCAATACCGCCGCGCCACAAGCCCCGTTGAAATTCGCCAGAGTCCGGCTGGCCATGGCCCGGAGGACGCGCCCGTCAAGCCGTTCGAGCAGGTCGTCCTTCGGTTCGATCCAGCGGGCGAAGTGAGGAAACAGGAAGCAGAACGCCAGCATCTTCTTAGCGTCCCAACCGTGGTCGAGGAACTGCTCAGGGGCCGCCACTATCCTGTCGAACACGTTGAGCGGATACATGAACAACTTGAATGCGACCACCGCCCAGACCGCCACCTTCAGCTTCTCCCAGCGTCTGATCCATGCAGGCGTGTGGAACGTAGTTATCAGCCAGCCGCGGAATTGCTTCGGTGCATGCCAGCCTTCAGTGAATCCCCGCCACTGACGCGCCCCCCACAGCGTGAGCACAAGACTGCAGACGAAGAGAATCACGCCAGGAACCCGGTAGCGGGTGTCGTACAGCTGGTTGCTCCAGACGTTCACGACAAACCCGACAGGAAAGAAGGCGCGCTTCCAGTGGGCTCGCACAGAGCCAGCAGTCCCGTACCAGATCGACATAGCCTCATGCTTCCGCGAACCCACGGCGCGCCAGAGCCGTTTGATGCAGATCAGAGGTTGGACGTAGTTTGCGGCTGGTGACACGGTCTTGCTGGCGCCCTTATCAGGCCGAGCCGCCTCCTGGTTGAGGGGTCTGCTGCACGATCGGGTGACATCTGAACTGGCTTGCCCTGTAGGGCGGGTGGAAAGGATGTCGCTGTGCCCAAGCCTTATCCGGAAGAGTTCCGCCAGGACGTCGTGCGGGTCGCGAGAAACCGCGGCCCGGGCGTGACGGTGGAGCAGGTGGCCACCGACTTCGGGGTCCACCCGATGACGTTGTGGAAGTGGATGCGCCGGGCGGATGTCGACGACGGGACCAAGCCCGGGGTGACCAGCCAGGAGGGCGCGGAACTGCGGGAAGCACGTCGGCGGATCAAGCTGCTGGAGCAGGAGAACGAGGTCCTGCGCCGGGCCGCGGCCTATCTGTCGCAGGCGCATCTGCCGGGAAAAGGATCTACCCGCTCGTGAAAGAGCTGGCCGCGGACGGGGTGCCCGTCACGGTGACGTGCCGGGTGCTCAAGCTCGCCAGACAGCCCTACTACCGCTGGCTGGGCAAGCCGGTTGCCGACGCCGTGCTGGTGGAGGCATATCGCGCGAACGCGCTGTACGACGCCCACCGCGACGACCCGGAGTTCGGCTACCGGTTCCTGGCCGATGAAGCGCGTGGTGGCGGAGCCGGCATGGCCGAGCGCACCGCGTGGCGGATCTGCCGGGACAATCGCTGGTGGAGTGTCTTCGGGAAGAAGCGTGGCCGGGGCAAGAAGGCCGGCCCTCCGGTGCACGACGATCTCGTGAGCCGCAACTTCACCGCGACCGGCCCGAACCGGCTGTGGCTCGCCGACATCACCGAACACGCCACCGGCCAGGGCAAGCTGTACCTCTGCGCGATCAAGGATGTCTTCAGCAACAGGATCGTGGGCTACTCCATTGATGCGCGGATGAAGTCCCGCCTCGCCGTAGCCGCCCTGGACAACGCCGTGGCCCGGCGTGAACACGTCGACGGGTGCATCCTGCACAGCGATCGCGGATCACAGTTCCGGTCCCGGAAGTTCGTCCGGACTCTCGACCACCACCGGATGGCCGGATCGATAGGGAGAGTCGGGGCGGCCGGCGACAACGCGGCCATGGAGTCCTTCTTCAGCCTGCTGCAGCGGAACGTCCTCGACCGCCGGACCTGGGCCACCCGTGAAGAACTGCGGATCGCGATCGTGTCCTGGATAGAGAGGACCTACCACCGGCGCCGCAGACAAGCCGCACTCGGCCGGCTGACACCCGTCGAATTCGAGGCCGTCATGACCACACCGGCCCTCCAGGCTGCGTGACCGAACCTGTCACCCGAACCTGCATCAGACCCCGGCACGAGGGCTTCGCTCCGGCTACGGCCAGGCCGCCTGATGGCGCGCAAGCCGCAGCGGCGTGAATTCGGCAATGTGCGCAAGACCGAGTCGGGGCGCTTCCAGGCCCGTTACTGGGCTCCGGACGGCAAGCGGCGCTACGCGCCGAAGACGTTCGAGACCAAGACCGAGGCAACGACCTGGCTCGCGCTGACCCAGGCCGATATTGAGCGCAAGCACTGGACCGACCCCGACGCCGGCGTGGTCAACTTCGAGAATTTCGCGAGTAAGTGGGTCGATGAGCGCGGCCTCGCAGCGACCACCGAGGACCTGTACACCCGGCTGCTCGCCAGGCACATCGTGCCCACGTTCGGCACGTGGGACCTGGACGAAATCCAACCGTCGGATGTGCGCGTCTGGCGAGCCGAGCGGCTGAAGGCAACCAACGGTGCGAAGACGACGGTGGCCAAGTCCTACCGCCTGCTGAAGGCCATCCTTCAAACCGCGGTCGACGACGATCTCCTCAAGAGCAACCCGTGCCGCATCAAGGGCGCCGGCAAGGAGGAGGCCGATGAGCGCGATGTCGCCGAGGTTGAACAGGTCTATGCGCTGGCCGAAGCCATCGGACCACGCTGGCGCATCATGATCTTCCTCGGCGCTTTCGCGTCCCTGCGTCCTGAAGAACTCGCGGAGCTGCGTCGCAGCGACATCGACGTCGACGAGGGCGTGGTGTGGATCAGGCGTGCCGCACCGGAGCTGACCAACGGCAAGAAGGTGATCGGCGATCCGAAGTCGAGGGCGGGCAAGCGCGCGGTGTATCTGCCTGACTTCATCGTGCCCGAGCTGCACCGCCACCTTCAGTGGTTCGCGGAGAAGGAGCCGGACGGACTCCTCATCGTGGGCGAGCGAGGGGCCGCTCTGCGACGGTCCTCCTTCGGGCGCAAGTGGCGCAGGGCGCGCATCGCGGTGGGACTGCCGGACAACTTCCGCTTCTACGATCTGCGCCACACCGGCAACACCCTGGCGGCTGACTCTGGTGCGAAGCTCAAGGACCTCATGGTCCGCGCGGGCCAGTCCAGCCCGAAGGCTCAGCTGATCTACCAGCACTCCAAGAAGAAACACCAGCGCAAGCTCGCGAAGAGCATCGACGCCGAGGTGCGCCAGCAGCGCAGGGAGGCAGCCGAGCACCGGGAGGAGAAGCAGAAGCGCTCCGGCTGAGGCGCCGGCTTCCCCTGTTCAGAGGGGGCAATGCGAGGCGAAGGCAGGACCGGTCAGCAACACCGGTCCTGCCTTCGCCGCGCTGTGCTTTCGGCGGCTGTCCGCTGACAAGTGATCATGGCCGTCTGGCAAACAAGTATGACCACTGTGCCCAATCCTCAGATCCGCCACCATTAGCCGCGTGCCGCTGGCTATCGTCCCCTTATGAAGTCCCAAGTGGCCGATACCACCGCAGCATGCAGTTGCCATGCGAAGGAGAGCATGTGCGAGGAGTGCAAGGGCGAAGGGTGGCTGACACCGCTGCCGCCAGATGGGCGCCGACGCGATGCCACTGGCAGCTGTACGTCGTGTGCTGGTCTTGGCGGCCACCGCCTGCCGCACGCGCATGCGTGCCCCGTGATGAAGAAGCATCCCGGGCTTGGGTACTACGCACCGCAGCTCATCAGTGACTCGGACGACGTCACGTTCTTCAGCACCGGCGACGCCATGGCTTCACCAGCAGTACGGCGCCGACTCGCAGAGCTCCTCTTCGGGCCGCCTCCCCGCTGACCGCGCCCGCATGGTGGAGGGCACCGGGATGGAAGTCGGTCAAGCTCGCCTGGCAATGGCCAAGAATTCGTGGCAGAGGACAGCGGAGCGCGTTCGCCCTCCGGCGCGGAGGCAAGGCGCCAGATGAACTTCTTTCCCCAGGGCCCATTTTGCATCCGTAATCTCACGACCCCTCAGGCACAGGTGGCCCAAGTCACAGAAGACGTGTCTCGCTATTCGAGAAGATCGGCTGCCAAGGCGCCTGGGGCGGTGGGGGAGTTCGCGGAATCTGCACCTCCGTCGCCAGATAGGGCTGGTGGAGGGCTGGTCGACCGCAAAGCGGTCTAGACAACAAACAAGCCCCAGGTCACTGACCTGGGGCTTCCATATAGAGCGGGTGACGGGAATCGAACCCGCGCTCTGAGCTTGGGAAGCTCATGTTCTACCATTAAACTACACCCGCGTCATCCCGCCTCGATCGAGAGCGGAACATCGTCGCACACTCTACCCCATCGCCGCCCCGCGGTGCATTTGGCATGCCTGGGTGGTGTGAGTGGGAGTGCGGTGGGGGTGTGGCAGGGGTGTTCCGTGGGGCTGTTGAGGGAGGCGCGGTCCCGGGGTGGAGGGTGTGGTTCCGGGGTGGGATGCGGGTGCGGGGTGCGGGAGTTGGGGCGTACGGTTGGGCGTCGGAGTGCCGCGTGTGGTGGCGCCCAGTTCATCCCCTAATGTGGCTTTTGTTGTCCACGCAGTTGGGAGAGGGACTTGATGGAGCGCACCGTCGTACGTTGTGCCGAGGGCCACGTGTTCAGCACCGCTTCGTTCCCGATGCAGACCACCGACCGGCTCGGTCCCGGACGGCTGTTGCGCTGCCCGCGCTGTGCTCGGCTGCGGCACTCGGTGCCCGTCGAGCACGCCAAGCGGTAGCGATCAAGAGGCGATAGCGAGCAAGAAGCGAGCAGGAGAAGTGTGTGGCGATCAAGAAAGCCGTGGCACTTCGTTGAGAGCGGCAGCCGCACCTCGTGAGGGAGGCGGCGGCCGGCAGTAGGACCAGGAGTGGGCGAGGCCCGGCTTCCCCGGTGGGGGGCCGGGCCCTCGTCGTGCGGTGGGGGTCGGGCGGGCGCGTATCCTCGTCTGCGTGCTTCTCTCAGACAAGGACATCCGGGCCGAGATCGATGCTGGTCGGGTGCGTATCGACCCCTACGAAGAGTCGATGGTGCAGCCGTCCAGCATCGACGTGCGGCTCGACCGCTATTTCCGGGTGTTCGAGAATCACCGCTATCCGCACATCGACCCCGCCGTGGAGCAGAGCGACCTGACCCGTGAGGTGGTGCCCGAGGGGGATGAGGCGTTCATCCTGCACCCGGGTGAGTTCGTGCTGGCCTCGACGTACGAGGTCATCACGCTGCCCGATGACCTGGCGTCCCGGCTGGAGGGCAAGAGCTCGCTGGGGCGGCTGGGGCTGCTGACGCATTCGACCGCCGGGTTCATCGACCCGGGGTTCAGCGGGCATGTGACGCTGGAGCTGAGCAATGTCGCCACGCTGCCGATCAAGCTGTGGCCGGGCATGAAGATCGGGCAGCTGTGCATGTTCCGGCTGACCTCGCCGACCGAGCACCCGTACGGCAGCGAGAAGTACGGCTCCCGCTACCAGGGGCAGCGCGGTCCGACGCCGTCCCGGTCGTTCAGGAACTTCCACCGCACGCAGGTATGACACGGCCGCGTCGGTGTGGGGGGCGCGCTCTACAGGGCGGGCGCGTGGCAGAGGGTGTGGACACAGAAGGTCTGAGAGAGATACGTGAGTGACGTGCGGGAGAACCTGACGTACGAGCGGTTCGGCGGGGCGATCCGTGAGCTGGCGCAGACGATCGCCGATGACGGGTACGAGCCCGATGTCGTGCTGTCGATCGCCCGTGGCGGCGTTTTTGTCGCGGGAGGACTGGCGTACGCGCTGGACTGCAAGAACATCCACCTGGTGAATGTGGAGTTCTACACCGGGGTGGGGACCACCCTGGAGATGCCGGTCATGCTGGCGCCGGTGCCGAATGCGATCGACTTCTCGGAGAAGAAGGTGCTGATCGCCGACGATGTCGCCGACACCGGCAAGACGCTGAAGCTCGTGCACGACTTCTGCCAGGGGACCGTGGCGGAGGTCCGCAGCGCGGTGATCTATGAGAAGTCGCAGTCGCTGGTGAAGTGCGAGTACGTGTGGAAGCGCACGGACGAGTGGATCAACTTCCCGTGGAGCGTCGAGCCGCCCGTGGTGCGGCGCGAGGGGCAGATTCTCGACGCCTGAGGTGACAGGGCCGGCCGATCGCCGCTCCCCGTAGGGGAGTTGATGTCGGCCGGTCTTTTGCTGCGCCGCTTTCGGCCAATCCCGTTCCGGGTGTTCCACCGGTGCTTACCTGCGAGTAAAACCCGCGGTAACAGGCGACCGGAGGGGAGGCCCCATGCTGCGTGCGAGACGCGGGCGGTGGGCGTTACGTGGGCGGGGTACGGGATATGGGCCGCGTACGGGGCGCGGGCGGCGGCTGCGGGCCGTCGTGGCGACCTCGACGGCGGCCTTGACCATGGTGTTCACCGTGGCGGCGGGTGGGGCGAGCGCCGCCCCCGGGGCCGCGGGCGGCACGGCACCCGCCGGCGCCACGGCCGCCAAGCCGCTGTCGCCCGAGCTGGAGAAGATCCGGGCGCGGGAGGCGGACCGGCTCTACGGGGACCCGGCCGAGCGGCCCCTCGGGGAGCGGAAGACCTCGTTGATCTCGCTGGGGGACAGTGAGATCTCGGGCGAGGGCGTCGGGACGTACGAAGCGGGGACGGACGGCCCCGACAACTGGTGTCACCGGTCGCCGGACTCGGCGATCCACCGGACCGGGATCGCGGCGGAGGTGACGTACAACGCCGCCTGCTCGGGCGCGTCCAGCGGGAATATCGTGATCGGCGGCAGCAAGCAGTACGCCGACGAGCTGGTGCAGAGCGACAGCCTCGCCATCGCGGCCCGTAACACCCGGCTGAAGATGGTGCTCCTGGTGGCCGGCGCCAACGACGATCTGCAGTTCGGGTCGGTGATGACGGACTGCGTCACCCGCTGGTTCCTGCTGCAGGGCACCTGCGAGCCGAAGTATCAGCCGGGCTGGCAGGCCCGGGTCGACGGGCTGGTGCCGAAGGTCGAGCGGACGGTCGGCGATCTGCGGACCGTGCTGCGGGACGCGGGGTACGCCGACGGCGACTACCGGCTTGTGGTGATGTCGTATCCGAGCCCGATCGGGCCGGATGTGGAGGACAACCCGCAGTATCCGGGGAAGCTGCTGGGCGGCTGCACCGGCTACACCTCCGATGCGGGCTGGGGGCGCAATGCCGCCGTGCCCGCGTTCGAGAAGGGGGTGCGGAAGGCGGCGCGGGACAGCGGCGCGACCTATCTGGACGCCTCGCGGCTGTTCCACGGGCACGAGGTGTGCATGGAGGAGACCTGGGCCCGCGGGCTGTATGTGAACCTCACCAACCCCTTCCCGCCGAACTCGAATTCGGTGCGGCAGTCCTTCCACCCGAACGCCCGCGGGCACGGCGCGTTCGCGTCCTGTCTGACCCAGCTGTACGCGTCGGGGCTGCGTGAGGCGGCCTGTGCCGATCCGGCGAGCACCGGGCAGCCGAAGCTGTACCCGGGCGGCTGGGACGACGCCTACCGGCCGCTGAAGAGCGCCGGGACGGGCAGCTGTGTGGACGCGACCGGGAGCGCCAGCCGTAATGGCACGGTGGTCGGCGGCTGGGACTGTCACGGCCAGCGCAACCAGGGCTGGTGGTACGACCCGGAGCAGCGGTCGCTGCATGTGGAGCTGACCCAGGACCGGTGCCTGGATGTGCCGGGCGCGCGGTACACGGCCGGGGCCGGGCTGGTGCTGTGGAACTGCTCGGGCGCGGCCAACCAGCAGTTCGTACGGGCCGACGGCGGCACGATCCGGCCGGCCGCCGCGCAGTCGCTGTGTCTGACGCTGGCCGCGGCGAAGGAACCGCTGCGGTTGCAGGGGTGCGACGGGTCGGCCGGGCAGCGGTTCGCCTGACGCCCGGAGGGAGTGAGCCTGCCGTATGGCAAAGGGCCCGCTCCGGAGCCGAGTGCTCCGGGGCGGGCCCTTGCCGTGGCCGGTGTGGCCTTACAGGGTGCCGAGCTTCACCAGGGCGAGCAGCGCGACCAGCTGGATCGCGGCGGCGCCGAGCGCCTTGGGCCACGGCAGATCGTGCGACTTGCTGATCATGGAGGTGAGCAGGTAGCCGGTGGCGAGCCAGGTCAGCCAGCCCAGGACCTGGACCAGAGTGCTGTCGCCGCCGAGGAACATCGCGAACAGCAGCCGGGGCGCGTCCGAGATCGTCATGATCAGCATGGCCAGGCCGATGGTCGGCTGCCAGGCGCCGTCACCCCCGAGCTGGCGGGCCATGGTGTGGGTGACCGCGCCCAGGATCAGGGTGCCGATGATGAACATCACCGCGGTGATCCCCACCCACGGGATGATGTTGGAGAGGGTGGCGTTCAGCACATCCTCGCGGGCCTTGTCGAAGCCGAAGACCGCGAGCAGGCCGTAGACGAAGGTGACGATCAGCGCGGGGGCCCAGACCTGGTGGTCACGCATCTGCCAGAACGTGGCGTCGGGGCGCAGCACGATGCCGGGGAGCAGCTGCTTCCAGTGCAGGCGCGGGCCGGCCGGGGGCGCGCTGGTCTGGCCGGCGCGGTAGGTGTCGCCCGCCCCGTACTCGTCGGAGCCGCCGTCGTACTGGCCGGGCGGCGGACCGTAGGTGTCCGGGGCGTCGCCGACGCTGAACTGCTGGGTGTGTCCAGGGTTGTTGTCGTTCGAATACGGTGCGTAGGACTGCTGCTGGGGCTGGTAGCCGCCGTCGCCGAAGTACTCGGGCTCGCCGTACTGCCCGTGCGGCTGTGGCTGCCCCTGCGGCTGCCCCTGTGGCGGGCCGCCGTACTGCTGCGGTGCCTGCTGCCATTGCCCAGGCGGCGAGGGGGGCTGCTGCCCGTACGGCCCTTGCTGCCCGTACGGAGCCTGCTGCCCCTGCTGCCCCTGCTGTCCGTTCTGCGCGGGGCGGGCATCCCGTCCGCGACCCATCCTGAATCCAGCCACGTACTCGAAAGTACCTGGTCCGCGTGGACCGGGTGGCGGAGCAGGGGGATCGGGCCCCGGTTTGCTGCTGACCTGTGACATCCCTTAGGGGGTTCCCCGAGGGGGGCGGGCCCCGGGGACCGGGGTCCAGCGGAGGGTGAGATCCGGCAGGTTCTCCATGTTGGAGCTGCCGTCGTCGACGGCCACGACCCGGAAACCGTGGTGGGCGTAGAACGCCCTTGCATCGGTGTTGAGTTGGAAGACATGCAGGTACAGGCCGTCGGGGCGGTGCCGTCGTGCCGCGGCGAGGAGGGCGGAGCCGATGCCGGTGCGCCGGACATCGGGACGGAGGTAGAGCTGTTCGAGCAACTCGCCCTGCAGGGACGCATAGCCGAGGAGCTCCGTGCCACGGACGGCGACGAGTGTGTGACACTGCGGCAGTACGATCTCCCGGATCCAGCGGGTGACCTCTTCGTGGGTCCGGCGCTGGGGCGGCAGGTACGGCATGGTGGCCTGCCGTGACGCCTGGTGGACGGCGGCGATCGCGGGGGCGTCGGTGGGGAGCGCGAGCCGGACCGTGACGGGCGGGGCGGGCGGCGTCTCGCGTGGGGCGGGGCGCGCCAGGGCGCTCGGATCGTCGGCCGTGGCCCTGCCCGTGTCTGTGTTCATGGCGTCATGCTCGGATGCGTCCCGCGCCGGGACAAGTGTATTAGCCACCGGCCACAATCAGCTGGCGGGCCGTCAGGGGGCCGTGAAATCCGCCGTGGTGAAGGAGAGGGCGGGCCGCGCGGCGAGTCCTGACGGGCCGCCGGGCAGGAGCGTCACCCTGTCGTGGGTGCGGT
Source organism: Streptomyces sp. NPDC048637 (assembly GCF_040650675.1). Classification (NCBI taxonomy): domain Bacteria; kingdom Bacillati; phylum Actinomycetota; class Actinomycetes; order Kitasatosporales; family Streptomycetaceae; genus Streptomyces; species Streptomyces sp. NPDC048637. The sequence goes on from NZ_JBEZHQ010000063.1 coordinate 23,003, forward strand.
CGCGCCGGGTGAGGAGGACGAGGTCGGCGCGGTGGTCGCCGTCGAAGTCGGCGAGCGCGAGAACCGTGGAGTGCGGGCGTCTGGAGCCCGGCAGGCGGGGCACGGGCAGGCGGCGGGCGGTCGTGGAGAGCCCCTTCGCGGTGCCGCTCAGCAGGGCGGGGCGGCTGCCGGCCACGACGAGATCCGGGTTTCCGTCGTGGTCCACATCACCGGCGGCGAGGGTGGGGATCCCGCCCGTGCCGGTACGGATTCTGCCGGGGCGGCCACCGACGGAGAGCAGACCACCGGTGTCGGCGGTGACGGAGGTCACGCCCCGCCCGCCCCCGGTGAAGCGGCCGAAGACCGTGGCGTAACCGGGCGGGTAGGCGGCCCGGCCGGCGCGGACCGGGCCCCGGGGGCCGCCGGGGGCGAGCCGGCTGCGGGCGCGGCGGCCGGGGTCGGCGGCCCGTACGAGGAGGTCGTCGGCGCCGTCGCCGTCGATGTCGGACGTCGACAGGGGCGTGGTGGTCGCGAGGGCGGTCCCGGGGATGTCGACCGGCGCGCCGGCCGCTTTCGGGGCGCCGGTGCGGGTGAACGGGCCCCGCAGGTAGCTGACCCGGGGGCCGGAGGCGGTGACGGCCAGGTCGGGTGCGCCGTCGCCGTCGAAGTCGCCGCAGACCGGCTGGTCGGGCCATTCGTTGCCGAATCTCGCCCGGTCCGGGATGCGGAGTTTCACGGCACGGGCGGGACCGATGCCGTGCGGTGAGCCGAAGAGGAGCTGTACGGGGACGGGCGGGCGGCCGATGCCGTCGTACGGCGGGTCGGTGGTGACGACCAGGTCGCTGAAGCCGTCCCGGTCGAGGTCGCAGACGGTCTCGGCGTCGAAGGACGCGGGGACGGTCCCTTTGGTGGGGGCGGCATGGCGGTCCGGGGTGAGCAACTCCCGGGTGGCCGGGTCGAGTCCGTGCGCGGAGCCGTAGACGATGCCGAGGCCCGGGTCGTCGTCATGGCCGCCGGCCGGTGCGAGCAGGCTGTCGAGGACGAGATCGGGGTGGCCGTCACCGTTGAAGTCGTGGGCGGCCCGGCTGCCGTGGCCGGTGGGGACGGGGCGCGCCCGCGGCAGTGAGGAGGCGCGGTGGGGCGAGGCGGGGCGCGCGTCGCCCGCGGGGGAGAGCAGCCCGCAGGAGCTGAGCAGAAGGGCCAGCCCGAGCCCAGCCGTCGCGGCGATCCGTCGTCCCATGCCGTGTCCACCCCACCCGTGATCCTGTTGTCGTGTCGCCCACCGCAGCCCCCCGGTGCTCCCGGGGGGCGTGCCGCCCCGCAATGCCGACGGCCGCCGGCCGTCGGGAAAGGCCGGCGGCCGGCCCCTGGGAGGGGACCGGCCGCCGGTCAACGCTCCTGCCCGCGCCGTTACTTCACCGGCTCGGGCTCCGGCGCGTCCTCCGGCTCCTCGTCGCCCGCCGGGTCGACGGGGGTCCTGACGGAGTCCAGCAGCAGTTGGGCCACGTCGACGACCTGGACGGATTCCTTCGCCTTGCCGTCGTTCTTCTTGCCGTTGACCGAGTCGGTCAGCATCACGAGGCAGAAGGGGCAGGCCGTCGACACGATGTCGGGGTTCAGCGACAGCGCCTCGTCGACCCGCTCGTTGTTGATGCGCTTGCCGATGCGCTCTTCCATCCACATCCGGGCGCCGCCGGCGCCACAGCAGAAGCCGCGCTCCTTGTGGCGGTGCATCTCCTCGTTCCGCAGGCCCGGCACCTTGGCGATGATCTCGCGCGGTGGGGTGTAGACCTTGTTGTGGCGGCCCAGGTAGCAGGGGTCGTGGTAGGTGATCAGACCCTCGACCGGGGTGACGGGGGTGAGCTTGCCCTCGTCCACCAGGTGCTGGAGCAGCTGGGTGTGGTGGATGACCTCGTACTCGCCGCCCAGCTGGGGGTACTCGTTCGCGATCGTGTTGAAGCAGTGCGGGCAGGTCGCGACGATCTTCTTCGACGACTTCGGCTTCTTGGTCGACTCGTCCTCGTCGTCCTCGCCGAAGGCGGCATTCAGCGTCGCGACGTTCTCGGCGCCCAGCTGCTGGAAGAGGAACTCGTTGCCCAGACGGCGCGGCGAGTCACCGGTGCACTTCTCGTCGCCGCCCATGATCGCGAACTTCACGCCCGCGATGTGCAGCAGCTCCGCGAAGGCCTTGGTGGTCTTCTTGGCGCGGTCCTCCAGGGCACCGGCGCAGCCGACCCAGTAGAGGTACTCGACCTCGGTCAGGTCCTCGATGTCCTGGCCGACGACCGGAACCTCGAAGTCGACCTCCTTGGTCCACGCCAGGCGCTGCTTCTTGGCCAGACCCCAGGGGTTGCCCTTCTTCTCCAGGTTCTTGAGCATCGTGCCCGCCTCGGACGGGAACGAGGACTCGATCATGACCTGGTAGCGGCGCATGTCGACGATGTGGTCGATGTGCTCGATGTCGACCGGGCACTGCTCGACACAGGCGCCGCAGGTGGTGCAGGACCACAGGACGTCGGGGTCGATGACCCCGTTCTCCTCCAGGGTGCCGATCAGCGGGCGCTCGGCCTCGGCCAGCGCGGACGCGGGCACGTCGGCGAGCTGCTCGGCGGTCGCCTGCTCGTTGCCCTCCATGTCCTTGCCGCCGCCCGCGAGCAGGTACGGCGCCTTGGCGTGTGCGTGGTCGCGCAGCGCCATGATCAGCAGCTTCGGCGACAGCGGCTTACCGGTGTTCCAGGCGGGGCACTGCGACTGACAGCGGCCGCACTCGGTGCAGGTGGAGAAGTCGAGCAGGCCCTTCCAGGAGAAGTGCTCGACCTGGGAGACGCCGAACTGGTCGTCCTCGCCCGGGTCCTCGAAGTCGATCGGCTTGCCCGCGCTGGTCATCGGCTGCAGTGCGCCGAGGGCGACACCGCCGTCCGCCTCGCGCTTGAACCAGATGTTGGGGAAGGCGAGGAAGCGGTGCCAGGCCACACCCATATCGGTCTTCAGCGAGACCGTGATCATCCAGATGAAGGACGTGGCGATCTTGATGGCCGCGAAGAGGTAGGTCAGGTTCTGCACGGTGCCGAGGCTCATGCCCTTGAAGGCCGCGACCAGGGGGTACGAGATGAAGAACGCGGGCTCGTAGTGGTCGACGCCGTGCTGCGCGCCCTCCAGGGCGTGCAGCGTCACGATGCAGATACCGACGATGAGGATGACGGTCTCGACGAAGTACGCCTGGCCGGTGTTGGAGCCCGCGAAGCGGGACTTGCGGCCCGCGTTGCCGGGACGGCTCAGCTGGCGGATGACGATCAGGACGATGATGCCCACGGTCGTCAACGTGCCCATCGCCTCGACGAACATCTCCCACGGCAGCCAGCCGCCGATGAACGGGATCAGCCAGTCGGCCTGGAAGAGCTGGCCGATGGCGTTGACGATCGTCAGCAGCAGGGTGAGGAAGCCCACCGCCACGAACCAGTGCGCCACGCCGACGACGCCCCAGCGGTTCATCCGGGTGTGGCCGACGAACTCCTTGGCCACCGTGACGGTCCGCTGGGCGGGAGCGTCGGTCCGGGTGCCTGCGGGCACGGGCTGGCCCAGCCGCATCTGGCGGTAGATCTGCAGGAGGGCGCGGCCGAACAGCGCCACGGCGACCGCGATGAGCACCAGCGACACGATGATCGCGGCGAGTTGCATGGGAGGCTCCTCGTACCTGCGAGAGCGGAAACGGTGGGGAACTACTAAGCGGTAACTTTTTGGGTCTGCGGCTGAGGTTACCCATTCTCCTCCGCCCCATGAAGCCGCCCGGCCGGTGATCTGCGTCGCGAAGGCAACCCTGTGCAGGGCCCCGGCGTCCTCCCGTGGAAGCGTGGTGACGGTAAGGGCGATATAAAACTTGAGTGCCCACGACTCAGGTCTGTTGACAGGATTTCCTCGGTGCTGCACTGTTGAGCCTGTTCCACTCAAGTCAGCTGGAGGAATTGAAATGGCACGTGCGGTCGGCATCGACCTGGGCACGACGAACTCCGTCGTCAGTGTTCTCGAAGGCGGTGAGCCCACCGTCATCACCAACGCCGAGGGCGCCAGGACCACGCCGTCCGTTGTCGCCTTCGCCAAGAACGGCGAGGTGCTGGTCGGCGAGGTCGCCAAGCGTCAGGCGGTCACCAACGTCGACAGGACCATCCGGTCGGTCAAGCGCCACATGGGCACCGACTGGAAGATCGACATCGACGGCAAGGGCTTCAACCCGCAGCAGATGAGCGCCTTCATCCTGCAGAAGCTCAAGCGCGACGCCGAGGCATACCTGGGCGAGAAGGTCGTCGACGCGGTCATCACCGTTCCGGCCTACTTCAACGACTCCGAGCGCCAGGCCACCAAGGAGGCCGGTGAGATCGCGGGCCTCAACGTCCTGCGTATCGTCAACGAGCCCACCGCGGCCGCCCTGGCCTACGGCCTGGAGAAGGACGACCAGACCATTCTGGTCTTCGACCTCGGTGGCGGCACCTTCGACGTCTCGCTGCTGGAGATCGGTGACGGCGTCGTCGAGGTGAAGGCCACCAACGGTGACAACCACCTCGGTGGTGACGACTGGGACCAGCGCGTCGTCGACTACCTGGTCAAGCAGTTCCAGAACGGCCACGGCGTCGACCTCGCCAAGGACAAGATGGCGCTCCAGCGCCTGCGCGAGGCCGCTGAGAAGGCGAAGATCGAGCTGTCGTCCTCCACCGAGACGACGATCAACCTTCCCTACATCACCGCATCCGCCGAGGGCCCGCTGCACCTGGACGAGAAGCTCACGCGCTCGCAGTTCCAGCAGCTCACCTCGGACCTCCTGGACCGCTGCAAGACCCCGTTCCACAACGTGATCAAGGACGCGGGTATCAACCTGTCCGAGATCGACCACGTGGTCCTGGTCGGCGGCTCCACCCGTATGCCCGCCGTCGCGGAGCTCGTCAAGGAGCTGACCGGCGGCAAGGACGCCAACAAGGGCGTCAACCCGGACGAGGTCGTCGCCATCGGCGCCACCCTCCAGGCCGGTGTGCTCAAGGGTGAGGTCAAGGACGTCCTCCTGCTGGACGTCACCCCGCTGTCCCTCGGTATCGAGACCAAGGGCGGCATCATGACCAAGCTCATCGAGCGCAACACCACGATCCCGACCAAGCGCTCCGAGATCTTCACGACGGCCGAGGACAACCAGCCGTCCGTGCAGATCCAGGTCTACCAGGGCGAGCGCGAGATCGCGGCGTACAACAAGAAGCTCGGGATGTTCGAGCTGACCGGTCTGCCGCCGGCCCCGCGCGGGGTCCCGCAGATCGAGGTCTCCTTCGACATCGACGCCAACGGCATCATGCACGTGACCGCGAAGGACCTGGGCACGGGCAAGGAGCAGAAGATGACCGTCACCGGCGGCTCCTCGCTGCCGAAGGACGAGGTCGACCGGATGCGCCAGGAGGCCGAGCAGTACGCGGACGAGGACACCAAGCGCCGCGAGGCCGCCGAGACCCGCAACCAGGCCGAGCAGCTCGTCTACCAGACCGAGAAGTTCCTCAAGGACAACGAGGAGAAGGTCCCGGGCGAGGTCAAGACCGAGGTCGAGGAAGCCGTCACCGAGCTGAAGGAAAAGCTCAAGGGCGAGGACACGGCCGAGATCCGCACCGCCACCGAGAAGGTCGCGGCCGTCTCCCAGAAGCTGGGTCAGGCCATGTACGCCGACGCCCAGGGTGCGGCCGGCGCCGAGGGTGCTGCCGGTGCCGAGGGCGCCGAGCAGGCCAAGGCCGATGACGACGTCGTGGACGCCGAGATCGTCGACGACGAGAAGCCGAAGAAGGATGGTGCCGCGTGACGGAGGAGACCCCGGGCTTCGACGAGAAGCCCGACGTCCCTTCCGACGCCGCTTCCGAAGACGCGGCGCAGGCCGAGTCCGCCGACAAGGCGGGCTCGGCCCCGGCCGGGGACGTACCGGACGTAGCGCTCCAGGCGCAGCTGGACCAGGTACGTACGGCGCTCAACGAGCGCACGACGGACCTCCAGCGGCTCCAGGCGGAGTACCAGAACTACCGCCGTCGGGTGGAACGGGACCGGGTCACGGTCAAGGAGATCGCCGCGGCGAACCTCCTGTCCGAGCTCCTTCCCACCCTCGACGACATCGGCCGTGCCCGTGAGCACGGCGAACTGCTCGGCGGCTTCAAGTCGGTGGCCGAATCGCTGGAGACCGTGGTCGCCAAGCTGGGTCTGCAGCAGTTCGGCAAGGAGGGCGAGCCCTTCGACCCGACGATCCACGAGGCGCTGATGCACTCGTACGCACCGGATGTCACCGAGACGACGTGCGTGGCGATCCTGCAGCCCGGGTATCGCATCGGTGAACGAACGATCCGCCCCGCGCGGGTCGCCGTCGCCGAGCCGCAGCCGGGCGCACAGGGCCCCAAGTCCACCTCCGACGAGGACGCCAAGGCTTCGGACGAGGAGAGCGGTGGCCCGGAAGAGGGCTGACGTGAGGACAGAAAAGAAAACCGCGCGGAAGGAGGGACGTCGGGGATGAGCACCAAGGACTTCGTCGAGAAGGACTATTACAAGGTCCTCGGCGTCCCGAAGGACGCCACCGAAGCGGAGATCAAGAAGGCGTACCGCAAGCTCGCCCGCGAGTACCACCCGGACGCCAACAAGGGCGACGCCAAGGCCGAGGAGCGCTTCAAGGAGATCTCCGAGGCGAACGATGTCCTGGGCGACAGCAAGCGCCGCAAGGAGTACGACGAGGCGCGCACGCTGTTCGGCAACGGCGGCTACCGGCCCGGCCCCGGTGGAGGCGGCAGCTTCAACTTCGACCTGGGTGACCTCTTCGGGGGCGGCTCCGGTGGAGCCGGCGGAGCCGGGGGCTTCGGCGGCGGGCTCGGGGACGTCTTCGGCGGCCTGTTCAACCGCGGCGGCGCCGGTACCCGTACCCATGCGCGCCGTGGCCAGGACATCGAGTCCGAGGTGACGCTCAGCTTCACCGAGGCGGTGGACGGGGCCACGGTCCCGCTGCGGATGTCCAGCCAGGCGCCGTGCAAGGCGTGTTCCGGCACCGGCGACAAGAACGGTACGCCGCGGGTCTGCCCGACCTGCGTCGGCACCGGCCAGGTCAGCCGGGGCGCGGGCGGCGGCTTCTCGCTCACCGACCCGTGCGCCGACTGCAAGGGCCGGGGCCTGATCGCCCAGGATGCCTGCGAGGTCTGCAAGGGCAGCGGGCGGGCCACCAGCGCCCGCACGATGCAGGTCCGTATCCCCGCGGGCGTCTCCGACGGGCAGCGCATCCGGCTGCGCGGCAAGGGCGCCCCGGGCGAGCAGGGCGGCCCCGCGGGTGATCTGTACGTGGTCGTGCATGTCGACGCCCACCCGGTCTTCGGCCGCAAGGGCGACAACCTCACCCTCACGGTGCCGGTCACCTTCCCGGAGGCCGCGCTCGGCGGTGAGGTCAAGGTCCCGACGCTGGGCGGTCCGCCGGTGACGCTGAAGCTGCCGGCCGGTACCCCCAACGGACGCACCATGCGGGCCCGTGGCAAGGGAGCGGCCCGTAAGGACGGCACCCGCGGTGATCTGCTGGTCACCATCGAGGTGCTGGTCCCCGGTGACCTCAGCGACAAGGCGAAGGAGTCGCTGGAGTCCTATCGCGAGGCGACCGCGGGCCCGGACCCGCGGGCGGAGCTGTTCCAGGCCGCGAAGGGAGCTTGAGATGGACAGCCGGGGCGGGCAGCGTCGTAACCCCTATGAACTGACCGAAGAGTCGCCGGTGTACGTCATCTCCGTCGCGGCTCAGCTCTCCGGCCTGCATCCGCAGACCCTTCGTCAGTACGACCGGCTGGGGCTGGTCTCGCCCGACCGCACGGCCGGGCGGGGCCGCCGCTATTCGGCCCGGGACATCGAACTGCTCCGTACGGTGCAGCAGTTGTCCCAGGACGAGGGCATCAACCTCGCCGGCATCAAGCGCATCATCGAGCTGGAGAACCAGGTCGCGGCCCTGCAGCAGCGGGTCATCGAGCTGCAGGGCGCCCTGGAGGGCGCGGCCAGCGCGATGCAGCAGCGGGAAGCGGCGGTGCATGCCTCCTATCGGCGCGATCTGGTGCCGTATCAGGATGTGCAGCAGGGCAGCGCGCTGGTGGTCTGGCGCCCCAAGCGGCCGGAGTGACGGCCGCGGCCGGGGCACGGGCGCCCGGTGCATGAAACGTGCCGAAGGGCCGGGGTGACCCGGCCCTTCTCGCGTTTCCGGGCCCGGCAGCGGCCCGCTCAGCAGCCGTTGTATCCCGCCGTCGGCATCGACAGCCGCCGGTGCACATGCGACTTCATCGCCAGGGTGTAGACCGGCTCATCGAGGTCCGCGGTCTCCAGGCGGATGCCGGCCGCGGCGCACCGGGCGGTGAATTCGTCCGCGCCGTCGATGGCGTTCTCCAACGCCCGGCGGTTGGGCGCCACGAACACATCGACCAGGCCCTCTTCGACATCACGCCACAGCGCGCTGTGGTCGGCGGGCAGCTGATGCAGGCTGAGCCGGCAGGTCAGGTGGTAGTCACGGGCCGCTGCCCACTGCTTGCACATGTCGTGCTGGCTGCGGTCATCGACCAGGAACGGATCCTCGTCCAGCTCGGACAGCGGCATCAGGCAGGCGATCGCCGTGACTCGGACCGAGTTCATCGTGCCCTCCGGGGCGTGGCGACTGTGGGGGCGACGATACCCCCGCGAGCGGCCCGTGGAGGAGGGGCTGTACCGGGCGGCGAGGCATAGCCGCAGGCGTGACAGATCTTCCAGCCGTCCTGATTGACGGCGAGCTGGCCGCCGCAGCGCGGGCAGAGCTCGGCGTGCGGGTGCGGCCGGGTGGGGGACGGACGGCGCGGAACGGTCGTCACGATGCACAATGCCGACGCCATACGGCCTCCAGCTGCTGTCTTTTGCAGGGGACAGGTCCGATGTCGTCCGTGATTGCGCGGAGCTGTTCGGTTCCCGTCGCTCTTGAGTACCAGGTGGGTGGCCCGGAGCGGATCCGGAGGGGCCGTTTCCGGCCAGCGGCCGGAGGGCCGCGGGAGCGGCTCTCGGACCGGCGCTCAGGCCCGGCCCATCGCCTTGCTCACCGCGATCTCGATCATGACGCGGTCGGGGTTGGGCGTCGGCGTCCGGCCGTACCGCTCGGCGTACCGCCGCACCGCATCGGCCACCGACTCGGCGTCCGTGCGCACCCGGGCCCGGCCCTCCAGCGTCGCCCAGCGCCCCTTGTCGACCTGGCACACGGCGACGGTCGCACCGTCCGCCCCGGCGGCGAGGATGTTCTTGACCTTGGCACTGTCCTTGCGGGTGATGATCCGCGCGATCCGCTGCCCGGCGTCGTAGGTGACGCCTACCGGGACGACATGGGGCGTCCCGTCCGTACGGAGCGTGGTGAGCGTCGGCATCAGATACTCGCCCCAGAAGGCGAGGTATTCCGGGCTGAGGGCACTGAGGTCATGGGCCATGGGGGCAAGGGTAGTTCGGGGCCCGGGGGCTGCGGGGCCCGGGATTCAGAGGAAGTCGGTGGTTTCGAGGTCGAAGGAGAAGGGGGCGGGGAGGGGGAGGGGTTTGCCGACAGGAGCGGTGTTGTGCCCTGTGTAGTCGTCCCCGGAAGGGTCGCTGAACAGCGTGATCTCGGCCCTGCTGCGGTCCACGAGCACGTAGAGCGGGATACCGGCGCGGGCGTAGCAGTGCCGTTTGGCCTTCCGGTCGCGCTCCGGATTGCTTGATGTCACCTCGACGACCATGGCTACGCCGTCGCTGGGCATCCAGGGAGGGGCGCCGCGGAAGAGACGCAGCGCGCGTGGGGCGATGGTGGCATCGGGGATCACGTGATTCTTGGGGCACCTGCCGCCGCGGGGCATCTCGAGACCCTTGTAGCCGGAGACGTCCATGTCCACCGCGGACTGTCGCATGATCTGCGAGACGATCCCGCTGAAGCAGTGCTCATGCGTGCCGTCCGTGGGTGGTGTCACAACGATCTCCCCCTCGATCAGCTCGGCTCGGAAGCCCGTGGGCGTATCCAAGGCGAGGAAGTAATCCAGGAGGGTTTCTTCGTCGGTGGGCATAGGCGCGTGTGCCATAGCCGTCATGCTGCACCTCCTTGTGGCCGAAGGCCAGTGTCGGCGGGCGGCACGGACGGCGGCGGTGCGTTCGTCCCCGATTCCCTCGCACGAGTGAGCGAGGAAGGGGTGGGGCGACTCCCCAAACCAACCTTGAGTGGAATAGACTCAACTTATCGCACGTTGGTACGTGCAGGATGTGTCTGCACGGGCGCCCGGACGGGCGCAGACTGGGCGCAGAGGCTGTTGAGGACGAGTCGAGGAGGATCGCGAGGACGTGGACGCCGAGCTGACCAACAAGAGCCGGGAGGCGCTGAGCGCCGCCAATGAGCGGGCGGTCACCGCCGGGCATGCGGACATGACGTCCGCGCATCTCCTGCTCGCGCTGCTGGCCGGGCAGGACAACGAGAACATCATGGACCTGCTGGCCGACGTCGACGCGGACGCCGCCGCGCTGCGCAACGGGGCCGAGCGTCAGCTGGCCGCGCTGCCCAGCGTGCAGGGCTCGACGGTGGCGCCGCCGCAGCCGGACCGCGATCTGCTCTCCGCCATCGCGGACGCCACCCAGCGCGCCAAGGAGCTCGGTGACGCCTATGTCTCCACCGAACACCTCCTCATCGGCATCGCCGCCAAGGGCGGGCGCACCGGCGAGCTGCTGGAGCAGCAGGGCGCCGGCGCCAAGAAGCTGCTGGCCGCGTTCGAGGCGAACCGGGGCGGGCAGCGGGTGACCAACGCCGACCCGGAGGGCACGTACAAGGCGCTGGAGAAGTTCGGTACGGACTTCACCGCGGCCGCCCGCGAGGGCAAGCTCGACCCGGTCATCGGCCGGGACCACGAGATCCGCCGTGTGGTGCAGGTGCTGTCGCGCCGGACGAAGAACAACCCCGTGCTGATCGGCGAGCCGGGCGTCGGCAAGACCGCCGTCGTCGAGGGGCTGGCGCAGCGGATCGTCAAGGGCGATGTGCCCGAGTCGCTGCGCAACAAGCGGCTGGTCGCGCTCGACCTGGGGGCGATGGTCGCGGGCGCCAAGTACCGCGGCGAGTTCGAGGAGCGGCTGAAGACCGTCCTGGCGGAGATCAAGTCCAGCGAGGGCCAGATCATCACCTTCATCGACGAGCTGCACACCGTCGTCGGCGCGGGCGCCGGCGGCGACTCGTCCATGGACGCGGGCAACATGCTCAAGCCGATGCTGGCCCGCGGTGAGCTGCGAATGGTCGGCGCGACGACGCTGGACGAGTACCGCGAGCGGATCGAGAAGGACCCGGCGCTGGAGCGGCGCTTCCAGCAGGTGCTGGTGGCCGAGCCGACCGTCGAGGACACCGTGGCGATCCTGCGCGGGCTCAAGGGCCGCTACGAGGCCCACCACAAGGTGCAGATCGCGGACTCCGCGCTGGTCGCCGCCGCCTCCCTCTCCGACCGCTACATCACCTCCCGCTTCCTGCCCGACAAGGCCATCGACCTGGTCGACGAGGCCGCCTCCCGGCTCCGTATGGAGATCGACTCCTCCCCCGTGGAGATCGACGAGCTCCAGCGCGCCGTGGACCGGCTCAAGATGGAGGAGCTGGCGCTGCGGAACGAGACCGACGCCGGCTCCGTCCAGCGGCTGGAGAAGCTGCGCAAGGACCTCGCCGACAAGGAGGAGGAGCTGCGCGGTCTGACCGCCCGCTGGGAGAAGGAGAAGCAGAGCCTCAACCGCGTCGGTGCGCTCAAGGAGAAGCTCGACGAGCTGCGCGGCCAGGCGGAGCGCGCCCAGCGCGACGGCGACTTCGACACCGCCTCCAAGCTGCTCTACGGCGAGATCCCGGGGCTGGAGCACGAGCTGGAGGAGGCGGCCGCCGCCGAGGCCGAGCAGGAGGCGTCCAAGGAGTCCATGGTCAAGGAGGAGGTCGGGCCGGACGACATCGCGGATGTGGTCGGTGCCTGGACCGGTATTCCGGCCGGCCGTCTCCTGGAGGGCGAGACCCAGAAGCTGCTGCGTATGGAGGAGGAGCTCGGCAAGCGCCTGATCGGCCAGACCGAGGCCGTACGGTCGGTGTCCGACGCCGTACGCCGCACCCGCGCCGGTATCGCCGACCCGGACCGGCCCACCGGCTCGTTCCTCTTCCTCGGCCCGACCGGCGTCGGCAAGACCGAGCTGGCCAAGGCGCTCGCGGACTTCCTCTTCGACGACGAGCGGGCGATGGTCCGGATCGACATGTCGGAGTACGGCGAGAAGCACAGCGTCGCGCGGCTGGTCGGCGCGCCGCCCGGCTACGTCGGCTACGAGGAGGGCGGCCAGCTGACGGAGGCCGTCCGCCGCCGCCCGTACTCCGTCGTCCTGCTGGACGAGGTGGAGAAGGCCCACCACGAGGTCTTCGACATCCTGCTGCAGGTCCTCGACGACGGCCGGCTCACGGACGGCCAGGGCCGCACGGTCGACTTCCGCAACACCATCCTCATCCTGACCTCCAACCTCGGCTCCGCCTTCCTCATGGACCCGCTGCTCAAGGAGGAGCAGAAGAAGGAGAAGGTGCTGGAGACGGTCCGGTCCTCCTTCCGGCCCGAGTTCCTCAACCGGCTCGACGACGTGGTGGTCTTCCACCCGCTCGGCACGGACCAGCTCCAGCGGATCGCCCGCATCCAGCTCGACCACCTGCAGCGCCGTCTCGCCGACCGCCGGCTGACGCTCGACGTCACCGACCGCGCCCTGACCTGGCTCGCCTGGCTCGGCCAGGAACCGGTCATCGACGCTCCGGCGCCAGACATGTCCTACGGTGCCCGGCCGCTGCGCCGCCTGGTCCAGACGGCCATCGGCGACCCGCTCGCCCGCGCCATCCTGGCGGGCGAGGTGCTGGAGGGGGACACCGTGCGGGTGGACGTGGACGGCGACCAGCTGTCGGTGGAGTCGGCCGGCCGGCCCGTGGGCTGACCGGCGCGGGGCCGGGGCGCCCGGCACGGCCGGCGGGCGCGCCGTGGCCCGGGTGCCCGAGCGGCCCGCCGATCGTTGCCCCGGGCGACGCCTTGCCCGCATCCGCCCCGTCCCGGGTTGCCACGACGGGGCGGATGTGGGGGAGGATGGCAGGGACCATACGAAGGGAATTCCACGGTGAGCATCGACCCGTCCTCGATTCCGAATTTCGGGGGCCAGCCCGAACCCGAGCCGTCGGGGCCTGATGGTCCCGTCGTGCCAGACCAGGACCTGGTCAAGCAGCTCCTCGACCAGATGGAGCTGAAGTACGTCGTCGACGAGGAGGGTGACCTCGCCGCCCCGTGGGAGCAGTTCCGCACGTACTTCATGTTCCGGGGCGAGGAGGAGCAGCAGATCTTCTCCGTCCGTACGTTCTATGACCGCCCGCACGGCATCGACGAAAAGTCGAAGCTGCTGGAGGCGCTCGACGACTGGAACCGCCGGACGCTGTGGCCCAAGGCCTACACCCACACCCATGACGACGGCACGGTCCGTCTGATCGGTGAGGCATCGATGCTGATCGGCACCGGTGTCTCCCTCGAACACTTCGTGTCGAGCACGGTCAGCTGGGTCCGCGCCTCCATCGAATTCGACAAGTGGATCGTCGAGCAGCTCGGCCTGGAGGCCGAGATCGAAGGCGACTCCGACAAGAAGCAGGGTGACGACGAGGCCTGAGCCCGTCCGTCCCACACCCACCCTGCTGCGCGGGCCCCGGAGCTTTTGGCTCCGGGGCCCGTGTGTGTCTGCAAGGAGGCGGCCGGTGCCGGCCCCGACGGTGCGCAGCGGCAGAGCGAGGCAGGGCCGGCGGCCCGGTCAGAGCTTCTGCAGCCGCTCCGCCGCCTCCCGCAGCACCGCCTCCCGCTTGCAGAAGGCGAAGCGGACGTAGGGCGCCCCCTGGTCCTTGTGGTCGTAGAAGACGGCGTTGGGGATGGCGACGACGCCGACGCGCTCGGGCAGGGCGCGGCAGAAGGCGAAGCCGTCGTCGTGGCCGAGGGGGCGGATGTCGGTGGTGATGAAGTAGGTGCCTGCGGGGCGGAAGACCTGGAAGCCGGCCTCGGTGAGCCCGGTGGCCAGGACGTCGCGCTTGGCGCGCAGGCCGTCGCGCAGCTCCGTGAAGTAGCTGTCGGGCAGGGCGAGGGCCTCGGCGACGGCGTACTGGAAGGGGCCCGCGGAGACATAGGTGAGGAACTGCTTGGCCGAGCGGACGGCGCCGACCAGCTCCGCGGGCGCGGTGACCCAGCCGACCTTCCAGCCGGTGAACGAGAAGGTCTTGCCGGCCGAGCCGATGGTGACGGTGCGCTCGCGCATCCCGGGGAACGAGGCGAGGGGGAGGTGCTCGCCCTCGAACACGAGGTGCTCGTAGACCTCGTCGGTGATGACGAGGAGATCGTGCTCGCAGGCGAGGCGGGCGATCTCGGCGAGCTCCTCGCGGGACAGGACGGTGCCGGTGGGGTTGTGCGGGGTGTTGAGGAGGAGCAGGCGGGTGTTGCCGGTAATGGCGTCGCGCAGTTCGTCCAGGTCGAGGCGGTAGGTGCCGGACTCCGGGTCCGCGCGCAGGGTCACCGGGACGCGGCGGCCGCCCGCCAGCGCGATACCGGCGGCGTAGGAGTCGTAGTAGGGCTCCAGGGCGATGACCTCGTCGCCCGGCTCCAGCAGTGCCAGCAGGGAGGCC
>NZ_JBEZHQ010000064.1:0-33306 GCF_040650675.1 Streptomyces sp. NPDC048637
GGCCTGGTGTGCGGACGTAAAGCGAAGCAGTCCGGACACCCCCACCCGCGGAGGCCCGTCACCGCACCCCAACAGCCCCGCGCAGCGGACCCCGCCCGCCGCAGGCGCAACGCCGGGACAGCCAAAAACGTGGGGCCGAGGCAAAGCGCAGCGGAACGGCGGGAAAGACAAAAACGTGGGAAAAACGGGCTACGCGTCGAGCCCAATCGCAAAGGCGGCCTCAAGGTCATGCTGGCTATACGTGCGGAACGCAATATGCGTTTCCGTGGCGGCGACGCCGGGGATCTTGCTGATGCGGCCGGGGATGACGTCCGCGAGGTCGTCATGGGCGGCGACCCGGACCATCGCGATCAGGTCGTGGGCGCCGGTGACCGAGTAGACCTCGCTGACCCCGTCCAGTGCGGCGATCTTCTCGGCGATCTCCGGGATCTGGTCCACGTTGGTCTTGATGAGCACGATCGACGTGATCACGGCTGGCTCTCTTCCTCGGTCGCCCGGTCGTTCGCCCTGGTGGCCCCCACACTATCCCTCCCGTAGCGGGCCCATGCGTAGAGGAAGCCGAGGGCGAAGCCGATGACATGGGCGAGGTAGGCGACGCCCGGTCCGCGGGGGTCATCCTGTGCGGCCTGCCACTGCAGGGCGAACCAGAAGAGCAGCACGATCCAGGCGGGAAAGCGCAGCGGCAGGAAGAACAGGAACGGGAAGAGGCTGGTGACCCGGGCCGTGGGGAACAGGTAGAGGAAGGCGCCCAGTACGCCGGAGATCGAGCCGGAGGCGCCCACCAGCGTCTGGCCCGAGTCGGCGTGCGCAGCCGCGTAGCCGAGCAGCGCCAGGTAGCCGATGATGAGGTAGAAGGCGGTGAACGGCAGCCGGCCCATGCGCGCCTCGGCCATCGCGCCGAAGACGTACAGGAACAGCATGTTGCCGAGCAGGTGCAGCCAGCTGCCGTGCACGAACAACGCGGTGAGCGGGGTGATCAGCGCCCGTACCGAGCCGCCCCACAGATCCAGCGGGATCACGCCCCACCGCTCGTAATAGGCGGTCTGGGCCTTCAGCAGGGCGTCGCCGGCGCCGTATATCCGGTTCAGGCCGGATGCGGGGCCGAGTACGAAGACCGCACAGCACAGGCCGATCAGCACATTCGTCATCCGCGAGAACACCGCGGTCAGGGACCGGGTGGGGTGCGGACGGCGGGGGAGGAGACCGGACGAGCGGGGAGAACGGGGAGTGGGGGCCGGCGCCGTCATGAAGTGATCATGGCTCAATGCGGGCAATCGGGACAGAGTGCCTCGCCGTGTCCCGGCGCCTGGGCGGGCCCGCACCGGCCCCCTGTCAGGCCGTAGGGTTACAGGCAGTACTTTGCGTACTTCCGCAGTCCGACGGCGCACCGCGTGAACCGCGCAGCAGCACATGACGATGAGCACGAAAGAGGACGACACGATGGCTGTTCCCCTGCCGACGGCCGGAACCCGGTGGCGCTGCACCCTGTGCGGCAACCTCACGCGTTTCGACGTGACCCGCCAGTCCAAGGTGGTGGAGTACGTCCACCTGGACCTGGCCGGGGAGCCGAAGGTTGAGGAGCGCGAGGTCCTCAGTGAGAGCATCGAGTCCGTGCGCTGCCGCTGGTGCAACGCGGTCGACCAGATCGAGCTGGTGGACCGTCCGGGCGCGAACGCCTGAGATCGGAGCGATGCAGCCGTGGTGGACCGTCCAGAAGGGGAGCCGGGGGCCCAGCGTGACGACGCACCCGAGGGTGCGGCGGACGAAGTGCTCGACCGACCGCTGCCCGAGGGCGTACGGCGCCGTGTCGTGGCGCTCACCGCGGAGTCGTTCGGCGCGCTGACGGTCGCCGAACTCCCGCCCCCGCTGCGGCAGTACGCCCGGTTCACCCCGACTCGTCGGGCCAAATTCGCCGGAAACGCGATGGCCGCGGCGCTGGAGAGCGACGCGGTCTTCCGGCAGCGGATCGCGGGCAAGCTGCGCGAGGGGCAGCCGGAGCTCGCCGCGGCGCTGGAGCACGGCACCCCGCCGGCGGCCGCCGATCCGCTCGATGTCGCGGCGGCGGCCTATGTGCTGCGCCCCGAAGGCTGGGTCAAGCTCGTCGCGGCGGCCGGCGAGGAGGCCCAGCGGGCGCGCGCCGAGCGGGCCGGTGAGGAGGCCGAGCAGGAGCTGGCCCGGCTGCGCGAGGAGCTGGCGCAGGCGCGCGGTGAGGCCCGTACGGAGGCCGACCGGATCCGGGTGGACCTGGACGCCGTCCGCAAGGAGAACGAGTCGCTGCGGCGCAAGCTGCGCAGTGCGCTCAGCGACGTCAAGCGCGGTGAGGCCGCGGTCCGCAAGGCCGAGGCCGCGCTGGCGGAGGCGCGGGACCGGGCGGCCACGGAGAAGACCACCGGGGACAGCGAAGTGCGCCGGCTCAAGGGTCGGATCGCCGAGGCCGAGACGGCGCTGGAGACCAGCCGGCGGGCCGCCCGTGAAGGCCGCAGCGTCGAGGACATGCGGCTGCGGCTGCTGCTGGACACGGTCCTGGACGCGGCGCAGGGGCTGCGCCGCGAACTGGCCCTGCCGCCCGCGAACGTCCATCCGGCGGACACCGTCGAGGCGGTCGCGCCGGGGCGGATGACGCCGAAGGACATCGCGACCCGGGCGCTGTCGGAGATGGACCCGGCGCTGCTCGACCAGCTTCTCGCCCTGCCGCAGGCGCATTTGGTGGTGGATGGCTACAACGTCACCAAAACCGGCTATCCGACCATGCCGCTCGAAAAGCAGCGGCTGCGGCTGCTGGGCGGTCTCGCGGTGCTGGCGGCGCAGACCGGCGCCGAGATGACCTGTGTCTTCGACGGGGCGGAGCTGGCGGCGCCGGTGCTGCTCGCGCCGCCGCGCGGGGTCCGGGTCCTGTTCAGTAAACCGGGCGTAACGGCCGATGAGTTGATTCGTCAGCTGGTAAGGGCCGAACCGCCCGGCCGTCCGGTCGTCGTGGTCTCCACGGACCGGGAAGTGGCCGACGGTGTGGCGAAGGCCGGGGCGCGCCCGGTCGCATCGGCCTTGCTTCTCAAGAGACTTGCCCGGACCTGAAGAACTTTCCGCCGAAGGCGCTGGACGCGGAATTTCGCCGGCGTTCTGTATCTGAGCGTCAATTGGTGCTTACTGCCTGTGTGATGTTGGTAAAGCTTGGGGTTCGTGGCGCAGATTTTTCTTGTGAGGATTTGAAGCGATCACAGTGCGGTTACTAAGGTCAGGCCCGAACCTTCATGCAGATGATCATCCAACCGGGATGAACAGTGAAGGAACCGCCGAGTCCGCGGCGTTCACGCGGAGCCGGGGTCTCACCCCCCCACTTCCCGGTAGGCGGCTGGAGGAAGAAGGAGCTCGCCCCCGTGGCGTCCCACCGTCGACCCAAGCAGCCGAGCCGTACTCGCGTGACCGTGCTGACCGCCACCGCCGCGGCGGCCGTGGCTCTCTCGTCCCAGGCCGCCCAGGCCGACCCGCACCAGTCGAAGAAGGACGTCAAGTCCGAGGTCGACAAGCTCTACGGGGAGGCCGAGCAGGCCACCGAGAAGTACAACGGCGTCAAGGAGCAGCAGGAGAAGCTCCAGAAGGAGGTCGACGACCTCCAGGACAAGGTCGCCCGTGGTCAGGGTGAGCTCAACCAGCTCCGCAAGGGCCTCGGCGCGGTCGCCTCCGGCCAGTACCGCAGTGGCAGCATCGACCCCTCGGTCCAGCTGTTCCTCTCCGGCGACCCGGACTCCTACCTCGAAAAGGCGGCCACGCTCGACCAGTTGAGTGGCAAGCAGGCCGACCAGCTGAAGACCATCGCGGACAAGCAGCGCCGGCTCGCCCAGGAGCGCGCGGAGGCCGCGAGCAAGATCAAGGACCTCACCGAGACCCGTAAGGCGCTCGGTGACAAGAAGGACGAGATCAAGGGCAAGCTCGGCAAGGCGCAGGAGCTGCTCAACAAGATGACCGCCAAGGAGCGGGCGGCCATGCAGGCCGAGGAGAGCCGCGCCAACCGCAACAACTCGCGGGTCAGCCTCGGCGATGATGTGCCGGCTTCGGAGCGCGGTGCGGCCGCCCTGGCCGCCGCCCAGTCCAAGATAGGTTCGCCGTACGTCTGGGGCGCCACCGGCCCGTCGTCCTTCGACTGCTCGGGTCTGACCTCCTGGGCGTACCAGCAGGCCGGCGTGTCGCTGCCGCGCACCTCGCAGGAGCAGGCCAACGCCGGTACCCGGATCAGCTCGCAGAGCGCCCTCAAGCCCGGCGATCTGGTGCTCTTCTACAGCGACCTGCACCACATCGGCCTCTACGCGGGCAACGGTCAGGTCCTGCACGCACCGAAGCCGGGCGCCAACGTGCGCTACGAGTCGATCAACAACATGCCCTTCATGTTTGGCGTGCGGGTCTGAAAAGCCGCACCACCGCCTCAACCTGCCGCCCGAACGGGCGAATTGTGGCCTCGGCCGCTGATGTGCCGCCCCGCCGGTGACCTGCACAGTCACCGGTGGGGCGGCTTTTTGCGGACGATTTGGGGTTTTTGGCCGGTGTGCACCGGGGCCGTACTCTCTGCCCGCGCAGCATCCGGTTCACCGACCGCCCTCCCGGGGCGGCAGGGGCTTCCCCCGAGCTCTCGGCTGCGCTCGAGCAGGGGGGGACCCCATGGAAGGAGTGCGGCTCTCGTGGTGTCCCACCGCCGTACCTCGCAGCACGGCCAGACCACCCTCGCCGGGGTCACCGTTGTGTCGGCCGCCCTGGCGGCCGCAGCCGCCGCACTGTCGGCACCACCGGCCTCCGCCGACCCCGCGGGCCACCCGTCCACCGCCCGCAAGGCCGCGACCGCACGGGTCGACAGCCTCTACGCGCAGGCGGAGCGGGCCACCGAGAAGTACAACGGCGCGCAGGCCCGGACCAAGGAGCTGCGCCACGAGGTGACGGCCCTCCAGGACCGCACCGCCCGCGCCCAGGAGCGGGTCAACCGGTTGCGCGGCCGGCTGGGCGCGATGGCCGCCGCCCAGTACCGGTCGGGCGGGATGGACCCCACCGTGCGGCTGATGCTCTCGGAACGGCCCGACACCTACCTGGAGAAGGCCTCCGCACTCGACCGGCTCGGCAACCGGCAGGCCGATGAGCTGCACGGCCTCCAGGCGGCCCAGCGCTCCCTGGAGCAGCAGCGCAGGGAGACCGCCAGGAAGCTCACGGAGCTGGAGACCAGCCGCAAGGCCGTCGCCCGCCACAAGAAGGACGTCCAGCGCAGGCTGGCCACCGCGCGACGGCTGCTGAACGCGCTCCCCAAGGGCACCAGGGCGGCCTACGACCGGGCCTCCCGGAGCGATGGGCACCGCGAGGCGGTCCCGGACCTGGGCGGCGCCGTACCGGCCTCCGGGCGGGCCGCCGCGGCGGTCGCGGCGGTGCGCGCCGCGGTGGGCCGCCCGTACGCCTGGGGGAGCGGCGGCCCCTCGTCCTTCGACTGCTCCGGACTCACCCAATGGGCCTACGGCCGGGCCGGAGTCTCCCTCCCGCGTACCTCGCAGGCCCAGCGGGGCGCCGGCCGGCAGCTGCCGCTCAGCCAGGCGCAACCCGGTGACCTGGTCATCTACCGTTCGGACGCCAGTCATGTCGGCATGTACGTCGGCAACGGCCAAGTGGTCCACGCGCCGTACCCCGGCGCACGGGTCCGCTACGACCCCGTCGGGATGATGCCGATCTCGTCCGTCACCAGGCCCTGAGGCGGATCCCAGCGTTTTTGCCCCGCCCGGGCCGGATCTACGATCGTCCGCATGTCACACCAGTGGGCGGGACGACGGCCGTCGCGGGCCCGGGCGGCGGGCTGCGGCGCCCTGCTCCTCGCGCTGCTCGCCCCGCTGGCCGGCTGCGGGCCCGCGGGCTCCCCGTCGGCCCCGGCCCGCTTCCCCGACGTCCAGCGGATGCTCGACACCCGTGCACGGGCCGTCGAACAACGGGATGCGGCGGGCTTCCTCGCCTCCGTCGACCCGCGGGCCACCGGCTACCGCGACCGTCAGCGCGCGATGTTCGCCCACCTGAAGGGCGTACCGCTGGCCGACTGGCACTACGACCTCGACTCGACCGACGCCTTCCCGCTCCCGGCCGACGGTGACCGGACACGGCTGGCCGCGAAGGTGCGGCTGCGCTACCGCCTCAAGGGCTTCGACACCGCGCCGGTCCATGCCGTCCAGTACCTCACCCTGACCGAGCGCGACGGCCGCTGGCTGGTCTCCTCCGACACCGATGGCGCGGCGGCGGGCCGCAGCGGCACCCGCCAGCTGTGGGACCAGGGGCCGGTCCGGCTGGTCCGCGGCCGGTACAGCCTGGTGCTCGGCGGCACCGCGCAGCGGGCGCGGCTGAAGGATCTGGCACACCGGGTGGACCAGGCGGTGCCCGCGGTCTCCGCGGCCTGGAAGGGGAAGTGGTCGCAGAAGGTCGTGGTGGAGGCGCCGGACTCGGTCGAGCGGATGGCGCAGCTGATGGGCAGCGACGATCCGTCCGGCTATGCGGGGATCGCGGCGGTCACCACCGGGGAGGCGGGGGCCTCGACGACCGCGCCCGCGGACCGCGTGATCATCAACCCGGACGCGTACGAGGAGCTCAACGACCTGGGCCGCAGAGTGGTCCTCACCCACGAGACCGCCCATGTCGCCACCCGTACGGCCACCACGGCCGCCACCCCGCTGTGGCTCTCGGAGGGCTTCGCCGACTGGGCCGCCTACCGCGGCATCCGCCGCAAGGCCGCCCTCACCGCCCCCGAACTCACCCGCGCGGTCGCCACCGGCAAGCTCCCCGCCCGCCTGCCGACCGACGAGGACTTCGGCTTCAAGGCGGGCGCCGACCGGCTGGCGAAGGCCTACGAGGGCAGCTGGCTGGCCTGCCGGATGATCGCCGAGAAGTGGGGCGAGGCCAGGCTGATCGCCTTCTACCGGGCGGCGGGCAAGAGCGGGGTACGGCTCTCGTCGGGGAGCGTGGGAGCGCCGATGGAGGCGGCCACGGCGGGCTCCGCCGGCGCCCGTCCGGCCGGGCCGGCCGCCCGCGCCGGACAGCGGCCGAAGGCCCGCGCCGACCGGACGGACCGCGCCATGCGCACCCAACTGGGCGTCGGGATGGCGGAGTTCACCCGGCAGTGGCGGGCGTATGTGCGGAAACAGCTGGCGCGGTGAAGGCGGGGGCCGGGCTCACGGCGACGGTGGCGCCCCGCCCGTCCGCGGCTGCGGGGCGGTGCCGGTGAGCTCCGGGGCAGCGGCGGCGGTCCCGGCGGCCGCACGGCGTGCGCGCACCACGCGGACCGGCCCGGTCCGCCCGGGCCCGTCGCCGCGCGTCGAGACCCACAGCCGGCGGCAGGCCAGCACCGATGCGGCGACCAGCAGCCCGTTGCGCACGACCAGCAGCGCGACGCCCCACGGGTCGCTCGCGACGACCTGCGCGAACCCGATCGGGAACTCCAGCAGCGTGACCCCGGTGGCGAGCAGGACCAGCACCACCGGCAGCGTCTGCCGGCCGGCACGTACGGTCACACACACCGCGCCGAGCCCCACCAGCCAGAGCATGTACTGCGGGCTGATCACCCGGCTGGTGGTGGTGAACAGCAGCGTGGCGGTGAAGGCGGCCTCGCACAGCGTCGCGGGGCGCAGCTCCCGGACCCGCACCCGCCACAGGAACAGCCAGCCCACGGCGGCCAGGCTCAGGGTGACCGCCACGGTGCTGACGAACGGGACACCCGGGCCGAGGAACTCCAGTGAGCCGTAGTTCAGCAGCACCTGTCCGTCCCACCCGTACTGGCGGGCGACATGGAAGACCAGCGCCCCCAGCGACTCGACCTCCGTACCGCGGTCGCGCTGGAAGGTGAGGAAGGCCAGCGCGCCCGGTGCCAAGGCCACGAAGAGCAGCATCAGCCCGGCCGCGGTGCCCGCCGCGCTCCACCACAGGGCGCGGGCCCGGCGGCCGCGCAGCGCCGCCCCGGTCAGCAGCAGCGCCGGCCAGACCTTCAGCAGCGCCCCGAAGGCGATCAGCGCCCCCGCCACCCGCGGCCGCCGGACGGCCGCGAACAGCGCGGTGACGGCGACGGCGGTGACCATCAGGTCGTAGCGGGCGTAGGCCGTCGGGCCCAGCAGCGCCACCCCCGCGATCCACACCCAGGCGCCGGCCGGCCGGTGGTCGGCGCGCCGGCCGGCCCGCAGGAAGAGCGCCAGCATCGCCGCGTCCGTGACCAGGACCAGGGTGAAGAACGCCGCGGTGTAGTCCAGGAACGGCAGCAGACCGGGGGAGAGGATGGCCAGCGCGGCGGCCGGCGGGTACTGCCAGGTCACATCGTTCAGCGGGAAGGTGCCGGTCTGCAGGACGTGGAACCAGCCCTGGTAGATCACCGAGACATCGGTGGTGACATCCGGCCCCGGCAGCACCAGCACTCTCAGGACGCACAGCAGGACCACGGCCCGGGTCACGGCCCAGACCGCGACCGGGAGCCACACCCCGCGCGCTCTGCTGATGCTGGTCATCGTCACCTCATCGCTCTCGGCCGCTGCCCGTCGGCGCCGCTCGCGGCCCTCGACCCGGCGCCCTGCTCACTGCTCCCCGTGCGTACCGCCGCTACCCGCTCGTGCTGCCTGCATGATGCCGGTAGCGGCTGTCACGACCGTAGAGGAGGTACGGGCGTGGCGGGGTGGGCGGCCGACCGCCGGGCACTGACCGGTACTGTCGGGCCACAACCGCCGAGTCCGACCGTCGAGAGACCATCGTGCACAAGACCTTGATCGTCACGAACGACTTCCCGCCCCGGCCGGGCGGCATCCAGGCCTTCCTGCACAGCATGGCGCTGCGCCTGGACCCCACCCAGGTCGTCGTCTACGCCTCGACCTGGAAGCGCAGCGCCGAGGGTCTCGCGGCCACCGCCGCCTTCGACGCCGAGCAGCCGTTCCCGGTGATCCGGGACCGTACGACGATGCTGCTGCCCACCCCGAGGGTGACCCGGCGGGCCACCGGCCTCCTGCGCGAACACGGTTGCTCCTCTGTGTGGTTCGGGGCGGCGGCGCCGCTCGGGCTGATGGCGCCCGCGCTCCGTGCGGCCGGGGCGCGCCGCATCGTGGCGACCACACACGGCCATGAGGCGGGCTGGGCGCAGCTGCCGGCCGCCCGCCGGCTGCTGCGCCGGATCGGTACGGGGACGGACACCCTCACCTACCTCGGCGAGTACACCCGCTCGCGGATCGCCGGTGCGCTCACCCCGGAGGCCGCCGCGCGGATGGTGCAACTCCCGCCGGGCGTCGACGAGAAGACCTTCCACCCCGGCTCGGGCGGCGACGCCGTACGGGAGCGGCTCGGGCTCACCGGCCGTCCGGTGGTGGTGTGTGTCTCACGGCTGGTCCCGCGCAAGGGCCAGGACACCCTCATCGAGGCGATGCCGGCCATCCGGTCCGCGGTGCCCGATGCCGTGCTGCTGGTCGTCGGCGGCGGCCCGTACGAGAAGGATCTGCACGCGCTGGCCCAGGAGAAGGGCGTCGCGGACGCGGTGCGCTTCACCGGCGCGGTCCCGTGGGAGGAGCTGCCGGCCCACTACGGCGCCGGCGATGTCTTCGCGATGCCGTGCCGCACCCGCCGCGGCGGGCTCGACGTCGAGGGCCTCGGCATCGTCTACCTGGAGGCCTCCGCCACCGGCCTGCCCGTGGTGGCGGGCGACTCCGGCGGCGCCCCTGACGCCGTCCTGGAGGGCGAGACCGGCTGGGTCGTCCCCGGCGGGTCCCCGGCCCCCATCGCCGACCGCATCATCACCCTGCTCCGGGACCCCGCGCTGCGCCGCTCGATGGGCGAACGCGGCCGCGCCTGGGTGGAGGAGAAGTGGCGCTGGGACCTGCTGGCGGAACGGCTGAAGGAACTGCTGTAGGAACTGCTGTAGGAACTGCTGTAGGGCGCCGCCCGCGGTCGGGGCCCACGGTTGGGGCCCGCGGTCGGGGCCCACGGAAAATCCGCCGCCGTGGCGCGCGGCCACGACGGCGGATTCCGGCAGTACCCAGGGGGCTCCGGCCCAGCGGGGGCCGGACGCCCCTACGCGCGGTAGAGCGCCTCGATGTCCTCTGCGAAGTCCTTCGCCACCACGTTCCGCTTGAGCTTCAGCGACGGCGTGACATGGCCCGACTCCTCGGTGAACTGGGTCGGCAGGATGCGGAACTTGCGTACCGACTCGGCCTTGGAGACCGCCGCGTTACCGTCGTCGACCGCACGCTGGACCGCGGCCAGCAGGTCCGGGTCCTCGGCGAGCTGAGCGGGTGTCACCCCGGCCGGGTGGCCGTGCTCCTGGGCCCAGCGGGGCAGGAACTCCTCGTCGAGGGTGACCAGTGCGCCGATGAACGGCCGGCCGTCGCCGACGACCATGCACTCGGCGATCAGGGCGTGCGCCCGGATACGGTCCTCGATCACGGCGGGGGCGACGTTCTTGCCGCCCGCGGTGACGAGAATCTCCTTCTTGCGGCCGGTGATGGCGAGGTAGCCGTCCTCGTCGAGAGTGCCGAGGTCGCCGGTGTGGAACCAGCCGTCGGACAGCGCCTCCTTGGTGGCCGACGGGTTGTTCCAGTACTCGGTGAACAGGTGCTCGCCGTGCAGCAGCACCTCGCCGTCGTCGGCGATCCGGACGACCGAGCCGGGCAGCGGCTGGCCCACGGTGCCGATCTTCTGCCGGTCCCAGGGGTTGAAGGCGGTGGCCGCACAGGACTCCGTCAGGCCGTAGCCCTCCAGGACGGTGAAGCCGATGCCGCGGTAGAAGTGGCCGAGGCGTTCGCCGAGCGGCGCGCCGCCGGAGATGGCGTGAGTGGCGCGGCCGCCGAGGACGGCGCGCAGCCTGCCGTAGACCAGCCGGTCGAAGACCTTGTACTTCAGCTTCAGCCCGAAGGCCGGGCCCGCCGGGGTGTCCAGCGCGCGGCTGTAGGCGATCGCGACGTCAGCCGCCTTGTCGAAGATCTTGCCCTTGCCGTCGGCCTGCGCCGCGGCCCGCGCCGAGTTGTAGACCTTCTCGAAGACCCGGGGCACGCCCAGGACCAGCTTCGGCCGGAAGGAGGCGAGGTCGTCGGTGAGGTTCTTGATGTCGGGGGCGTGGCCCAGCTTGATGGGCGCCATCACCGCGGCGACCTGCACCAGCCGGCCGAAGACATGCGCGATCGGGAGGAAGAGGAGCACCGAGGACTCGCCGGTACGGAACAGCGGGCGCAGCCGCTCGACGATGTTGCCGCACTCGGCGAAGAAGCTGCGGTGGCTGAGCACACAGCCCTTGGGGCGGCCGGTGGTGCCGGAGGTGTAGACGATGGTGGCGGGCGAGTCCGCGTCGGCGAGCGCGCTGCGCGCCTCCACCTCGTCGTCGGAGATCCCGTCGCCCGCGGCCTGCAGCCGGGCGAGCGCGTCCCGTTCGATCTGCCAGATGTGCGCCAGCTCCGGCAGCCGGTCGCGGACCGACTCGACGGTCGCCTCGTGGGTGGGGGACTCCACCAGGCAGGCCACCGCGCCGGAGTCGCCGAGGATCCACTGGATCTGCTCGGCGGAACTGGTCTCGTACACGGGGACGGTGATGGCGCCGGCGCTCCAGATGGCGAAGTCCAGCAGCGTCCACTCGTAACGGGTACGCGACATCAGACCGACCCGGTCGCCGGGCCGGACCCCGGAGGCGATCAGGCCTTTGGCGGCGGCGCGGACCTCGGCGAGGAAGGTGGCGGCGGTGACGTCCTGCCACTCTCCGTTCACCTTGCGTCCCATGACGGCAACATCCGGGTGCTGCGCGGCATTTCGGCGGATGAGATCCGTCAGATTGCCGTCCGCGGGGACCTCGTACAGGGCCGGAAGGCTGAACTCGCGCAAGACTGCTGCTCCTCAAAAGCGCCGGCGCCACGACGCTGTGTGTACACCGGCGGCGGTCCACGATCATGCAGGGGGGATTGGACTGCCCGGACGTTACCCATCGGTATCGCTTTTGGGATAGGGGGGAACGACCAGATGTTCGATGCGTCACACGCTGCGGGACACGCCATGGGGACTGACCCGCGCAGACTAGACCAATGGGTAGGTGACCCGAAAGTAACGCCCGCTCCGGGGCCCCCTCCCGGCGCCCGCGCGAGCGATCTAGGGTGACGCCATGCGTGTGCATGTGGTCAGTGACGTACACGGCAACAGCCGGGACCTCGCGGCGGCCGGAGCCGGTGCCGATGCCCTGGTATGCCTCGGTGACCTGGTCCTCTTCCTCGACTATGCCGACCACTCGCGCGGCATCTTCCCCGACCTCTTCGGCGTCGCGAACGCCGACGCACTGGTCGAACTGCGCACCGCCCGCCGCTTCGAGGAGGCCCGCGCACTGGGCCGCCGGCTGTGGGGCGAACTGGACCGTACGGGCGTGAGCCGGGAGTCGGTCATCGAGGGCGCCGTCCGCCGGCAGTACGCCGAACTCTTCGCGGCCTTCCCGACTCCCACGTACGCCACCTACGGCAACGTCGACATACCGCGCCTGTGGCCCGAGTACGCCGCACCCGGCACCACCGTCCTGGACGGCCAGCGAGCGGAGATCGGCGGCCGGGTCTTCGGGTTCGTCGGCGGCGGCCTGACCACCCCCATGCGCACGCCCTATGAGATCAGCGACGAGGAGTACGCCGCCAAGATCGAGGCGGTCGGCGAGGTGGACGTGCTGTGCACCCATATCCCGCCCGACGTCCCCGAGCTTTGCTACGACACCGTCGCCCGCCGCTTCGAACGCGGCAGCGCGGCCCTGCTGCACGCCATCCGCACCACCCGGCCGCGCTACGCCCTCTTCGGCCATGTGCACCAGCCGCTCGTCCGCCGGATGCGGATCGATGGCACGGAATGCGTCAATGTCGGCCACTTCAACGCGACCGGGACGCCCTATGTCCTGGAGTGGTGAGGCCGGACACCTCTGGTCGTGAGCCCGGGGGAGAGTGCCCGGCGGCCGCCGTGCCCCGTCATTCCGGGCCTGCTGGTGTCCGCCCGCGTTCCCCCGCGCGGTAGCCTTCAGCAGCAGAGACAGCACATCACAGGGTCTCCCCGGCTCATGGGGGTGCCCCCGCTCGGGCGAAGCCGGGAGCGGGGGAGAAGCTGAGAGCTCGGGGAAGGGTCGGCGGACCGGCATGAATCGGCATGGAGGAGTCACGGCGATGGCCGAACACACCAGCTCGAGCATCACGATCGAGGCGGCACCCGCCGAAGTGATGGGAGTGATCGCCGACTTTGACCGCTACCCGGAATGGACCGGAGAGGTCAAAGAGGCAGAGGTGCTCGCCAAGGACGACCGCGGCCGCGCCGAGCAGGTACGCCTGCTGCTGGACGCCGGAGCGATCAAGGACGACCACACCCTCGCCTACACCTGGACCGGCGAGAACGAGGTCAGCTGGTCCCTGGTCAAGTCCCAGATGCTGCGCGCCCTCGACGGCTCCTACCAGCTCTCCGCGCTCGGCAACGGCGCGCGCACCGAGGTGACCTACCAGCTCACCGTCGACGTCAAGATCCCGATGCTCGGCATGATCAAGCGCAAGGCCGAGAAGGTCATCATCGACCGGGCACTGGCCGGGCTGAAGAAGCGCGTCGAGAGCGGCCACGACGGCCCGCAGACGCCCGCCGACGAGGCCAAGAAGCTCTGAGCGTGCGCATCGTCCTCGTCACGGGCTCCGGCGGCGCGGGCCGCACCACGCTCGCCGCCGCGACCGCCCTGGCCGGCGCCCGCCGGGGCGCGCGGGCCCTGCTGCTCACCACGGGGAGCAGCGCGCCGGAAACGGTGCTGGGCACCTCCCTCGGCGCCGGCACGCCCACCCCGATAGCGCCCGGTCTGCACGCCCGTCGCATCGACCCCGGCGACCGGTTCCGCCAGGAGTTCCTCGCCTTCCAGGAGCGCGCCGGCGCCGCCCTCGATCTGCTCGGCGCCGCCCCCCTCGACGAGGACGAACTCACCGAACTCCCCGGCTCCGAGGACTTCGCGCTGCTGCACGCGCTGCGCGCTGAACACGCCTCGGACGACTGGGACCTCGTCGTCGTCGACATGCCCTCGGCCGCCGAGACCATCCGGCTGCTCGCCCTGCCGGCCCAGGTGCGCCGCTATCTGCGCCGGCTGCTGCCGCCCGAGCGGCAGGCGGCCCGTGCGCTGCGCCCGGTGCTCGCCCAGCTCGCCGGCGTCCCGATGCCGGCCCAGAAGCTGTACGACGCCGCCGAGCGCTGGGAGACCGAACTCGCCGCCGTCCAGCGGACGATCGACGACCCCGGCACCTCCGTACGCCTGGTCACCGAAGCCGGCCCGGTCGCCGCCGCCACCCTGCGCACCATCCGCGCCGGACTCGCGCTGCACGGCCGCCGCACCGACGGCGTGGTCGTCAACCGGCTGCTGCCCACCGGCTCGGCCGACCCCTTCCTCGCCGCGCTCTCCGGCAGCCAGCAGACCGCCCTCAAGGCACTGCGCGAGGAGTTCCCCGACGTCCCCGTCCACGAGGTGCCGCACCTGGGCCGGGACCCCCAGGGCGTCGACGAGCTCGGCGAGTTGATCGGCGGACCGGCCGGCGAGATCGGCGCGGCCGCACCCGCCGACGGGCACCACCCCGACCCCTGGACCGTCGAGGACCGGCTGGCCACCGACGGCATTCTCGTCTGGCGGGTGCCGCTGCCCGGTGCCGAACGCAGGGGCCTCGGCCTGGTGCGCCGCGGCGACGAGATCGTGGTCACCGTCGGCTGCTTCCGGCGGATCCGTACGCTCCCCTCCGCGCTGCGCCGCTGCACCGTCTCCGGTGCCGGACTGCGCGACGGCGCCCTGGAGATCCGCTTCACGCCGGATCCGGACCTGTGGCCCAAGAGCGACTGAACGCGCTACCACCGTTCGGGTAACGTCGAGGGTGGGGCCCCGCCCCGATGTGCCCGTCCCGCACTGCTTCGCCGTACCGCCTCGCCGCAGGAGTCACGGAGTTCCTCATGAGTGATGCCACCGAGCGCCCCGCCGACCGCCAGGCCGCTCCCGATGCCGACGCCTGGGCGACCGCCTGCGCCGAGGACCTCGCGGCGGAGAAGGCCCGCCGCCGCACCGGCCCGGAGCCGGGCAGCGCCGCCGAGGAGCTGCGCAAGCTCGCCGAGGCGGTGACCGACAAGCTCGCCGGTATCCAGCTGCCCGGCGCGCTGGGCGGAATCGCCGCACAGGGCGCCGTCAACCAGCTCTTCAAGCAGGCCAAGGCGGCCGTCGAGCCGGTCATCGAGCGCAACCCCGACATCTTCGACCACCTCGCCGCGGCCGGCTCCGAGCTGCTCGCCGCCTACCGCTCCGCCGTCGAGGGCAGCGAGCGCCGCTGGACCCGTGACGACCTCGACGACCGGCCCGAGGGCCGCCGCGACGACGATCCGCGCGACGACGACGGCCCCACCGGCACCGAGCGGATCGACCTCGACTGAGCCCTCGGGGCCTTTGGTGTACGGGTGTCCCTCCCCCCACAGCCCGAAGAACGCGGAGGGCTCCCCCGCCTCCGGTACGGTGGGACTCGGCGGGGTTCGAGCGAAAAACTGAGGGACACATGGGACTCACCATCGGCGTCGACATCGGCGGCACGAAGATCGCGGCCGGCGTGGTCGACGAAGAGGGCTCGATCCTTGAGACGTGCAAGGTGTCGACTCCGCATGCCACCGATGCGCTGACCGAGGCCATCGCGGATGCGGTGCGCACCGTCGGGGCGGGCCATCAGGTCGAGGCCGTCGGCATCGGCGCGGCCGGCTATGTGGACGAGAAGCGGGCCACGGTCCTGTTCGCCCCGAACATCGACTGGCGCCATGAACCGCTCAAGGACAAGGTCGAACAGCGCGT
Source organism: Streptomyces sp. NPDC048637 (assembly GCF_040650675.1). Taxonomy (NCBI): domain Bacteria; kingdom Bacillati; phylum Actinomycetota; class Actinomycetes; order Kitasatosporales; family Streptomycetaceae; genus Streptomyces; species Streptomyces sp. NPDC048637. The sequence goes on from NZ_JBEZHQ010000064.1 coordinate 15,809, forward strand.
CGGCCTCCCCGTGGTCGTCGAGAACGACGCCAACGCCGCGGCCTGGGGCGAGTACAAGTTCGGCGCGGGCCAGGGCCACAGCGACGTCATCTGCATCACCCTCGGCACCGGCCTCGGCGGCGGCATCATCATCGGCAACAAGCTGCGCCGTGGCCGCTTCGGCGTCGCCGCCGAATTCGGGCACATCCGGGTCGTGCCGGACGGTCTGCTGTGCGGCTGCGGCAACCAGGGCTGCTGGGAGCAGTACGCCTCCGGCCGCGCCCTGCTGCGCTACGCCCGCCAGCGCGCCTTCGCCACCCCCGAGAACGCCCAGATCCTGCTGGCGCTCGGCGACGGCACCTCCGAGGGCATCCAGGGCCGGCACGTGAGTGAGGCCGCCCGCCAGGGCGACCCGGTCGCCATCGACTCCTTCCGCGAACTGGCCCGCTGGGCCGGCGCCGGCCTCGCCGACCTCGCCTCGCTCTTCGACCCGTCCGCCTTCATCGTCGGCGGCGGCGTCTCGGACGAGGGCGAGCTGGTCCTGGAACCGATCCGCAAGTCCTTCCGCCGCTGGCTGGTCGGTAACCAGTGGCGGCCGCACGCCCAGGTACTCGCCGCCCAGCTCGGCGGCAAGGCCGGTCTGGTCGGCGCGGCCGACCTGGCGCGCCAGGGCTGACCCGCCACCGGGCGTCCAGCGCCTGCTCATCCGTACGGCACCGTCCGTCGCGCCCCAAGGGGGTGCGGCGGACGGTGCTCTATCTTGGCCCGCGTGACCCGCCCGGTGAGAGGACCTGCCGCCGTGATCTCGCTCCCTGTCTCCGCCACCGAGCCCGGCCCCGCCCCTGGGGAATCAGGACCCGGCGGTGCCGCCGTGATCCGGGTGCTCAGCTACAACATCCGCTCCCTGCGCGACGACCGCGTGGCACTGGCCAGGGTGGTCCGGGCCTGCGCACCCGATCTCGTGCTGATCCAGGAGGCGCCGCGGTTCTTCCGCTGGCGCAAGACCGCCGAGAAGCTGGCCCGCGCGGCCGGTCTGGTGTACGTCACCGGCGGCGGCACGACCGCGGGCCCGATGATCCTGTCCACCCTGCGCGCCCATGTGGAGCGTACGGAGGAGGTGCTGCTGCCCCGCACCCCCGGACTGCACCAGCGCGGTTTCGCCGTCGCCGTGGTCCGGATCGGCGGGGCCCGGCTCGGGGTGCTCAGCTGCCATCTCAGCCTCGCCGACCGGGAGCGCTACGAGCAGGCCGGGCTGCTGCTGGAGCATCTGGCCGCCCTGGAGGTGCCGTACGCCGTTGCCGGGGGCGACCTCAACGACCGGCCGGAGGGCCGCACCTTCCGGCGGCTGGCGGGGGCGCTCACGGACGCCTGGGCGGCCAAGCCGTGGGGCGGGGAGTTCACCTCCACGCCGCACGACCCGCATCAGCGGATCGACGCGATCTTCACCACGGAGGGTGTGGAGGTCCTGGGCTGCGGTGTGCCGCACGGGCTGGCGGGGGTGCGGGAGGCCGACCTCAGGGCCGCCACGGATCATCTGCCGGTGCTGGCCGCACTGCGGGTGCCGGCCACGGGCTGACTCACACCACCGCGCCGCTGCCCGGCAGATCGTTGTCGTCCTCGTCGTCGGTCTTCATCCGGGCCACCAGGGTGGCGAAGCCGCCGAGGAAGCCACCGATGCCCAGGACCGTGATCCACCAGGTCACCGGCTGCTGGAGGAGCACCATGGCCACCAGCAGCAGCGGGCCGCCGAGCACCGCGAGCCAGGCGAACTTGGCGGTGACATCGGCCTTCGGCAGCGGGGGCGGCTCGGGCGGCGTGAAGTGGCCCTCGTCGGTCTCGTCGAAGTCGTCGTCGGACGGTTTGCCGGCGCTCCAGTCGCGGGGCCCGACGCCCGGTGCGAAGACGACGAAGCTGCCCGGACGCGTGCCGTCGCCCGTGCCGTCCCCGTCGTCGCCCTTGCCGCCCTTGCCGTCCTTGCTGTCCTTGTCGTCCTTCCCGGCGCTCTCGGACGGTGCGGCGGCCTCGGGCTGCTCGGCCGTGCCGTCCTTCGTGACCGCCCCGGACGTCCCGGATGTCCCGGCCGTCGCGTCCGTGCCGTCACCGTCGCCCGCGGGGAATGACGGCTGCTCGCCGTAGCCCGCCACGATCTCGGCCCAGGCGGCCTCTTCGTCCAGCGGGTCCCGGGGGTCGCGGGGGCTACGCTCCGCCACTGGCCGTCCCCTCCTGCGCCGCGTCCGCCCGTGCTTCCGGCGCGAGCCGGGAGATGAAGGCGAAGGTGTCCCGGAAGATCTGCTCGGCGTCGTGGTCCAGCGTCGCGACGTGGTAGCTGTGCTCCAGCAGCGTCTGCCGCACGTCCGTGGAGGAGACCCGGGCGAGGATCCGCTCGGAGTCCGCGGCCGGTACGACATGGTCCTGCGGGCTGGTCATCACCAGCAACGGCTGGGTGACGCCCGGGAGTTCGGAGTCGACCTGCTGGAAGAACCGGCGCAGCGAATGCGCGGCGTGCAGCGGCACCCGCTCGTAGCCGACCTCCCGGGCGCCGGGCTTGGCGATATCGCTGACCACGCCCTTGGTGGTCTGTACGAGATGCCGCAGCACCGGCAGCAGCGGCGCGGCTGCGTCATGGACCTTGTTGCCCGGGTTGACCACCGCCACCCCGCTGATCGCGTCGCCGTGCTTGGCGGCCAGCCGCAGCGCCAGCGCACCGCCCATCGACAGTCCGCAGACGAAGACCTTGGTACAGCGCTCGGTCAGCGCGCGCAGTTCGCGGTCGACCTCGGCGTACCAGTCCTGCCACGTGGTGATCTGCATGTCCTGCCAGCGGGTGCCGTGACCGGGCAGCAGGGGGAGGGCGACCGTCAGTCCCCGGTCGGCCAGATATTCGGCCCAGGGGCGTACAGACTGGGGGGAGCCGGTGAAGCCGTGGCACACAAGGACGCCGACCTCTCCGCCGTCACGGCGGAACGGCTCGGCTCCGGGAAGGAGCGGCACCGGGGGACTCCGATCGATGAGGGGGCCTGGCGAGTTACCTCAGGGTACGCAAAGTGACGGCAAGCGGGTAGGTCCGGCGGGCGCCGCGGCGCGAGTGCGTCACCGGGGCAGGTTAAGGTCTTTGCGTCACACACAGGAGGCAGTCGGTTGATCTACGGCGCAATGAAGTTTTCCCTCGGAGGGTCGCTGAAGCTTGCCTTCAGGCCCTGGGTGGAAGGCATCGAGAACATTCCCGCCGAGGGTCCGGCGATCCTCGCGAGCAACCACCTGTCCTTCTCGGACTCCTTCTTCCTGCCCGCGGTGCTCGACCGCAAGGTCACCTTCATCGCCAAGTCCGAGTACTTCACCTCCCCGGGCGTGAAGGGCAAGCTGACCGCCGCCTTCTTCAAGGGCGTGGGCCAGCTGCCGGTCGACCGCTCGGGCGGCCGGGGGGCCGGCGAGGCGGCGATCAAGAGCGGTATCGAGGTGCTGGAGCGCGGTGAGCTGTTCGGCATCTACCCGGAGGGCACCCGCTCCCCGGACGGCCGGCTCTACCGCGGCAAGCCGGGCGGGCTGGCCCGGGTGGCGCTGGCCACCGGGGCGCCGGTCATCCCCGTGGCGATGATCGACACCGAGAAGGTGCAGCCGCCGGGCAAGATCGTGCCGAAGATGATCCGGCCGGGCATCCGTATCGGCAAGCCGCTGGACTTCACCCGCTATCAGGGCATGGAGGGCGACCGCTTCATCCTGCGGTCGGTCACCGACGAGGTCATGTACGAGATCATGAAGCTGTCCGGCCAGGAGTACGTCGACATCTACGCGACCGCGGCCAAGCGGCAGATCGCCGATGCGGCGAAGGCCGAGGCGAAGCAGCAGGCCGAGGCGGAGCAGGCCAAGAAGGCAGCCGCCGAATAGAGGCAGGGCCGAGGCCGGGCGCGGGGGCGCCCGGCGAGGGGGGGCCGGCAATGACGGATACGGACATGAGGACTGTGCAGAGCGGCCTGGCCGCCAGGCACAGGAGCAAGCCGCCGAGGGTGGTGCGGATGTCCGTCGAGCTGCCGCTGTGGCGTGCGCTCACCGGCTACCGGATCCTGACCCTCGTCTACACCCTGTGCCTGGTCGGGCTCTCCTACCAGAAGTACGCCCATCCGCTGGGCGCCGCCGCCTACATGGCCGCGCTCACCCTCTGGATGGTGCTGACCTGGCGCCGGACGACCTCAGCGGAGCGCTGCACCCGGCACTTCCTGCTCGCCGACCTCGGCTTCGCGGTCGGCGGCATCCTGCTCACCCCGCTGATCGACACCCACGCCCGCATCATGGACGGCGCGCCGACGCTGCCCTCCATCTGGACGGCGGGCGCCGTCCTGGGCTTCGCGATCAAGGGCGGCTGGCGCTGGGCCGCGGTGGCCTCCAGCGCCGTGGCGGTGGCCAATCTCGTCGAGCGCCAGGAGCTGGCCCGCGACACCGTCCACAACGTGGTGCTGGTGTGGGTGGCCAGTGTCGCCATCGGCTATGTCGTCGAGGTGGCCCGTGCCAGTGAGCGCACCCTCGCCCGCGCGCTGCAGATAGAGGCCGCCACCCGGGAGCGGGAGCGGCTGGCCCGTGACATCCACGACAGCGTGCTGCAGGTACTGGCGATGGTGCAGCGGCGCGGCGCCGCGATCGGCGGCGAGGCGGCCGAACTGGGCCGGATGGCCGGGGAACAGGAGGTCGCGCTGCGGGCCCTGGTCGCCGGCGGGCTGGTGTCGCCGCCGCGCGGGGGCGGGCCGGGCGGCGCGGCGCGGACGGTGCCGCACCCGGCCGGCGAGGGCGCGGCGGACGAGGCGGTGGCCTCCGCCCTGTCCGCACAGGCACCGGAACCGGCCGACGACGGGCCGTGCGACGTCCGGGCATTGCTCGCGCCGTTTGCGGGTGCCGGGGTGACGTTCTCCGAGCCCGGTGCCCCGGTCGAGCTGCCGGCCGCCGCGGCGGCCGAGCTCGCGGCCGCTGTCAGTGCGGCGTTGGACAATGTCCGGGTGCATGCGGGGGCCGAGGCCCGCGCATGGATCCTGGTGGAGGACGAACCGCATGCGGTGATCGTGACGGTCCGCGACGACGGCCCCGGCATTCCCGAGGGGCGGCTCGCGGACGCCGAGCGCGAGGGCCGGCTGGGGGTGGCCCTGTCGATCCGCGGCCGGCTGCGGGACCTGGGCGGTGCCGCGGAGTGGGTCTCGGTCCCCGGCCAGGGCACGGAAGTGGAGTTGACGGTCCCCAAGGGCACGGCGCCCGAGGGCGGAAGACGGGGGAAGGCGAGAACGTGAGCGAGCACGGCACGGAGCGGCACGGGGCCTCGCGGGGCGAGGTACCGGCATGAGTGAGCAGACGGTCCTGAAGGTCATGGTGGTCGACGACCACCCGATGTGGCGGGACGCGGTCGCGCGGGATCTGGCCGAGGCGGGGTTCGAGGTGGTGGCGACGGCCGGCGACGGCCTCCAGGCGGTGCGCAGGGCGCAGGCCGCCTCGCCCGATGTGCTCGTCCTGGACCTCAATCTGCCGGGGCTGCCCGGCGTCCAGGTGTGCAAGGAACTGGTCGGCGCCCGTCCGGCGCTGCGGGTGCTGGTGCTGTCCGCGAGCGGGGAGCACGCCGATGTCCTGGAGGCGGTCAAGTCCGGGGCGACCGGCTATCTGCTGAAGTCGGCGAGCACGGCGGAGCTGCTGGACGCGGTCCGGCGCACGGCCGCCGGCGACGCGGTGTTCACACCGGGCCTGGCCGGTCTGGTGCTCGGCGAGTACCGCAGGCTGGCGACCGACCCGGCCCCCGCGACGCCGGACGAGCCGGGCGCACCACAGCTGACGGACCGGGAGACCGAGGTCCTGCGGCTGGTCGCCAAGGGACTCTCGTACAAGCAGATCGCCGAACGGCTGGTCATCTCGCACCGCACGGTGCAGAACCACGTCCAGAACACCCTCGGCAAGCTCCAGTTGCACAACCGCGTGGAGCTGGTGCGCTATGCGATCGAGCGCGGCCTCGACGAGGGATGACCGGCGGGCTCACCGGCCGGACCGGCCACGGCCCGGCGGGATCCGCTCGTCCGGGTGAACGCCTCGCACCAACTCCCGGATAAATCACCGACATCACCGTCTGTCCCCTCCTTGAGTGACCCAGATCACCATTAGCGTGACCGGGGTCGGATCGAGCACGGCCGTGTGCGCGGCCACTGACGGGATGTAGGTGAAGCAGCGATGCGGGTCGGAGTACTGACCGGCGGCGGCGACTGCCCGGGTCTGAACGCGGTGATCAGGGGCGTCGTCCGCAAGGGCACCCAGGAGTACGGATACGAGTTCGTCGGCTTCCGGGACGGCTGGCGCGGGCCGATGGAAGGCGACACGATGCCGCTGGACATCCCGGCGGTGCGCGGCATCCTGCCGCGTGGCGGCACCGTCCTCGGCTCCTCGCGGACCAACCCCTTCAAGGAGAACGACGGCGTCCGCCGGATCAAGGAGACGCTCGCCAAGCAGGAGATCGAGGCGCTGATCGCGATCGGCGGCGAGGACACCCTAGGCGTCGCCGCCCGGCTCTCCGGCGAACACGCCATCCCCTGTGTCGGCGTCCCCAAGACCATCGACAACGACCTGTCGGCCACGGACTACACCTTCGGTTTCGACACCGCCGTCGGCGTCGCCACCGAAGCCATCGACCGGCTGCACACCACCGCCGAGTCCCATATGCGGGTGCTGGTCGTCGAGGTGATGGGCCGGCACGCCGGCTGGATCGCGCTGCACTCCGGTCTCGCCGGCGGGGCGAACGTCATCCTCATCCCGGAGCAGCGCTTCGATATCGAGCAGGTCTGCCGGTGGATCGACTCCCGCTTCAAGGTCCGCTACGCCCCGATCGTGGTCGTCGCCGAGGGCGCGATGCCCAAGGACGGGCAGATGGTGCTCAAGGACGACACCACGGACTCCTTCGGGCATGTCCGGCTGTCCGGTGTGGGGGAGTGGCTGGCCAAGGAGATCGAGTCGCGTACGGGCAAGGAGGCGCGGACGACGGTCCTCGGGCACACCCAGCGCGGCGGTACCCCCAGCGCCTTCGACCGCTGGCTGGCCACCCGCTTCGGGCTGCACGCCATCGACGCGGTGCGCGACGGCGACTTCGGGAAGATGGTCGCGCTGCGCGGTACGGACATCGTCCGGGTGCCGATCGCGGAGGCCACCGCCCAGCTGAAGACCGTCGATCCGGCGCTCTACGCCGAGGTCGGGGTGTTCTTCGGCTGAGCCCGGCCGCTCGCCGCTCCCACCGCAGCTCCTGCCGCCGTCCCGCGCTCCGGGCGGCACCGCCGGGCGATGGGCCGTATATTCGCCATACGCGACATATCCGGCCTATCGCTCATGGGCGGGAGATTCTGAACCGGCGGAAGAACCCGGGAGTGCTCGTGGAGATCGTCGCCTTCGGCGTGCAGACGGATGAGCGGCCGTTCCTGGAGAAGGCCTTCGCCGGCCGGCACCAGGTCCGCAGCCTGGATGTCTTCCTCAACCGCGACACCGCCCCCATCGCGCGTGGCTACGAGATCGTCAGCTCCAGCGTCAACGCCGATCTGGGCGCGGACGTCCTGCAGACCCTCGCGGCCGGCGGGACGAAGATGATCGCCCAGCGCTCCACGGGCTTCAACAACATCGATCTGGAGGCCGCGGCCGACCTCGGGATGAGCGTCGGCCGGGTCGCCCGCTACTCGCCCTACGCGGTCGCCGAATTCGCCTGGGCGCTGACGCTGGCCGTCAATCGGGGGATGGTCCGGGCCACGAACCGCACCCGTAATTTCGACTTCCGGCTGGACGGCCTGATGGGCCGCGATCTGCACGGGCGTACGGCGGGGGTGCTCGGCACCGGCAAGATCGGCGAGGCCTTCACCCGGATCGCCCATGGTTTCGGCATGAACCTGCTCGGCTGGGACCTCGCCGAGAACCCGCACTGCGTCGGGCTCGGCATGAAGTACGTCGCCCGGGAGCGGCTGTTCGCCGAGGCGGATCTGCTCTCCCTGCACCTCCCGCTGGTGGACTCCACCCGGCATCTCATCGACGCCGCCGCACTGGCCGCGATGAAGGACGACGCGATCCTGATCAACACCAGCCGCGGCGGGCTGGTCGACACCGCGGCCCTCGTCGACACGCTCAAGGCCGGCCGGCTCACCGGCGTCGGCCTGGACGTCTACGAGGAGGAGGCCGCGTTCTTCTTCTTCGACAAGTCCCTGGACATCATCAGCGACGACACCCTCGCCCGCCTGATGACCTTCGGGAACGTGCTGATCACCTCACACCAGGCGTACTTCACCCAGGACGCGGTGGGCCAGATCATCGAGGCCACCGTGGCCAATGTCGAGGACTATCTGGCCCACCGCACCAACGAGAACATGCTGGTCACACGAGGACAGCTGCCAACAGCTGCGCGGTGACCGAGGCGCCGTCCAGGGTCAGCACCGACTCCGGGTGGAACTGCACCCCCGCAAAGCCCGGACCGCGCAGCGCATGCACCTCACCGGTGGCCGCGTCCCGGCTCAACTCCACGCGGTGCATGGCGAGTTCGGCCGCGGTGGTGTCATCGCAGCGGGCCGTGAAGGTGTTGTAGAAGCCGACCGTCTCCATACGTCCGAAGAACTCGATCCGCTCCTGCGCCCCCTGGAAGGGCACCTCCTTGCGGACGATCTCCAACCCCAGCTCCGCGGCGAGCAGTTCATGGCCGAGGCACACTCCCAGCACGCCGTGCCGGTGCCCCGCGACCAGTTCGGCGGTCAGCGACCGCAGGAAGCGCATCTTGGGGTCGGCGGCATCGGACGGATCGCCCGGCCCCGGGCCCAGCACGACCGGGCCCCGGTGCGCACGGGCGGCCTCGCGCAGCCCCGGCTCGTCGAAGCGGCGCACGGTGACGGTCAGCCCCGAGGTGCGCAGCAGATGCGCCAGCATCGCGGTGAAGGTGTCCTCCGCATCGATGACCAGGGCATGCCCGCTCAGCTCGGCGATCGGCGCGGTGGTCTGCATTCGCAGCCAGAACGGCGCCAGGCCCGCCCGGCGGGCGTCCAGCGCGGCCCGCACCCGCGGGTCGTCGGCCAGCCGCGGCGGCCGCCCTCCGGCCGCCGGGTGCGCGGGCGCCGGACGGACACCCAGCGCGCTCAGTACCCCCGCGGCCTTGGCATGGGTCTCGGCGACCTCGCTGTGCGGGTCGGAGCCGCGCACCAGCGTGGCGCCGACCGGCACCCGCAGCCGCCCTCCGGCGGAGATATCGGCGGTCCGGATGAGGATCGGCGAGTCCAGCGTCCGGTCGCCGCCGGCATCCCGCCCGATCAGCGCCAGCGCCCCCGCGTAGTAGCCGCGCCCCCGGCCGTCGCGGTCCACCGGCTCATGCCGTTCGATCACCCGGCAGGCGTTCTGCACCGGCGACCCGGTGACCGTCGCCGCGAACATCGTCTCCTTGAGCACCTCGCGCACATCGAGGGTGGACCGGCCGCGCAGCTCGTACTCGGTGTGCGCGAGATGCGCCATCTCCTTGAGCCGGGGCCCGATCACCACACCGCCCTTGTCGCCGACGGTGCACATCATCTTCAGCTCCTCGTCCACCACCATGGACAGCTCCTCGACCTCTTTGCGGTCGTCGAGGAACGCCAGCAGGCTCTCGGTGGTGGGGCCGCCCTCCGGGTAGCGGTAGGTGCCGCTGATCGGATTCATCACGACCGTCCCCCCGGACATCCGGACATGTACCTCGGGGCTGGCGCCGACCAGCGTGTGCACCCCGGGACGGTGCACCACATACGTCCAGTACGCGCCGCGCTCACCGGCCAGCAGCCGCCGGAACAGCGCCAGCGCGTCGGCCGCCGAGAAGTCCGTGATCTCGCCCTCGAACGTCCTGCGGATGACGAAGTTCGCGCCCTCGCCGGTGCCGATCTCGTCCCGTACCACCCGCCCGACGATCCCGGCGTAGGCGTCGTCGTCCACGTCGAACGCCCCGTCCGTCACCCGCACCTCATGCGTGGGCAGCGCCGCCAGTATCTCGTCCAGGGGCAGCTCGGCGGTTTCCCGGGGGCGCAGCACGGCCAGCGGGGTGCCGTCGTCATGCGCCCGGAAGCCGCGCTCGCGGATCTGCCGGAACGGGATCAGTGCGAGCGCGTCGGTCACCGGCGCGTCCGGGGTCCCGTCGCCCAGCGGGATGTCGGCCAGCCGCTCGACCTCCGTCACCTCGCCGGTCAGCACCTCGACAGTGGGGGAGGCGGCGTCCCGCCCCGGGGTGCGGCGGTGCAGCAGGGCGAACGGGGGGCAGGCGGGGTCGAGCAGCCGCTGGACGAGCGCGGCGGCGTCGGTGCGGGCGGGGGGCTCGCGGTGCATGGCGGGAGTTCCTTCCAGGAGAGGAGGAACGGCCGCCGGAAAAGGCTGAAGGCCGCCCCTCGGGCGGCCTTCGCGAAGTGTGGGATGTGCGCGCGAATCAGTGGGCCGCCGGATGAGCGGTCCACCACCAGGTCCTGTTCAAGGCAGGTCGCGTGCACATGCGGGGCACCCTACCGGACCGTCCGAGTGCCGTGCGTCTCAAAGTCCGGATGCCGGGACGGACACTCTCGCGGGACCCCGTAATGTGGGGCTTGTGACCGTGAACGCTGAAACCCACGCCGGTGGCAACACCTGGCGAGACCTGCCCGCGGCGCAGCAGCCTGACTGGCCGGACCAAGAGGCTCTGCGCGATGTGATCGCGGAGCTCGAGTCCTATCCGCCGCTCGTCTTCGCGGGCGAGTGCGACCAGCTGCGCGAGCGCCTGGGAGCGGTCGCCCGTGGTGAGGCGTTCCTGCTTCAGGGCGGCGACTGCGCGGAGGCCTTCGACGCCGTATCCGCCGAGCACATCCGTAACAAGCTCAAGACGCTTCTCCAGATGGGCGCCGTCCTGACCTACGCCGGGTCCGTCCCGGTGGTCAAGGTCGGCCGGATCGCCGGCCAGTACAGCAAGCCGCGCTCCAAGCCCACCGAGACGCGCGACGGGGTGACACTGCCGACCTACCGCGGCGACTCCGTCAACGGCTTCGAGTTCACCGAGGCGGCCCGGATCCCGGACCCGCAGCGGCTGAAGCGGATGTACCACGCCTCCGCGGCGACCCTGAACCTCGTGCGCGCCTTCACCACCGGCGGCTACGCCGACCTGCGGCAGGTGCACGCCTGGAACCAGGACTTCGTGAAGTCCTCGCCCTCCGGACAGCGCTACGAGGCGCTCGCCCGCGAGATCGACCGCGCGATGAACTTCATGAACGCCTGCGGGGTGAACCCGGAGGAGTTCCGCACCGTCGAGTTCTACGCCTCCCACGAGGCGCTGGTCCTCGACTACGAGTCCTCGCTGACCCGGGTGGACTCGCGCACCGGCAACCTCTACGACGTCTCCGGCCACATGGTCTGGATCGGCGAGCGCACCCGTCAGCTGGACGGTGCGCACCTCGAGTTCGCCTCGCGCATCCGCAACCCCATCGGCGTCAAGCTGGGCCCGACGACCACTGCACAGGACGCGCTGACGCTCATCGAGCGCCTCGACCCGGAGCGGGAGCCGGGCCGGCTGACCTTCATCACCCGCATGGGAGCGGACAAGATCCGCGAGAAGCTTCCCGAGCTGGTCGAGAAGGTCACCGCCTCCGGCGCGCAGGTCGCCTGGATCTGTGACCCGATGCACGGCAACACCTTCGAGGCGGCCTCCGGTCACAAGACCCGGCGCTTCGACGATGTGCTGGACGAGGTCAAGGGCTTCTTCGAGGTCCACAAGAGCCTCGGCACGCACCCGGGCGGTATCCACGTCGAGCTGACCGGTGACGATGTCACCGAGTGCGTGGGCGGCGGCGACGAGATCTTCGTCGACGATCTCCACCAGCGCTACGAGACGGCCTGCGACCCGCGGCTCAACCGCAGCCAGTCGCTGGACCTGGCGTTCCTGGTGGCGGAGATGTACCGCGATCAGTGAGGCGGTCGGCCGCTGACCTGCACCGACGGTCAGGGACATAGCAGAAGTGGGGCGCGGATCCTGTGATCCGCGCCCCACCGCGTTGTGCAGCCCCTGCCGGGCCAGGTAAGGTAAGGGTTACCTCACTCAAGATCAGCCGGATCGGTGGGGCATCCCACCGGAGGTGAACCGCGTGTACGTCTGCTCTTGCTTCGGGATCACCGAGCAGCAGGTCCGCGAGCACGCGGACACGGGCGCCTGTACACCCCGCCAGATCGCCTCCGCCTGCAAGGCCGGCACCGACTGCGGCGGTTGTGTGCGCCGTATCCAGTCGCTGCTCGGCCGGGGGGACTGCCCTCGCCGGGAGCTCATCGACAGCGGTGCGCCCGAACCGCTGGGCGCGGAGGCGGACGCAGTGGCGCCCGCGGCGCTCTCGGAGGCCGCGTAGCCCTCAGGGGCGCGGGTGATCTCCCCGTGCCGGCCGGGCCGCCGCGGAGGGTACGCATCCGGCCCCTCGCTCAGCTCGGCTGCTCGATGATCTGGGCGATGTAGAGCGCCTCCCCGAGCTTCTCGATCAGTTCCAGCTGGGTGTCGAGATAGTCGATGTGGTGCTCCTCGTCGGCGAGGATGTCCTCGAAGATATTCGCCGAGGTGATGTCGCCCTTGTTGCGCATGAGCTCGATACCGCGCTTGAGCCGGTCGATGGCCTCGACCTCGATCTGCCGGTCGGCCTGGAACATCTCGGTGACGGTCTGACCGACCCGCACATGGAACAGCCGCTGGTAATTCGGCAGACCGTCGAGGAAGAGAATCCGGTCCGTGAGGATCTCCGCGTGCTTCATCTCGTCGAAGGACTCGGAGCGGGTGTACTTCGCGAGCTTCGTCCAGCCGAAGTTCTCCTGCATCTTGGCGTGCAGGAAGTACTGATTGATCGCGGTCAGCTCGGCGGTCAGCTGCTCGTTGAGGAATTCGATGACCTCGGGGTCGCCCTGCATGGCTGCGGGCTCCTTCCACGCGAGAACTGGGCAGGTGCCGCGCATCCTCGCACCGCCCGGAGCGGGGCGTCCAGTAAGTGCATGCTTAGTACGAGTTGCCCGAATCCCTCCCGCCCTGGTCATCGGCACCCCTTCCAGTCTGACAACATGGAGGGCATGGGTCAGCCGGAAAGCCGCGAAGAGGAGCCTCCTGAGCTGCCTCCGGGGCAGCGGCTCCAGCGGGGCTGGCCGGTGACGCATTACGGGCCGGTGCCGAAGTTCCGCGCCGAACGCTGGGAGTTCCGGGCTTTCGGCGCCACCGCCGACGGCGCGAAGCACTGCTGGTCGCACGAGGAATTCACGGCGCTGCCGTACAGCACGGTCGTCGCGGATATGCACTGCGTGACAAAATTCAGCATGCTGGGAGCCGAATGGGGCGGGATCCGCACCCGGACGATCCTGGATCTGGCGCCACCGGCATCCGATGTCACCCATGTCATGGTGTGGGCCGAGTACGGCTTCAGTTCGAATGTGCGGATCGAGGATTTCGCCGCGGAGAAGTGCCTCTTCGCCACTCATCGCTCCGGTGAACTCCTCACCGCGGAGCACGGATTCCCGGTCCGTCTGATCGTGCCGCATCTGTACGCCTGGAAAGGGCCCAAATGGGTCCGCGGTATCGAATACATGCGGGCCGACCGCCGTGGCTTCTGGGAGGAGCGCGGCTACCACAATCTGGGTGACCCGTGGCGGGAGCAGCGGTACTCGTACCAGGAAGAGCCCGGCGACGGCCCCGAACTCTGATCCGTGTGCCCCGGGCGGGTTTCCGTGACCGGAGGGCCGTGCTCAGTGGTGGTACCGGTGCGCCACCGCATGTCCCTTGCCGCGGCCGATCATCCACTTGTTGACCGGCGTGGTCACCACGAAGGCGAGCACCAGGGATGCGGCCAGGACGCCCCAGAACAGCGCGTCCGAGAGCTGGGCGTCCATGGCGCGCGGCCAGAGCGCGATCACGCCGTTGTCGATCTGCTCCATGACCGCGATGGAGAGCGTGTCGGCGGCGAGCGCGACCCGGAGTGCCGCCCGGAAGCCGACGCCCGCCGCCAGGACGCCGCGCAGGGTGAGCGCATAGCCGAACGCGAAGGCCAGCGCGATCGCCAGGATCATCGTCGGGACGTTGTGCCAGCTCAGGGCCGTGCCGATCACCATGCCGAGGATCTCACCGAGGGCGCAGCCGGTCAGGCAGTGCAGGGTCGCCCTGGCGGCCGGCGCCCAGCCCGCCGGGCCGGGGCCGGCGGCTGCCGCAGGGCCGGCGGTGTTCGGTCGGCCGGTGCGCTCCGCAGAGCCGCCGTGCGCGCGGTGCGCGTCGTGTGCGGGCGCCTGGCGCTCGTGCGGTGCGTGTGCCATGGAATACCCCCAACGGGAGAGGACGGTTCCTGCCCGGCAGCGGAAACCGTGTACCCCCTGGGGGCATTCCCTCAAGGGTGCACCGGCAGGCTCAGGGCGCGCGCAGCTCCTTGAGCCGGGCCACGTCCGCCGCATGGCCCTCCTTGCCGCCCGGCGTCTCGACGACCAGCGGCACCCCGGCCGTCGCCGGATGGACGAACAGCTCGCCGAACGGCTCCGCACCGATGTGACCTGCGCCGATGTTCTCGTGCCTGTCCTTGTGGGCGCCGACCACATCCTTGGAGTCATTGGCGTGGATCAGCTTCAGCCGGCCCTCGCCGGTGACCTCCACCAGCTCGTCCAGCAGCGCCTTCATCCCGCCGGGCGCCGCCATGTCGTGCCCGGCGGCGAACGCATGGCAGGTGTCGAGGCAGACCCCCAGCTTGGGGTGCCGGTCCAGCGCGTCGAAATACGGCCCGAGGTCCTCGGCCAGCGCACACAGCGATGCGCCCTGCCCGGCCGTCGGCTCCAGCAGCAGCCAGGGGTCGTCCGGGTGCGTCAGCTCGTCGAGCAACGGCCGCATCCGCTCCCTGACCTGCGCCATCGCCGCCGCACGCGGCCGCCCGCCGGTCGCCGAGCCGGTGTGCACGACCACCCCGAGCGCCCCGATCTCCCGGCCGCGGCGCAGTGAGTGGCGCAGCGACACCACGGATTTGTCGACGGTCGCCCCGGTGTGCGAACCGAAGTTGATCAGATACGGCGCATGGACATACGCCGGAATCCCCTGCAGGGCGCAGGCCGCCCGGAACGCCTCGTCCTGTTCGGGGCTGCCGGGGGTCGTCGCCCAGCCGCGCGGATTGGCCACGAAGACCTGCACGACCTCGTCGCCCATCTCGCGGGCGTACGGAATGCCAACCTTGGCCAGGCCGCCGGCCACCGGCACATGGCCGCCGACCGGATTACGGGCACGGGCGCGCTGCTCGGCGCCCTTCGGGGAGGGGGAGGTACTCACCCTCCCAGGGTGCCAGGTGCGCCACGGCCGCCGTCCGCCGGACGGCGGCCCCGCCGCATCAGGGCGCTACAGCGCGCCCTTCATCTTGATGGTGATCGTGCCGCCCTTCGGCGCCTTCTCGCCGGGCTCCACGGACTGCGAGTCGACCTCGTCCTGCGGGAACAGGAACGGCTTCTTCACCTCGACCTGGAAGCCGAGATCCGTCAGCTGCTTCTTGGCGTCCTCTTCGTTCTTGCCGGTGACATCCGGGACGGGGATCATCTCCGGGCCCCTGGAGAGCGTGAGGGTGACCGTGTCGCCCTTGCCCAGCTTCTTGCCCTCGGCCGGTGTCTGCCGGGCGACGGTGCCCTTGTCCTGGGTGGAGTGGACCGGCTCGGCGGCGAAGCGCACCTTGAGGCCCGCCGCCCGCAGGGTGTCCGCGGCGTCCGCGCGCTCGCTGCCGAGCACCCCGGGCACCTGGACCTCGGAGCCCCGGCTGATGGTCAGCGCCACCGCCGTATCGGGCCGCCGCTTGCTGCCCGCGGTCGGGTCCGTACGGATCACCGAGCCCCTGGCGACCTCGTCACTGAACTGCCGGGCCTCGGTGCCCGGGATCAGCCCGCGGTCCCGCAGCTTCCGCTTGGCGTCGGCGACCGGGGTCCCCGCCAGATCCGGGACGGTGACGATATTCGGACCCCGGGAGACGGTGAGCGTGACCGTGCCCGTCCCCCGGATCTGCTTGCCGTTGGCCGGGTGCGTCTTCATGACATGACCGCGGTCCACATTCGAGCTGAAGCCGCGCACCACCTTCACGCTCAGGCCCTCGTCACGCAGTGTCTTCTCGGCCTTGGCCTGCGGCATGTCCAGCACCGCGGGGACGGTGGTGAACTGGCCGAAGTTGATGTACCAGACGCCCGTGCCCGCCCCGAGGAGCAGCAGTACCGCCGCGATGATCGTGGCCAGCCGGTGCCGCTGGAGCAGCCCGCCACGGGGCGCCGGGGGCGCCGGCACCGGACGCAGCCGGGTCGTCTGCTCCGTCGGCGGCACCTCCAGCCGGCTGGTCCGGTTCAGCTCCGCCTCGTCCGTCCCCGGCAGCGGCGGCTGTACGCCCTCGGGCCGGGGTATCACGTCCGTGCGCTCCGAGCCGTCGCCGAGGCCGTCGGCGGGCACCTCGTGGGCCTGCGGCGGCACGACATCCAGCTGGGCGTCGGTCAGCTGTGCACGGGCCTCCTGCGCCCGGGACAGCAGTGCCACCGCGTCCTGCGGGCGCTGCTGCGGGTCGCGGGCGGTGGCCTGCGCCACCAGCTCGTCCAGCTGCGGCGCGAGACCGGGCACCAGCCCCGACGGCGGCAGCACGTCCTCGTGCAGATGCTGGTAGAGGACCTGCGCCACGGACCCGCCGGTGTGCGGCTTGCCGCCGGTCAGCATCTCGTAGAGCACCACACCGCAGGCGTAGACATCGACCCGGGCGTCCGCGGTGCCGTGCTCCATCTGCTCGGGGGCGAGATAGGAGACGGTACCCAGGACGGAACCGGTCGAGGCGGTGGTGTTCGTGTCCACCGCGCGCACCAGACCGAAGTCGGCGACCTTCACCCGGCCGTCGTCGCCGATCAGGACGTTCTCCGGCTTCATGTCGCGGTGCACCAGACCGGCGCGGTGCGCAGCGCCCAGCGCGGCCAGGATCGGCTCCAGGATGTCCAGCGCGGCCCGCGGCTGCAGGGCGCCGCGCTCGCGCAGCACATCGCGCAGCGTGCAGCCGGCGACGTACTCCATCGCCAGATAGACGTACGTCCCGTCCGTGCCCTGGTCGAAAACCCCCACCACATTCGGATGCGACAGCCGCGCGACCGACTTCGCCTCGCGGATGAAGCGGTCGACGAAGGCCGCATCCGTGGCGAGGGTGGGATGCATCACCTTCAGCGCGAGCAGACGGTCCAGCCGGGTGTCCACGGCCTGGTACACCGTGGCCATACCGCCTGCAGCGATGCGCGCCTGGACGCGGTAGCGGCCGTCGAGCAGCTGGCCCACGAGCGGGTCCTGAAGGGTCGTATCCACGGCAGACGAGTGTATGGCCTAATGCGGGGTTGTCGCCTGGCGGCCCTCCCACGTTTGCGGCTGTCCCGCCGTGGTTGTTGCTCGCCGTTGCGCCTGGCGGCGTCTCGCCGTTGCGCCTGCGGCGGGCGGGGTCCGCTGCGCGGGGCTTTCGGGGTGCGGTGACGGGCCTGCGCGGGTGGGGGTGTCCGGACTGCTTCGCTTTACGTCCGGACACCCC
>NZ_JBEZHQ010000065.1:0-30904 GCF_040650675.1 Streptomyces sp. NPDC048637
CCCCCCCCCCCCCCCCCCACCCCGCGGGGGGGGCCCCCCCCGGGCCCGGCCCGGCGGCCCCCCCCGGGAAGTCACAAGCGGGGCACTCGCGGGCGGGCCCCCGCCCGCCCCCACCCCCGGCCCCGCCGGCCTGGCGGACATGGACGGCCCGGCCCCCACGAGGGGCCGGGCCGTCCGTGTGTCCGCCGGTGTGCGGGGCGGTCTCAGAGCGCCTGCGGGAAGGTGCTGAACAGCCGCTGCGGGTCGTAGGTCCGCTTGACCTGGGTGAGACGGGTGGCGGCGGCGCCGTAGTAGGCGGACTTCCAGTCGGTGAGGCCGGGGTCGGTGTAGTTCTGGTAGGCGGCGCCGGAGGAGTGACGGCGCATCGCGTCATGGAAAGAATTCAGCCACGCCGTGCGCGAGCCCGGCGAGCCGTTCGCCGGCCAGGACGTCAAGTACTGGGCGAGGAACTGCGAGCCGCGGTGGACGAAGGCGGTGTCGGTGCGCCCGACGCGGTTGATCGCGCCGCCCAGCGCCGTCAGCGCCACATTCCCGTTGACGCCCTTGCGGCCGCCCGCCTCGATCTGGTCCATCAGGGTGCGGATACCGGCCGTGGACAGCGCGCGGTCGAAGAAGTGCGAGCGGGCGGCGTAGGTCTCGCGGCCCAGCTGGCCGGCACCGGTCTGACCGGGCAGCGAACCCGGCATATGGCACTGCGCGGTGGACTTGGAGGAGCAGCCCGCATAGGACTCCATCGCGTCCAGGTAGCCGGTCGGCGTCAGGTGGATGCTCTTGGCGGGGCCGGGGCCGCCCGCCTGGTCGGCGAGCTTGTCGAGGGCGTTCTGCAGCTCGCCGTAGCTGCCCAGGGAGAAGGCCGCGACGGAGACGGACGGGGTGTTGCCGGGGCGCGCGTCGAGATGGCACGCGGACCATATCTCGTCGGCCTGCACCGGCCCCCACTTCTGCCAGGACGCCACGACCTTCGCCGCCTTGGCCCACGGCCAGGTCATGTACGCCATCACGGCGCGCGGCGCCGGATGGGTACGGAAGCGGAGCTCGGTGACCACGCCGAAGTTGCCGTTGCCGGCGCCGCGCAGCGCCCAGAAGAGGTCGGCGTGCTGCTTCTTGTCGCACTCGACGGTCTTGCCGTCCGCCGTGACCAGAGTGGCGCCGACGAGGCTGTCGCAGGTCAGCCCGTAGGCGCGGGAGACCACACCATGGCCGCCGCCGAGGGTGAGGCCGGATATGCCGACGGTGGGGCAGGAGCCCCCGGGTATCGTCACGCCGTGCGCCCCGAGGCCCTCGTAGACGTCGATGAGCTTGGCGCCGGCGCCGATGCGCGTGATGCCGCCGGACGGCGCGCCCACCTTGGAGAGGGCGGAGACGTCGATGATGAGCTTGCCGTTGCCGGAGGACCAGCCCGCGTAGGAGTGGCCGCCGCTGCGGATGGCGACCGGGGTGTCGTGGCGCCGGGCGAAGGCGAGGCATTCGGCGATGTCCGCCGGATGCTTGGCATAGGCGATGGCCGACGGCTTCAGCGTGTCGTAGCGGGTGTTGTAGAGGCGCCGGGCGGTCGCGTAGGCGGCGTCGGAGGCCCGCACCAGCTTGCCGTCCAGGCTCTTGCCCAGCGCGGTCCAGGAGGACTGGGAGGCCCGGCCCTTGGCGGCGCCGCCCCCGGCGACGGACGCCGCGTTGGCGCCGGTCGCGGCCTCGGCGGAGGACGCCGCGCCCGCCTTGCCGGTCTTGCTGTCGCAGCCGGTGGCCAGGGCGGCGGAGGCCGCCGCCAGTCCGCCGCCGGCCTGCAGGAGTGTGCGCCGCTTCACTGGGATGAATCCCCCTCGATGTCGTACGGTCCTGCCCCGCCTGCCGATGGCCGGTGGTCACGGGGCGCGTGCCGGGAGCCCGCACCGGACGGATGCGGCGGCGCGCTGCCCTCACGTACCGCTGTGCCCGGTTCTGCTCCGCGCTGTCCCGTGCTGTCCCTGAAGTCCGTTACCGGCGCGGTGCCGTTGCTTCCCTGACTAGCCAGATGCGCCAGGGGCGTGGGGGGTTCCCGGAACGGACTGCCTCATTCCAGGGGACGTCCGTCTCCGTCGTCGTCGGCATCGGATCCGGCCTCGACATCGGCCAGATGGCGCTCCGCGTCCGTACGAGCCTGGGAACGGGCGCGACGGGCCGGTCCCCGCCAGCCGCAGTCGCAGCGGGCCGTGCAGAAGGCGCCGCGTTCGGTGGTGGAGGTCGCGTGGGGGGCTCGGTCGGGCACCCGGTCACGCTACGCGCCCCAGGTGCCCTTGCGTGACGAGCCCCCTCGACGGTCGTTGAACGGAACGGTCGACGGAACGTCAGATGCGGCGCCGGCGGAACGTCCGACCCTCCCGAGCGGACCGGCCGGCCCAGGCCGTTCCCGAAGACAGCGGCCGAGGGGGCTCGTACGCGATGGTGGTGCAGGACAGGCGAGGCGGCGGCACGGTCGCCGTGGCCATGGCGTGCGGGACGGGTCTGGCGGTCGGGCTGCTGACATCGGGCTGTTCCTCGGACGGCGCCGCGGCCGACGACCAGGAGCCGTCCGGCCGGGCCGTCCCCGCCGCCGCGGAGGTCCGGGACAGCGCCGACGCCCTGGTGCGGGCCGGCTCCGCCGCGGTCCGCACATCCATGGAGACCGTGAGCGGCGGCACCCGCGTCGCCATCCGCGGCAGCGGCGGCTATGACTTCGCCACCAGCACCGGTCGGCTGCGCGTCGTGCTCCCCGATCCGGCGGGCAGGCCCAACGGCGGCCACCAGCCGATCACGGAGATCCTCGCGCCCGGTGCGCTGTACATGAAGAACCGCGGGGCCGGGGTGCCCGCGGACAAATGGGTGCGGGTGGCCACCGCCTCACTGGCCGACGGGAATCTGGTCACCGGCGGCGCGACCGATCCTCTGGCCGCCGCCGAACTCCTGCGCGGCGCACGGGAGGTGACCTATCAGGGCGAGGAGTGGCTGGACGGTGTCAGGGTGCGGCACTACCGCGGTACGACGGACATCGGGGCGGCCGCCGGGGCGGCGTCGCCGCGCACCAGGTCCGCGCTGATCGCCGCGGAGGACGGATTCACCACCGAGGAGGTGCCGTTCGACGCGTATCTGGACGAGGGCGGGCGGCTGCGCAAGGTGCGCCAGTGGTTCCGCTTCGCCAACGGTGCACCGAAAGGGGCATCGGTGACCTCCACCACGGAACTGTCCGGTTTCGGGACGAAGGTCGCGGTGCGGCTGCCGGACGAACGTGACATCTACGCAGGGAAGATCGCTTCGCCCGCGCCATGAGGCCGGGCGCCGCGGGCAGGGCATGTGACCGGGGCGCTTGCCGGATGGCGGAAATGGTCCATCCGTGCCATGCGCGGAGCGTGCGCCCGTCCCTAGGCTTGCGGTAACCACCGGAGGCGTGGGAGGCGCTCGAAGGAGGAGGTGTTGTACGTGGCCGGACACCGCCCTACGACGGTCCAGGACTACGTAGCCCTCGTCGAGATCGACCTGACCGGTGAGTTGATGATCGCGGCCGCGGCCGCAAGTGAGGATCGGCTCAGCCCGGACCGTATCGACGAGGTGCTGGAGGTCGACGGGGAGGACGGCGACCGCGTGGACCGGGTGCCGCCCCGGCCCGGACCCGCCGGACGCTGCCCCGGCTAGCGTGGGGCCGGCCGGCTCAGGTGCGCAGCATCCGCTCGATGGCCTTGGTGGCCTCCTGGACCTTGGCGTCGATGGCCTCGGGGCCCTTGACCGCCGCGTCGGCGACGCAGTGCCGCAGATGTTCCTCCAGGAGCTGGAGGCCGAAGGACTGCAGGCCCTTGGTGCTCGCCGAGACCTGGGTGAGTATGTCGATGCAGTAGACATCCTCTTCGAGCATGCGCTGCAGTCCGCGGATCTGTCCTTCGATCCGCCGCAGTCGCTTGATGTGTGCGTCCTTCTGCTTTGCGTAGCCGTGCACGCCGGCTGTCGATGAAGTCTCTGCGTGATCGGTCACGGTTTGAACTTCGCTTCGGGGGTCGGCGTCGGGCTGCGGGGGGTGGCAGGCCGCGGCGGCTGCGGTGCTGCCGTTGGTGTCGGCGTCCGTGGTCGTCATGGCCGTCTCCCGTGGTATCTAGGCGATCCATATACCCCTGGTGGGTATATGGTACCGAACTTTGCGGGCCCCTGTGGTACCCCGTGCAGAGCATGCTGCACGATGGGCGACACTGAAGGAATGCCGGTTAGCAGTGGCTGGATGATGCGCCTAGCATCAACTCGACCGAATCCGATGCACCCCGAGGATTTCACGTGCGCTTTCGTCTGACCCCCAGGGAGACGAGCTTCTACGACATGTTCGCCGCCTCCGCGGACAACATCGTCACGGGCTCCAAGCTCCTGATGGAACTGCTCGGGGCGGACGCCTCCGGTCGGGCAGAGATCGCCGAGCGAATGCGGGCGGCGGAGCACGCGGGTGATGACGCGACCCACGCGATCTTCCACCAGCTGAACTCCTCGTTCATCACGCCGTTCGACCGCGAGGACATCTACAACCTCGCCTCGTCGCTCGACGACATCATGGACTTCATGGAAGAGGCGGTCGACCTGGTCGTCCTCTACAAGGTCGAGGAACTGCCCAAGGGCGTCGACCAGCAGATCGAGGTACTGGCGCGGGCGGCCGAGCTGACCGCCGAGGCCATGCCGCATCTGCGGACCATGACGAACCTCACCGAGTACTGGATCGAGGTCAACCGCCTGGAGAACCAGGCCGACCAGATCCACCGCAAGCTGCTGGCGCACCTCTTCAACGGCAAGTACGACGCCATCGAGGTGCTCAAGCTCAAGCAGATCGTGGACATCCTGGAAGAGGCGGCGGATGCCTTCGAGCACGTCGCCAACACCGTCGAGACCATCGCGGTCAAGGAGTCCTGAGCGCCTCTCATGGACACCTTCGCGCTCGTCGTGACCATTGCGGTCGCGCTCGGTTTCACCTACACCAACGGCTTCCATGACTCCGCGAACGCCATTGCGACCTCGGTCTCGACGCGGGCGCTGACCCCGCGGGCGGCGCTGGCGATGGCCGCGGTGATGAACCTCGCCGGTGCCTTCCTCGGCAGCGGGGTCGCCAAGACGGTCAGCGAGGGGCTGATCTCCACGCCGCACGGCAGCAAGGGGATGGGCATTCTCTTCGCCGCGCTGCTCGGCGCGGTGGTCTGGAACCTCGTCACCTGGTACTTCGGTCTGCCGTCGTCGTCCTCGCACGCCCTCTTCGGCGGCATGGTCGGTGCGGCCCTCGCCGGTGGTACCACCGTGATCTGGTCCGGGGTGGTCGAGAAGGTCGTCCTGCCGATGTTCATCTCGCCCGTGATCGGCCTGGTGCTCGGTTATCTGGTGATGGTCGTCATCCTCTGGATGTTCCGGAAGTCCAACCCGCACAAGGCCAAGCGCGGCTTCCGCATAGCCCAGACGGTGTCCGCCGCGGGTATGGCGCTCGGACACGGTCTGCAGGACGCCCAGAAGACCATGGGCATCGTGGTGATGGCCCTGGTCATCGCCGATGTCGAGGACCAGAACGCGGCCATCCCGATCTGGGTCAAGCTGGCCTGTGCGATCACGCTCTCGCTCGGTACGTACGCGGGCGGCTGGCGCATCATGCGCACCCTGGGCCGCCGGATCATCGAGCTGGACCCGCCGCAGGGCTTCGCCGCGGAGACCACGGCTGCCTCGGTCATGTACACCGCGTCGTTCATGTTCCACGCGCCGATCTCCACCACCCATGTCATCACCTCCGCGATCATGGGCGTGGGCTCGACCAAGGGCCCGCGTGCGGTGCGCTGGGGCGTCGCCAAGAACATCGTGATGGGCTGGTTCATCACCATGCCGGCCGCGGCGCTGGTCGCAGCCTTCGCGTACTGGATCGTGGAGCTGGCGTTCGGCTGACGGACGGCTCCCCGTCCGTGGCCACCGGCCGGCCGCGGCGCAGTGCACCGCCCGTCGGCACTGAGACTGTCCGGCACCGCTCGCCGGTACTGGGACTGTCCGGCACCGCTCGCCGGTACTGGGACTGTCCGGCACCGCCCGCCGGTACTGGGACTGTCCGGCACCGCCCGCCGGTACTGAGACCGTCCGGTACCGCCGTCGGCACACGACCGTCCGGCACCGCCCGTCCGAGCACAGCAATGGGCCCGCCCCCCGGGAAGAGGGGCGGGCCCTTCGTCTTGCGGTGGCACCGCCATGCAGCACCGCAGGACGCTGGTGGGGGCGGCCCGGCCGGGGCGGCCCGGCCGGGGCGGCCGGGCCGCGCTCGCTGCTCAGCCGAAGCGGCCGGAGATGTAGTCCTCCGTGGCCTGGACCGACGGGTTGGAGAAGATCCGCTCGGTCTCGTCGATCTCGATCAGCTTGCCGGGCTGGCCGACGGCGGCGAGGTTGAAGAACGCCGTACGGTCCGAGACGCGGGCGGCCTGCTGCATGTTGTGCGTCACGATGACGATCGTGAAGCGCTCCTTGAGCTCACCGATCAGGTCCTCGATGGCGAGGGTGGAGATCGGGTCGAGCGCGGAGCAGGGCTCGTCCATCAGCAGGACCTGCGGTTCGACCGCTATCGCGCGGGCGATGCACAGCCGCTGCTGCTGGCCGCCGGAGAGCCCGGAGCCGGGCTTGTTCAGCCGGTCCTTGACCTCGTTCCAGAGGTTGGCGCCCTTGAGGGACTTCTCGACGACGTCCTTGAGCTCGCTCTTCTTGTACGAGCCGTTCAGCCGCAGACCGGCCGCCACATTGTCGAAGATCGACATCGTGGGGAACGGGTTGGGACGCTGGAAGACCATGCCGACGGTGCGGCGGACGGCGACCGGGTCGACCCCGGAGCCGTAGAGGTTCTCGTCGTCCAGCATCACCTTGCCCTCGACGCGGCCGCCGGGGGTGACCTCGTGCATACGGTTCAGGGTGCGCAGGAAGGTCGACTTGCCGCAGCCGGACGGGCCGATGAAGGCCGTCACGGAGCGCGGTTCGACGGTCATCGAGATGTCGTCGATGGCCTTGTGGCTGCCGTAGTACGCGGAGAGGCCGCTGACGTCGATTCGCTTGGCCATGGAAATCACTGCTTCTTTCTGTTGGCGGCTTGGTCAGCGGCCGGACTGCGTCGAATGGTCGGACTTCGTTTCGCTTCCGCTCCGGCCGGGTGCCGCACCCTCGTTCCTCGGATGCGACCCCCGACCTGCGCTGCAGCTCAACTTCGTCCTCCGCGAGGGGCCTTCCAGCGGGCGATGCCGCGGGCCACCAGGTTGAGGATCATGACGAAGGCGATGAGGACCAGTGCCGCGGCCCATGCGCGGTCGTAGGAGGCCTCGGAACCCTGCTGCCACTGTTGGAAAACGTAGAGCGGAAGTGACTGCTGGGCATCTTCGAAGGGGTTGTTGTTGATCGTCTTCGCGCCCCACACCAGGAGGAGCACGGGCGCGGTCTCGCCGGTGATGCGCGCGATGGAGAGCATCACGCCGGTGGTGATGCCGCCGATCGACGTCGGCAGGACGACCTTGAGGATGGTGCGCCACTTGGGAACGCCGAGGGCCAGCGAGGCCTCGCGCAGCTCGTTCGGGACGAGCTTGAGCATCTCCTCGGTGGAGCGGACGACGACCGGCATCATCAGGATCGCCAGCGCCATCGAACCGGCGAAGCCGGACGGGCCGAAGCCGAGGATCAGGATCCACACGGAGAGGATGAACAGGCCGGCCACGATCGACGGGATACCGGTCATGACGTCGACGAAGAAGGTGACGGCGCGGGCGAGCCGGCCGCGTCCGTATTCGACGAGGTAGATCGCGGTGAGCAGACCGATCGGCGCGGCGATCAGGGTGGCCAGGCCGACCTGCTCCAGGGTGCCGATGATCGCGTGGTAGATACCGCCGCCGGGCAGCGCGTCCGGGGTGGTGCCCATGGAGTGCTGCAGGAAGTACACGTCCAGGACCTTGGTGCCGCGGCTGACGGTCTCCCACAGGAGGGAGGCCAGCGGTACGACGGCGATCAGGAAGGCCATCCAGACGAGGCTGGTGGCCAGCCGGTCCTTGGCCTGCCGGGTGCCCTCGACGGCCGCGGCCAGCGCGAAGGTGCCGAGGATGAAGAGCGCGGCGGCGATCAGGCCCCACTGGACCGTGCTGTCCAGGCCGGCGCCCAGTCCGATGCCGCAGCCCGCGCCGGCCGCGGCCAGCGCGATGACCGGCGGGGACCAGCGCGGCAGCCGGGCATGCCTGAGGGAGACCGGGAGCGGGCTGCCGCCGTTGGAGACCGCAGGGCGGTCAGTGGTGATGCTCATGCAGCGGCTCCCGAGTACTCCTTGCGACGGGCGATGATCAGGCGGGCCGCGCCGTTGACGAGCAGCGTGATCACGAAGAGGACGAGGCCGGAGGCGATCAGGGCGTCCTGGCCGAACTGGTCGGCCTCGCTGAACTTGCTGGCGATGTTCTGGGCGAACGTGCCGCCGCCCGGGTCCAGCAGGCTGGCGTTGATGAGGAAGCTGGGCGAGAGGACCGTGGCGACGGCCATCGTCTCGCCGAGCGCGCGGCCCAGGCCCAGCATGGAGGCGCTGATGACTCCGGAGCGGCCGAAGGGGAGCACCGACATCCGGATGACTTCCCAGCGGGTGGCGCCGAGGGCCAGCGCGGCCTCCTCGTGCATCTTCGGGACCTGGAGGAACACCTCGCGGCTGACGCTGGTCACGATCGGCAGGATCATGATCGCGAGCAGGATGCCGACGGTGAACAGCGAACGGGCCGCCCCGCCGCCGTATTCGAAGATGCCGGTCCAGCCGAGGTACTCGTCCAGCCAGGTGTAGAGGCCGGTCAGATGCGGGACGAGGAAGAGCGCGCCCCACAGGCCGTAGATGATGCTGGGCACCGCGGCGAGCAGGTCGATGACGTAGCCGAGCGTCGAGGACAGCTTGCGCGGCGCGTAGTGCGAGATGAACAGCGCGATGCCGACCGCGACCGGGACCGCGATGGCCATGGCGACCACGGAGCTGACGACGGTGCCGAAGGCGAGCACCGCGATGCCGAACTTCGGCTCCAGGCCGGTGGCGTTCCAGTCCAGCGTGGTGAAGAAGTTGGCCTTGTCGCCGGAGATGGCGAGCACGGAGCGGTAGGTGAGGAAGACCGCGATGGCGGCCATGATCACCAGCAGGGCGATACCGGAGCCCCGGGAGAGCCCGAGGAAGATCCGGTCACCGGGGCGGACCGCCTTGCCCGATATGGCCGAGCGGCCGTCAGGCTGTGGCGGAGGCGGGGTGTCGGTTGTCGAGGAGGCTGTATTCATGGGTTCTCCGGTCTGCGGAGCCGGGTGAGGGCTCCTGGCGCGGCGGTGCACCGGACGGGCGGCGGCCCGAAGGGGGCCCTGGTGAAGGGGCCCCCTTGTTTTGGACCGTACGGCGGTCTGTGGGCCGCCGCCCGGTAGGTCAGGAGATCTTGGCGACGGTCGCGCGGACCTTGTCGGCGATCTCGGTGGGCAGCGGGGCGTAGCCGAGCTCCTTGAGGGCGCTCTGGCCGTCCTTGCTGGCGATGTAGGTCAGGAAGGACTTGGTGGCGGGCAGCGTCTCGGCCTTGTTGCCCTTGCTGCAGGCGATCTCGTACGTCACCAGGGTGATGGGGTAGGCGCTCTCGGCCTTGGTGTTGTAGTTGAGCTTCAGCGCCAGGTCATCGCCCTTGCCGACCTGCGTGGCCTCGGAGATGGCCTTGGAGGCGTTGTCGACGGTGGCCTCGACCGGCTCCTTGGCGCCGGTGTTCAGCTTGGCCGTCTGGATCTTGCTCGCCGTGGCGTACGACAGCTCGAAGTAGGAGATCGCGCCGCTGGTCTGCTTGACCTGCGAGGAGACACCGGCCGAGCCGGAGGCCGCCTGGCCGCCTTCGCCTTCCCACTTCTTCGCCGGCTCGTGCTTCCAGCCACCGGCGGCCTTGAGGTACTTGGTGAAGTTGTCGGTGGTGCCCGAGTCGTCGGAGCGGTGGAACGGCTGGATCTTGAGGTCCGGGAGCTTCGCGCCCGGGTTCAGCTGCTTGATCGCCGGGTCGTTCCACTTCTTGATCTCCGAGTTGAAGATCTTCGACAGGGTCTTGGCGTCCAGCACCAGGTTGTCGACGCCGGGGACGTTGTAGCCGACCGCGATCGGGCCGCCGACCATCGGCAGGTCGACGGCCTGGCCGCCCTTGCAGACCCGCTTCGACTTGGTGACCTCGTCGGGCTTGAGGGCCGAGTCGGAACCGGCGAAGGCGGTCTGGCCCTGCAGGAAGGTCGTGACGCCGGCGCCGGAGCCCGTCGGCTGGTAGTTGATCTCGGTGTCCTTGCAGGCGCCCGAGTAGTTCTGCACCCAGACGTCCATGGCGTTCTTCTGCGCGGACGAGCCGGACGCCAGCAGCTTGCCCTTGCCGTCGCACTTGATGTTGGACGGCTTGGCGGCGCCACCGCCACCGGCACCGGTGGTGTCGTCGGAGCCGCACGCGGACAGGGTCAGGGCACCGGAGACGGCGAGAGCGCCAACGGCGAGGGCGCGAACCCGGTTCTTGCGCTGAAGCTTCACTGTCGAGAGTTCCTTCCTGGGGCGCGCCGCTTCGTCGGCGTGCGAGGTGGTGGGAGAGGCATTGGCTGTCGCGGTCTGCGATGCCAGCTAGCCGTGTCGCGCTGGTGCTGTGTGCATGACGCGCACTCGGTACGGCTGAAATTAGGTAGATCAGGTGAAGCGGCCAATGGAGGAGGGTGAACGCAGGGTGAACCTCGGCCATCGGCTGGGTGCGGGGGAAGAACTGCTCGCCGACCAGTGCGAAACGGCCCGTCACCCTGTTGAATTACCAGTCGGTATGGCAGCATCCGCGCCTGAGGAGACGCGAATCGGTGCGGAACGACCGGAGGTGGCTGGTGGGGAGCCAGGGGGCACGGCAGGACGTTCGGGACGTACGAGGCATGCGGGGGGTAAGGGGCGCAAGGGGCGCAAGGGGTGGCCGGCTGGTGGCATGCACCGCCGTCGTGCTGTGCGCGATGGGGCTGCTCGGCAGTACGGCGACGGCCGCCTACGCCGACGATCCGAAGAACCCGGCTGCGGACGCGCGGCGGGCCGGGGGTGCGGCGGCCGCCGCGGACGCCGACGCCCGCCGCCTCGACGACGTACGCAAGAAGGTCGACGCCCTCTACCGCAAGGCCGAGCAGGCCACCGATGCCTACAACGCGGCCGAGGAACAGGTCGAGCTCCAGCAGAAGGAGATCGTCAGGCTGGCGCGCAGCATCGACAGCACCCAGCGCAAGCTGGCCGCCCTCAAGCGGCAGGCGGGCTCGCTGGCCAGCGCCCAGTACCGCGGCGGCGGGCTGCCCGCCGAGGCGAAGCTGATGCTCAACGCCGACCCGGAAGGCTTTCTCGACAATGCCACGCTGGCCCGTAAGGGACAGCTGGCCGCCAAGCGTGTGATCAGTCAACTCGCGCATCTCAAGGGTGACTTGGAGAAGTATTCGGACTCCGCGACGGACCGCTGGGAGCAGCTGGAGGCGAACCGCAAGAAGAAGGAAAACGCCCAGCGGGACATCAAGAAAAAGATCGACGAGGCAAAGAAGCTGGAATCCCGGCTGGCCGCCAAGGAAAAGGAGCGGCTGAAGAAGCTGGAGGACGAGCAGGCCTTCAAGCGGCAGCAGAAGTGGCTCGACTCCGGTGTGCTGAATGACATCAGCAACAATGCGTCGGCGGCCGGCAAGAAGGCGATTTCCTTCGCCACCGCACAGCTCGGCAAGGATTACGTGTGGGGTGCCGAGGGGCCGGACACCTTCGACTGCTCCGGGCTGACCCTGCGGGCCTGGCAGGCCGGTGGCCGGACGATTCCGCGGACCTCACAGGAGCAGTGGCGGCAGCTGCCCCGCGTCGACCTCAGGGATATGCGCCCGGGCGATCTGATCATTTATTTCTCGGATGCCAGCCATGTCGGGATGTATCTCGGTGATGGCGCAATTGTGCATGCGCCGCGGCCCGGCCGGCAGGTGACGATCACCGGCGCCGGCTCCATGCCGATCCTCGGCGTCGTGCGCCCCGACGGTGCGGCCGGACGATGATGGCGCGCATCACACGGACGATAAATGACCGGATTGCTTGCTATCTGAGGGTTGTCGTGACGTAGCGGAATGCACTCAAGCGGGGTGATGTTCGTCATTCCGCATTCCGCCCTCCCCAGGTCAAATGGCTTATCGGGTGCGGCATATGACGATGGCCGATTGCCGCCGGGCATTCCAAACCTCTCCGTACTGACGCTATGGTCGCCTGTCAGTGCCCGGTGTACGCCTCACGCAATGACCGACGAGCGGTGTGGAGCCGGGCACGGTGGTGCGCCGTCGGTGCCCCACGCACCCCTCGGGGGGAGGGAAGGAAGCAGATCAATGCCCGTACCCGTACCGCACCAGCGGACGGTCGTGCTGCCGCATCAGGCAGGACCGGCGGACGACGCCTGCGCGGACACCGCGCGGGTCGCCGACGCGCCGGGCGCGGGGGACGCGACGGCCCAGGGCACGAGCGCCCCGGCGCCGCAGGGCTTCCCGGAGCCCGGGCAGCCCCGGTCGGCCGAGCAGCGACTTTCGGCCGACCACGGACCGCTGCACCAGGGCCTGACCCTGCTCCTCATCGGCGAGGACCCCAACAGTCATGTCCCCGAGATGTGGGACTGGGCGGGCCGCAAGGTGCGCCTGCGGACCGCCCGCAACCTCACCGAGGCCGAGCGGCTCCTCACCGACGATGTGCACTGCATCTTGCTCGACCTGCCCCCGGCGGAGCGCACCGCCGACCGTGACACCGGCGACACCGGCGCCCCCGGCGACGAACTGGGCATCCTGCGGGACGTCCTGCGCATGGCGACCTCGCACGCCGTCCTCGTCCTCACCTACGAGACGGACGCCGAGCGCGCCGCCGACGCCGTCCGCGTCGGCGCCCAGGACTACCTCTTCCGCGACGAGCTGGACGGCGCGGTCCTCAGCCGCGCGGTCCGCTACGCCGTCGAACGCAAACGCGCCGACCTCGCCCAGCGCCAGCTGACCGAGTCGCGGATGCTCGCCCAGGAGAACGCCCGCCTGGAGCGCGGTCTGCTGCCCACGCCGCTGCTCGACGGCTCGGACCTCCGGTTCGCCGCCTGCTATCGCCCCGGCCGCAGCCGCGCGCTGCTCGGCGGCGACTTCTACGACACCGTCCGCACCCCGGACGGCACCGTCCACGCGATGATCGGCGATGTCTGCGGCCACGGCCCCGATGAGGCCGCCCTCGGCGTCGAGCTGCGGATCGCCTGGCGTGCGCTGACCTTCGCCGGACTCTGCGGCGACGAGCTGCTCGCCACCCTCCAGAAGGTGCTGGAGCACGAGCGCGCGGACGACGAGATCTTCGCGACGCTGTGCACCGTCGACATCTCCGCGGACGGCCGCCGCGCCGGTCTGTGCCTGGCCGGCCACCCGGCACCGCTGCTGGCCCGGGCCGGCGAGCACCCGCAGCTGCTGCCGTACGAATTCGGCGGCCCGGCGCTCGGCCTGCTCCCGCACGCCCGCTGGCCGCGCCGGCAGGTCGAGCTGGGCGGCTCCTGGAGCCTGATGATGTACACCGACGGTCTGATCGAGGGCCGGATCGGCAAGGGCAACCAGCGCCTCGGCCAGGAAGGCATGACCGAACTGGTCAGCCGCCAGATGGCAGCCGGTCTCAGCGGCGAGGAGCTGCTGGACGCGTCGGTCCGGGAGGTCCGCGATCTCAACGGCGGCGAGCTGACGGACGACGTGGCCGTACTGCTGCTGGACCGGCGGTAACGGAGCCGCGGGTCCTGGGGGCCGCAAGGCCCGCGAGGGCGGAAAGGCCCGCGGGGCTGGAAGACCCGGTGCGGCTCAGCGCCCGCCGTTGTAGGGCCCGTACGGCCCGTCCGAGCTGGAGCCCCCGCGGCGCGGCCCGCGGCCACCGCCGGAGACCTCCCGGAGCGCGGGCCGGACGTCCACCGTGTAGACGATCACCGCGATCACGCCGATGACCGGCAGGAACGACATGATCGGGAGAATGAACAGCAGCGCCGTGGCAAGGGCGAGGAAGATCAGCCACATGCCCTTGGTCTGCTTGCTCGCGGCGCGGTAGGCGTCGTCACGGCGCACGGCCGCATCGATCAGCATCACGGCGGCATAGACGCCCAGGGCGAGCTGCACCCAGCTCAGAATGTTCTGGAACCCGTAAATCAGCACGTCCTACACCGCCCGTTCGCCAGTCGTGTCGTCTCGGTCTGCTGCTGCGGCCGACGGCCGCCCATGCGGCCCCACCGTACCCGCACAACGGGCCGGGCACCCGAAGTGTGCCCGGCCCGTGCGGTGAATCGGCGCCCCCGGCGCCGGGTGAGCGAGCTCACCGCCCGCCTACCTCGTGCGCTCCGCGGTCACTTGGCGGACGGCGGGGTGCTCTTCTTCGCCGGCGCCGGTGCCGGCTTGCGCTGCGCGACCGGCTTCTTCGGCGCGGCCGGCTTGGGCTGCGTCGACGGGGTGGCCTTGGTCTCCGCCTTGGCCCCGTTGGCGGTCTGGGTCTTCGTGCCGCTCTTGGCCGCCGGCTTCTGCACCGGCTTCGGTGCCGTCTTCTGGGCGGGCTCCGGCTCGATCGCCACCGCGAGGTCCTCGACCTGGTCGGCGGCCTCGCCGCGCCAGGTCGCCACGGCGTCCCGGCCGCGCTCGGCGAGCTCCTCGTAGCCCTCGCGGGTCCGGACGACGGCCTCGGCGGCCCGGCCCACGCCCTGCAGCGCCAGCTCCTGCGCCTGGTCACGGACCTTCTTGATGTCACCGTCGAGCGAGCCCAGCAGCTCGGTCAGCTTCTCCTTGGCGTCCTTGGCCTGCTTGGTCACCAGGGCCTGGACGTCCTTGGGGTCGGTGCCGCGTACGGACTCGAAGCGCTTGGGCGCCTCGACCCGGATCTTCTCGACGAACTGCGGGACCTCGCCGAGCTTCTCGGCAGCCAGGTCGACGGTGCCGGCCAGGGCGTACAGCGGGGTCGCGTCGGTCAGGGCCTTGCGGAGGTCATCGGTGTTGATGGCCATGACGTTGTTCCTCCTGGAAACGGAATCGGTTGCTCAGGTGGCGTGCGGGCCGCCGTCGGCCTCTGTCTCGAGGGAGTCCGTGCCGCGCCCGTCCTCATGTCCGCTCGCAGCGGCGTCCTTGCTGCCGCTCCCGAGCCCGTTCTCCTTGCGGAAGGACTCGTAGATCTGCAGCAGGACCTGCTTCTGTCGCTCGTTCAGCGCCGGGTCGGTGAGTATCGCGGTCTGTACCTCGACCCCGTCCAGACCCTGCCGTTCGTCCAGAATCCCGGCCTGGACGTACAGCGTCTCGGCGGATATCCGCAGTGCCTTGGCGAGCTGCTGCAGAATCTCCGCGCTCGGCTTGCGCAAGCCGCGCTCGATCTGGCTGAGGTACGGGTTGGACACCCCGGCGGCATCTGCGAGCTGCCGCAGACTCAGCTGCGCGGTGCGCCGCTGCTCCCGCAGGAACTCGCCGAGATTGCCGACGTTGAGTGATGCCATACCTCGATGGTGCCTCGCCGTGCTAACTATTGCAAGCAAGGTGCTAGCAGGAGTGGTCCGGACGGGTGTGATCGCGGGAGACCGAGCACGGGAGACCGAGCACGGGAGGTGAGCACGAGAGGTGTCACCGGCCGGTGGTCACTGGCCACCGACCACTGACCACCGGTCGGTCACCCGTCACCGGCCACCGTTCGGGCATCTCAGCGCGTGCGCTTTCGCGGGCCGGGCAACGCACCTGGCCAGGGGCTCCCGGCTTGCGGGCGGCTTCCCGTTTCCGGGTGGCTCCCCGGCTCCGGTTCCCGGTCGCCCATACCGGCCCCCGAGGCCTCCACCAGCACTTCCCCCGCCGCCGTCCGCACATACAGCACCGACCGCCCGGCCCGCCGCCGCCCCACCAGCCCCGCGTCCAGCAGCACCCGCAGATGCCGCCCCACCGACCCCAGCCCCTGCCCGGTCACGGCGACCAGCTGGGTCGTACTCATGGGAGTCCCGAGCAGTACCAGTAATCCGGCCCGCGCAGTCCCGATGAGCGCCCCGAGCCCGGCCGGGACGGGCCGCCGGTCGTGGTCCTCGGCGAGCACCCCGAGACACGGGTAGACGACGGCGTACCGCTCCCGTCCCTCCCACGACACCCACCCGGTCCTCGGTGTGACCGGCATGAACAGCAGCTCGGCCCCGGCGGCGATCTCCCGCGGCGGATACGCGTTCAGGTTGACCTGGATCCGGCTCTCCCCCAGCCACCGCGTCCCCGGCCGCAGCTCGTCCAGCACGGCCGCCCAGCCGCCCTGGCTCACCCGCGCGGTCCGCGCGACCACATCGGCCTCCAGGACGCGCCGCCGGCGCTCCCAGTGCTGCCGTACGGTCTCCTCCCAGACGTACGTCAGAAGCGCGGTCGCCCGCTCGGGCAGGTCGTCCCGCTCCAGGGCGGCGGGGAGCGGGCCCCGGAGGGACACGCGGAGGTTGGCGCGCGCCGCCCCGGCCCCGGTCGCCCGCACCCGGGCCACGCTCTCCTCGAAGTTCTCCCCGTCGCACGAGGTGGGGCAGAAGAAGTCGGCGATCCAGGACGTGCCGAGTGCCGCCCGCACCAGCAGCGCGGTCACCGGGTCGGCCGCGAGGCGCGCGCGGTAGCCGGGCAGGTGCGCGCGCAGCCAGGCCTCCTCGCCCGGATGGGTACCGGTCCCCGCGTGCAGCAGTTTCAGGCTCGCGAAGGTCTCGGCGAACGGCGAGAGCACGAACCGGCTGCGGGCGAGGGTGTCGGTGTCGATCTGCCATAAGCCCATGCGTACGACCTTTCGCGTGTCGGCGAAACAGTTAACACGGCCCCTCCCCGCTCCGAGACTCCGACGCATGCGCAGCTACCGAATCCTGTTCCGCACCCCGGAGTTCACCCCGTTCCTGCTCTCCTTCGCCGCTTTCGCCGCAGCCCAGACGATCGGCGGCCTGGCCCTCGGCACGCTGGTCTTCCGGGCCACCGGCTCTCCGCTCCTGTCGGTGGTGAGCATGTTCGGCCCGCAGCTGGCGCAGTTGCTGGGAGCCGCGTTCCTGCTCTCGGGCGCCGACCGCCTGCCCCCACGCGCGATCCTCTCCGGCCTCGCCCTCGCCTTCGCGGCCGGTACGGCGGTGCTGGCGCTGCCCGGCCTGCCGGTCGGGGCGGTCTTCGCCGTCGTACTCCTGCAGGGACTGGTCGCGTCACTGGGCGGGGGAGTGCGCGCGGGACTGCTGAACGAGATCCTGTCCAAGGACGGCTATGTCCTGGGCCGTTCCGTGTACAACATGCTCTGGGGCCTGATGCAGATGGCCGGTTTCGCGACGGGCGGCGCACTGCTGGCGCTCCTGTCCCCACGGACCTGCCTGCTCCTCGCGGTGGCGCTGTACCTGATGTCGGCCGTCGTCACCCGCCTGGGCCTCACGGCCCGCCCGCCGCGCTCCGCCGGCCGCCCGTCCGTCTCGGCGACCTGGCGCACCAACGCCCTCCTGTGGTCCTCGCGCCCCCGCCGCCTGACGTACCTGGGCCTGTGGGTCCCCAACGGCCTGGTGGTCGGCAGCGATTCGCTCTACGTCTCCTACGATCCCGGAGCCGCCGGCACGCTGTACGCGTGCGGGGCGCTGGGCATGTTCGTGGGCGACATGGCGGTGGGCCGCCTGGTACCGCCCGCGGTGCGCCCCCGTCTCGCGACCCCGCTGCGCCTGCTGCTGGCGGCTCCCTACCTGTTCTTCATCCTCCATCCGGGAGTGGCGCTGTCGGCCGTGGCCGTCACCGTCGCCTCCGTCGGCTTCGCCGCGAGCCTGGTGCTGCAGGAACGTCTGATGTCCCTCACCCCGGACGGCCTCGTGGGCCAAGCCCTCGGCCTGCATGCCACCGGCATGGCCGCCCTGCAGGGCGTCGGCGCCGCCCTCGCGGGCACACTGGCCCAACTGACCTCCCCGGCCACGGCGATGACGCTGATGGCGGCCGGATCGGTCACCGTGACCCTGACCCTCGCGGCGCTGGGCAGGCACGAGGAACGACAGCCGGCCGCCCCCGCTACGCGTCGGGGTGTCGTCCTGTCGGAACCCGCTGGCACGGACGTCCCCTAGTCCGACGTGGTCCTGTCGGAACCCGCTGGCACGGACGCTCTCTAGTCCGACGTGGCCGCGCCCGACGCGAGGGTGCGCAGTGCGCCGCCGCCTCAACATGCGCGTTCCGCGGGCTGCGTCCGTAGGCCCGGGGGAGACCCTCCCGGGCCGACGTGCCGCCCTACCTACCCGGCCTACTGCCGTTTCGTACCGTCGCTTCGCGAGGAGAGTGTCCGTCCACAGCGGACGACAAAAGACAAAGGCAAGGAGGTCATCCGCTCCTTGCCACTCTCAACATATAGCGCATGGGGGGCCTTGCGGCAAGACCCCGGTCGTACCGCAGAATCGCCCGCCTAAGCAAGAATCTGTGCACATGGGGGTTGTGATGATCGATGTGATCGTCGTCGGCGGCGGACCGACCGGGTTGATGCTGGCCTGCGAGCTGCGGCTGGCCGGAGTGCACGTGGTCGTGCTGGAGAAGCTGACCGGGCCGACCGGGCAGTCCCGCGGGCAGGGCCTGCACGCGCGCAGCGTCGAGCTGATGGACCAGCGCGGATTGCTGGACCGGTTCCTCGCGGTCAGTGAGAAGTTCCAGGTAGGCGGTCTCTTCGGCGGCATCATGAAGCCGTGGCCGGACCGGTTGGACACGGCGCACCCGTACGGCGTCGCCACTCCGCAGCCGGTCACCGAGCGGCTGCTCGACGAGCGCGCCGTCGAACTCGGTGCCGACATCCGGCGCGGCTGCGAAGTGGTCGGGCTGAGCCAGGACGAGGACGGGGTGACCGTCGAGCTGGCGAGTGGGGGCGCCCCCGGCGCGGGAGGGGGAGGCACGCGGGGAGGGACGCACCTGCGCTCGCGCTACCTCGTCGGGTGCGATGGCGGCCGGAGTGCGGTGCGCAAGCTGCTCGGCGTCGGATTCCCCGGCGAGCCCGCCAAGGTCGAGACGCTGCTGGGGGAAATGGAGGTGACCGAGGACCCGGCGACGATTGCCGCCGTCGTCGAGGAAGTCCACAAGACCCAATTGCGGTTCGGCGTTGCGCCCGGTAAGGACGGGGTGTGCCGCGTTGTCGTACCCGCCGACGGGGTGGTCGAGGACCGTGCGGCCGAGCCGACCCTCGACGACTTCAAGCAGCAGTTGCGGGCCCACGCGGGCACTGACTTCGGCGTGCACTCGGCGCGCTGGCTGTCCCGGTTCGGCGATGCCACCCGGCAGGCCGAGCGCTACCGGGTCGGCCGGGTGCTGCTGGCCGGCGACGCGGCGCACATCCACCCGCCGACCGGCGGGCAGGGGCTCAACCTCGGCGTACAGGACGCGTTCAACCTCGGCTGGAAGCTGGCCGCCGCGGTCAACGGCTGGGCTCCGGAGGGGCTGTTGGACAGCTACCACACCGAACGGCACCCGGTGGGCGCCGCCGTGCTGGACAACACCCGCGCGCAGATCACGATGCTGGGGGCCGATCCGGGGGCGACCGCGCTGCGGGAGCTGTTCTCGAAGCTGATGGACTTCGAGGAGGTGAACCGGTACGTGACCGAGATGATCACCGCGGTCGGGGTCCGCTACGACTTCGGCGAGGGCCATGAACTGCTCGGCCGGCGGATGCGGGACGTGGAGCTGAAGCAGGGGCGTCTCTACGAGCTGATGCACGGCGGCCGCGGGCTGCTGCTCGACCAGACCGGCCGGCTCTCGGTCGACGGGTGGGCGGACC
This sequence comes from Streptomyces sp. NPDC048637, assembly GCF_040650675.1. Taxonomy (NCBI): domain Bacteria; kingdom Bacillati; phylum Actinomycetota; class Actinomycetes; order Kitasatosporales; family Streptomycetaceae; genus Streptomyces; species Streptomyces sp. NPDC048637. The sequence continues at coordinate 19,748 of NZ_JBEZHQ010000065.1, forward strand.
GGGTCGACCACGTCGTCGACGTCAGCGAGGAACTGGACGTCCCCGCGGTACTGCTGCGACCGGACGGCCACGTGGCGTGGGTCGGTGAGGATCAGCAGGATCTGCTCAGCCGGCTGCCACAGTGGTTCGGCGCTGCCGTCGGCTGAGCGCGCAGTTGCGGCCCGACGGGGTGGAGCCTTGACCGGGACGCTGAAGTGGCTGGAGTGCTGAAGTGCTGAAGCGGCTGAAGTGGGGCTGGAGAGGCTGGTGAGCGGCGCGGGCGCACGGGCGAGGCCCCGGACTTGCTGCCGGGTGGCCGCCGCAGAATCGGAGTCTGCGTCGGCCGCGCCGCGCCGCGCCGCGGCGCGGGTGGGTTCGTTCGTGCGCCGCTGCCGCGGGTGATGACGGAGATCCCTGGGTCAGACGTAGGTGTGCGTCCGTGTGTAGGCGGTGAAGCCCAGGGACTCGTAGAGCCGCTTGGGGGCGGGGTACGCGGCGTCGCCCCGGCAGTAGACGACGGCGCGACGGCCGCCGGCCTCGGCGAACGCCCGCAGCACCGCGAGACAGACGGCACGCGCCAGACCGCGCCGGCGGTGCTCGGGATGGGTGCCGACCGGCTCGAAAACGCCGATCCCGAGGGCCGCGTCGTACCAGCCCTGGCAGTAGGCGGCGACCTCACCGGCGGGGGACACCACGACGAGGTCGAACTCGGCCCGGTACGGCCAGGTTTCCCTCATCCGGGCATGGCGCTCGGTGGTCACCCGCGTGGAGCCGAACGCGGCGCGGTGGGCCGCCGCCCGGCCGGCCACCTCGGCACGGCTCCGCTGCGCGCGGATCCGGTAGCCGTCCGGCAGCCGCGGCGCGGCCGGCAGATCGGCGAGCGACCGGCCGAGTCCCACCATGAACGGTCCGCCGTCCGTACGGGTGTGGCCGTGCCGCTCCAGCGCGGCCATCAGGTGCGGCTCGGTCTCCGCGACCTCCACGCTCAGCGCGCCGCCCGCGGCTCGCCCGGCCGCCCAGGCAAGCACCTCGTCGGCCAGCCCCGGGTACGCCGGGTCGACCTGGAACTGCAGGCTGCCCGGCAGCTCCAGCCAGGCCCAGGCCAGCGGCCGGTGGGGGACGGAGGGCCCGGCAGCGGGCGCTTCCCCGTTCTCGTCCCCGTTCTTGTCCGTGCGCTCGTCCCTGTTCTTGTCCGTGTTTGCGTCCCTGTTCTCGTCCCCGTCCGTCCAGACGGCCGTCGGGTTTTCGTCCTCCCGGTCGAGGGCGAGGCACCAGGCCCAGGTGAGGTCCCCTATGTGCCGGTAGCCGGTGTCCGGGAAGAGGCGGCTGGACAGGCTCTGCATGGCGCGTAACGCCACGGGACCGGTGTACTCATGGCGCTGCATGGGGTGTTGGCCTCACCTGGGTCGACGACGTCACGTGCTTACGGCGCCATGGTGGCTGGGCGGCGTTCCGCGGGCAACGGAGTTGTTTGCGGTTGCGGGCGGGGGCGGGCCGCAACCGGGGCGAGTCCCAAGCGGGTGAGCCGGTGCGGGGACGGGCCGGTGCCGGGACGGGGTCGGTGCCGGGACGGGGTCGGTGTTGAGACGGGGCTGGCCCAAGGCGCACTGGGGAGGTGGCATGGCCCCCAGGCTCGGCTCACTCCTTGAGCCAGAAACTGACGCCGTCCAGCCAGGTGTCGAGCAGCGCCACATCACCGACGATCTCGATGGCGTTGCTGCTGCTGCTGCCGTTGCCGTTGCCGCTGCCGCTGCCGCTGCCGGTCCTGGCGTCACGGGTGGGGCGGCGGCCGTACATGAGCAGCAGGAGTTCGGCCAAGGGGGCGTGTACGGCGACGGTGGCCCGGGCGGGGGTGCGGTGCCAGGTGAGGGCGGGGCCGTCGAGACCGATTAGCCAGTCCGCGGCTGCTCCCGGGGCGGCGTCGGTGGCGTGGAAGTGGAGGGTGCGGCCGCCGGACATCGCATGGCGCAGCCCCGGCTTGGTCTCGAAGACCTGCGGCAGACAGGCGAAGGCCATCCACTCGTCGAGGGCGTCGATGGCGACCTCCTGGCCGACGGTGAAGGCCGGAGAGCCGGGGGCGGGAGCCGGACCGGGGGAGGTGCGTGGACCGCGGACGGTGCGTGGACCGGGGGAGGTGGCCGCGGCGGCCGCGAAAGTCGCGTCGGCGCGGTGGACGACCGTCTCGTGCACCATACGGCGGGCCCAGAACACCGGGGTCCCACCGGGAGCCACGGTCCACACCTTGGCTTCGGGGCCCGACGCCCGCAGCGTGTCCGCCAGTCGCCCGGCACCCTGGGCGAGCCAGGTGTCGAGCGCGGCGAGGTCCTTGCCCGTGGCGCCGGAGACATCGTTGACCAGCTCGTCGGAGACGGACTCCGCCGCCCGGGTCCGTACGATCGTCTCCGCCCAGCGATGTGCCCCGCCCAGATGCCACAGCAGCTGGCCGAGGTTCCAATCGGGGCAGGTGGGTACGGGCGTCGCCAGGTCGGCGCCCTCGATGCGGGACCTCAACAGGTCGGTCTGAGCGACGATTTCGGCACAGTAGCGGGCATAGCTCATCGACGGCATGCCGTCACCGTAGAGCGCCGTAGCGCCGGATCCCAGCGCATTTCCCGGGCGTGCGGCGGGCCGTACGACACTGCCGCGCCGCCCTGCCCGCCGCCTCTCCCCCCTCACGAGGTCCCGGCGCCCCTCCCTCCTCAGGGAGGTCCCAGTGCCCCTCCCTCCTCACGAGGTTCGGGCTGCCTCCCGCCCGCCACGAGGTTCCTGGCGCCTCCCCCTCGTCACGAGGGGCCCGCTATTGCGTGCCCCTGCGCGGGCCGGGTCCCGATGATGACCGTGGCGTAGAGCTCCTCGGAGCCGGTCACTCTGGGGAGCAGCCCGTTGTGGGTGAAGGCCTCGACCGCCTGCTGGGCCTGCCGTTCGCTCGTCTCGACCAGCAGATGGCCTCCTGGTGCCAGCCACTCCGGGGCGGTCGCGGTCACCCGCCGCAGGACGTCGAGCCCGTCCGCGCCGCCGTCGAGCGCCACCAGCGGCTCGTACTCACGGGCCTCGGGCGGCAGCAGACCGACCTCTTCGGTCGGTACGTAGGGAACGTTGGCCACCAGGACATCGATACGACCCCGGAGACCGGTGGGCAGCGCGTCGAAGAGGTCGCCCTCGTAGACCTCACCCCCGGTGGGAGTGACGTTGCGGCGGGCACAGCGCACCGCGGCGGGCTCGATGTCCGCCGCGTACAGCTCGACCCGGCCCAGGGCATCGGCCAGTACGGTGCCCACCGCGCCGGATCCGCAGCACAGGTCGACGACGACCGGGGACCGCCCGGTGCGGTCGGCCGCCCGGCGACCGAGGCCGACGGCCTGGCCCACGAGGAACTCGGTGCGGCGGCGCGGTACGAAGACGCCGGGATCGACGGTGACCCGCCGCCCGTAGAACTCCGCCCAGCCGACGACGTGTTCCAGGGGGAGGCCGATGACGCGCCGCTCCACCATGGCGGCGAGTTCGTCCGCCGTACGTGCGGTGGAGAGGAGCAACTCCGCCTCGTCCTCAGCGAAGACACAGCCGGCGGCGCGCAGTTCGGCGATGACGGAGGAGCGGGAGTGCAGGGTGGAAAGGGGTGCCGCGAGGGGCGATGAGAGAGGTGACGGGTGGGGCGACATCGGAGATGACGACATGTGAGCCTTTCGGGGCGCCGAGCGCGCTTCCCGGGTCACATGTGTCGGACGGTCACCTGCATCGGGTGGACCGCACGGGCGTGAGCCGGGAGCACCTGCCTGGTCTGGCGGGGAATCGGTCTCACCTCCTCGGTCCGTGCACTGCTGGGAGCGTCACACTACCTGACCTGGGGATCGGCGGACAGACGGACGTGGCGCGGCCGACACCGCGAACTGCCGCCCCTTTCTCCTCTCCCCTCTCCCCTCCCCGCCTCCCGGGCGCAGCGGATCGCGATCTCAGGGGACAACTCCACATGGCTGGAAAGTACTTGTCAGATTGGAAAGTATTTGTCACGCTGGATGCAGGAGGTCGGGGGGCGACTCGGAACATCCGGCGTGCGACGTGGTGGTGGTCGAGTGCGACGCGGTGGTCGAGAACACGAGCCGGGTGGTCCAGAGCGCGACTCCGAGGCTCCATAAGGGCAACAGGGCGCCAGAAGGACAACAAGGCGCCAGAAGGAAACAGCGGCAGCGGAACGTCACTCAGGGGGACTGGCATGGCGGAGTACGCCTCACGGGACGCGGCGGCCGCACTGGCCCGAGCGCAGGAACTGGGCTCGACAGTGCGGAAAGGCACGAAGTGGTATGTCTGGTATCAAGTGATCTACGGCTGCGCGGCCGCGGTCATGGTGTTGTCCATCGGGCTGCTGGGCCGGCCCCATGGGGTGGCGATCGGCATCGGCCTCTGGGTTGCCACCGTCGTGGGACTGTCGGTCTACGCGGCCCGGCAGCGCGTTTCCCGGCGCGGATTCGGACGGTGGCATGCCGGCCTGATCACGGCGTGGGCGGTGCTCTATCTCGCGGTGCTGCTGCCCGGCCTCTTCTGGTATCAGGGTGCTGCGTCGTGGTGGGTACCCGGCGCGGTGGTGGTGGCCCTTCCCGGGCTGATAGGCGGCTATTTGGAGGCGCGACGGTGACCGAAACGCGTCACGGGGCACATCCGCGTCACGAACTCGACGAGGTGATCCACGCCCCGGTCCGCTTCTCCATCGTGGCGACCCTGGCGGCCGCCGACAAGGCCGAGTTCGCCTTCGTCCGCGACACCGTCGAGGTGAGCGACTCGGTCCTGTCACGGCAGGTCGCCACCCTGGAGAAGGCCGGCTACGTCGCCGTCACCAAGGGGTACGTCGGTAAGCGCCCGCGGACCTGGCTCGCCCTGACGCCCGGCGGCCGCACCGCGTTCGCCGCGCACTGCCAGGCGCTGCGGGCGATAGCGGGAGACGGGGCTGACGGGCGCTGACGGAGCGCGGGGCCGCAGACGGAGGCTGACGGCGCTGGCGGAGGGCGGGGTCGCTGACGGGGCTGACGAAGGCTGGCGGGCGCTGACGGAGGGCAGGGCCGCAAACGGGCTGGCGGAGGCTGGCGGAGGGCAGGGCCGCTGACGGACGGCTACCTGGGGCGCCGGGGCAGGCTCGGTGCGTGCCCGACCAGCGCCCGGATGAAGCCATGTTGACTTGGAGCGCGCTCCAACTCATACCGTCCGGGACGGGATTCCGGAACCGGCCCGACGACAGGGGCCCCGAACTCAGGGCCCCGGACTGAGGGTTCTGGGCTCAGGGCCCGTGGGCTCTGGGCTCATGGCTCGGGGGCTCTGGGCTCAGGGCTCAGGTGCCGAGATCCAGATCCGTCCGCCGTACGTCCAGGAGGTAGCAGCAGCATGACCACGACGAACACCCCGACCCGTCACCTCGGTGAGCTGGCGGTTTCCGCGCAGGGGCTCGGCTGCATGGGCATGAGCCACGGCTATGGGGAGTCGGACGACGCGCAGTCGGTCGCGACCGTCAACCGCGCGCTCGACCTCGGCGTCAGCCTCCTCGACACCTCCGATTTCTATGGAGCGGGACACAACGAGGAGCTGATCGGCCGGGCCATCGCCGGCCGGCGGGACGAGGCGGTGCTGGCCACGAAGTTCGGATTCGCCAACCGACTCGGTGAGCCGACCGCGATCCGGGGCGACGCCGCCTACGTACGCGAGGCCTGCGAGGCATCGCTGCGCCGGCTCGGGGTCGACCACATCGACCTCTACTACCAGCACCGCGTCGACCCCGAGGTGCCGATTGAGGAGACCGTCGGCGCGATGGCCGAACTCGTCGCGGCCGGCAAGGTGCGGCACCTCGGGCTGTCCGAGGCGAGTGCGGTGACTCTCCGCCGGGCGCATGCGGTACATCCGATTGCCGCGCTGCAGAGCGAGTGGTCGCTGTGGACGCGCGATCTGGAGGACGAGATCGCGCCGGTGTGCCGTGAACTCGGCATCGGTCTGGTGCCGTTCTCGCCGCTCGGGCGCGGATTCCTGACCGGGCGCTACACCTCGGTGAAGGGGCTGCCGGAGTCCGATGTGCGCCGCAGCCAGCCGCGCTTCGCCGACGGCAACCTGGAGCAGAACCTGGCCATCGTGGAGAAGCTCGATGAACTCGCCGCCGAGAAGGGCGTCAGCGCCGGACAGCTCGCCCTGGCCTGGGTGCAGCACCGCGGGGCCGATGTCGTGCCGATCCCTGGCACCCGCCGGCAGAAGTACCTGGAAGAGAACCTCGGCGCGCTCGCCATCGAGCTGACCGCCGAAGAGCTCGCCGCGATCGACGCCGCCGCCCCGGCAGGCCAGATAGCCGGAACGCGTTACGACGAGGTCAGCATGACGTTCGTCGACGGCTGACGGCTGACGGCTGACGGCTGACGGCTGACGGGCCTGCGGCTGCGGGCTGGGGGGCTGAGAAGGGGAGGGGAGCGCCCGAATTCGGTGGCTCGGTCACTCACTTCGGCGACATGACCTCGTAGAGGTTGTGGGAGTCGTCGCGGAAGAACAGGCCGCGGGCGCACAGGGGATGGTCGGTCCGGCCGTTGTCCGGCGCGGTGGGGTCGTTGCCGTAGGGGATGCCGGCGGCCTGGAGACGGGCGAGGATTCCGTCGAACGTCTCGGGGTCGACGTCGAAGGCGAGGTGATGGCCTTCGAGGTCCGGCGCGGTCATGAAGTCGAGGGTGAGCGTCTCGTTCACCCGGACCGGGAGGAAATGTCCCCGGCGGCCGGCCGGCGGGAGCTCCGGCAGGCCCATGACCGAGGCGAAGAAGTGGGCGGCCGCACGGTGATCGGCGGCTGGGACGATGGTGTGGTTGAGGGTCACGGTCATCTGGCGCTCCCGGGGGCGTTGAGGGTGCCGTGCAGCAGTACGGCGATGAGTTCCTCGGGCGTGAGCGGCGCATCGGCCTCCGGCGCCGGAGCCTGCAGCCGGGTGAGGAGCAGGCCCAGAAAGGCGGCCGCGACCTTCTCGGGGCTCAGGCGGAAGGCGGCCCGGTCGGGTTCGATCAGCTCGACGACGGCGTTGCGCAGGGCGGTGACGGACTGCGCCCGGCTGTCCGGCGGCGGCGGATCCTCACCGTCCCGGGTGCCGGTGCCGGTGCCGGTGCCGATGCCGGTTCCGGTGCCGGTTTCGGTGCCGCGGCCCCGGCGGTGTCCCGAGGCGTGGAGGGCGCCGACGACGGTGCCCATACGTTCCATGTGGGCGCGCAGCGCCTCGGCGGCCTCGGACAGCCGGTCGGCGAGCGGCTCGTCCAGGGAGATCGTGGCGAGTTCGCGCAGCACATGGTCGGTGCCGACCGCCTCGGCGACGCAGGCGTCCAGCACCTCGTCCTTGTCCTTGAAGGCCCGGAAGATCGTTGCTTCCCCGATGCCGGCGGCGCGGGCGATCTGGCTGGTGGTGACGGCCGCGCCGTACTCCGCCACGAGCGGCAGCGCGGCGGCCACGATCATGGCGCGACGCTCCTCGACGCTCATGCCGGGGGCGCGTCGACGGGAGATGGGAGGTGTCATGGCCCGACCGTACGGAGTGAGTACTCACTCCGTCAATGGATGCGCGGATGCGCGCCCCGCTCCTTAGACTTCTTGCAGCGCGACAAGGCCGGTCCCGACGGCCGCTGTTCATGGGCCGTCGCCCGTACGGAAGGCAGGCGCGCCATGGACTGGAAGCTCGAACTGGTGCCGGTTCCGGTCGCCGATGTGGAACGGGCGAAGTACTTCTACAGCGAGCAGATGGGCTTTGCCGTCGATCACGACATGAGCATCGGCGACGAGGCGCGCATTGTGCAGCTGACACCGCCGGGATCGGGCTGCTCGATCGTCATCGGCGCGGGCAGCGGTGTCACGGAAGCGAAGCCAGGATCGCTGCAGGGGCTGCAATTGGTGGTCCCTGACATCGCCGCGGCCCGCACGCAACTGGTCGAACGGGGGGTGGCGGCCGGCCCCGTGCAGCATGTCGAGGACGGCGCGATGGCGGACGGCCCCGGCGGGGCATGGAACTCGTTCGTCTACTTCAGCGACCCGGACGGCAATGGCTGGGCGCTGCAGGAGCGGCCCCCCGAGAGCTGAGCGCGGCGGGCGCGGCGGGCGCGGCGGGTTCCTGGGGGCGGCGGGCTCGTAGGATCGGCGGGCTCGCAGGACCGGCGGATGGCGACGGCTCAGGAGGAATTTCTGCGGACCTTTCCTGCCCGCATCCCGCGGTGACCGTGCGGCCGAAGGCCCTGGAAGCGGGAGAGCCGGGGCTCAGGCCTCTGCCGGATGGCGCTTTGCCGCCGATGACATCCACCGCGGCGTCCAGCCCGCATTCGTACGGCCCCTTGGGTGCGCTCAGGGCGTTCCCCTGATGTGGTCCTTGCCGGGCCAAGTATCGGACGCGTACCGGCCCGGCGGGTAAGGGAGTTCGGCGTGAGGGGCGCTCACAGGCCCTGAGCGGCCATCCACTCCGGGTCGGGGTCGATGTTCTGGAGTACCTCGATCAGGGTGCCCTCGGGGCCCCAGACGTTGAAGCGGCGCTGCCCCCACGGCTCGTCCCGCAGGGGCTCCGCGATGGATACGCCCTTGGCGCGCAGGGCGGCCTCCTCGGCTGCGGCGTCCGTCACCAGGAAGCCGAGCAGTACGCCGCCGGTCTCCTGGGTGCGGAAGCTGGCGGGCATGGCCTCATGGCCGCGCTGGACGAAGTCCAGGGTGTATTCGGGGTGTTGGGGGTGCTGGAGGCTGGCGTACCAGTCCAGCTCCGCCAGCGGGTGGAAGCCGAAGTGGTCGGCGTAGAAGCGGGTGCTGGCGGCGACGTCGTCGGTGAGCAGGGCGGTGCCGATTTTGGCGAAGCGCATGGTGATCCTCTCCGTTGGCAGCGGCCGGTCCACCGCGCAACAACTCCAGTTGTAGTACTTTGACTGTAGTGGTTGCTAGTGCTTTTCGGAGAAGAATTTTTCCGGGCGTCCGGAGGGGCGGGGGAGTCCGGCGGAAGTCCGGGAAGCCGGAGAAGGAGGAGACGGGCGACATGGTGCGAGGTGGACGACATGGTGCGTAATCCTGAGCGGCGGGCTGCGCTGGTGGATGCCGCGATCGAGGTGCTGGCGCGGGACGGTGCGCGCGGGCTGACGTTCCGGGCCGTCGATGCGTCCGCGGGCGTGCCCAACGGCACCGCCTCCAACTACTTCGCCAGCAGGGACGATCTGCTGGCTCAGGTCACCGCGCAGATTCACCAGCGCATCGCGCCGGACCCGGACGAGGTCACCGCGGTGATGGCCGCGCCGCCGAGCCGGGAGCTGGTCGCCGAGCTGATGGGGTGGATCAACCGCCGGGTGACGGAGAACCGCACCGGCTATCTGGCGATGCTGGAGCTGCGCTTGGAGGCGACCCGGCGGCCCGAGCTGCGGGCGGAGCTGACCCGGGTCATCCGGGCGACGCTCGACGACGACATCCGCTTCCACCTGGAGGGCGGGCTGCCGGGTGACCGTACCGCCGTGGTGTTGATCTATCTCGCCATGACGGGGCTGATGCTGGAGCAGCTCACGCTGCCCGGGGTGGTGCCGGACGAGGAGACTGAGGGGCTGATCTCGGCACTCGTCGACCGGGCGATCGGGCCCGAGGGCGAGAAGTAGCGGGCGCGCCGGCCCCTAGGGGGTGTCTCCCTAACCGCCGTACGGGCGGGTCGCACGGGCCTCACGGAGGGCCACCGCCCACCAGGTGAGCTGGTTGAGCAGGGCGTCGGCGGCCTGTGCGGCCGGAGCGGGGTCGTGCAGGCGGCCGGTGTCGTCGAAGAGGTTGCCGGCGAGCGGGAAACTGACCGTTTCGCGCACCGTGGTGGCGTGCAACTCGGCGAAGACCAGCCGCAGTTGCTCGACGGCGCGGAGGCCGCCGGAGATCCCGCCGTACGACACAAAGCCGACCGGCTTGGCCTGCCACTGGGGGTGCAGCAGGTCGATGGCGTGCTTGAGCGGGGCCGGGAAGGAGTGGTTGTACTCCGGGGTGATCACGACGAAGGCGTCCGCCTCGTCGACACTCTTGGCGAAGGACTCGTACTCCTCGCTGCCGTAACGGAGTTCGTACGGGCGGACGGCGTCCAGGTCGATGACGTCCACGTCGATGTGCGGGTGGCTCTCGGTGTGCCGGGTGAACCAGTTCGCGATGACGGGCGCGAACCGGCCCTCCCGGGTGCTGCTGATGATCACTGCGAGGCGGTACGGGTGCTCGGACATGCGGGGCCCTTCGTGGCGTGCGGTGTGCGGCGTGAGCCGGTGAGCGGCGGGGTGCCGTCGGGGCTCGACGCTAGGACCTCAAGCGAGCTTGAGGTCAAGCGTGGCGGGCGCCGTGCCCGGCCTCGCCTACGGGCGGTCCGCCGGAGCCTCGCTTACCGGGCCGCCGGCCGGGTCACTCCGCCCCGAACAGCTTCAGCAGCTCCGCCTTCTCGAACATCCGGGCCGTGTCGATCGCCGACGGGGTGCCCGCCGCCGGGTCCGCGCCGTGTGCCACCAGGACCTTGACGACCTCGTCCTCGGCCTTGAACACCGCGCCGGCGAGCGGGGTCTGGCCGCGGTCGTTGGGGCGGTCGGCGTCGGCGCCGCGCTGCAACAGGGCCTCCACGGTGGCGGGGTGGCCGTGGTACGCCGCCAGCATCACGAGCGAGTCGCCCTTGTCGTTCGTCAGGTTGGCGGGTACGCCCGCGTCCACGTATGCCGCGACGGTGTCGGTGTCGCCGTGCCGCGCCAGGTCGAACACCTTGGCCGCGAGCTGCAGCACCTCGGGGTCGTGTGCGTGCTCGATCGTCTCGGGCCCCTGCGGCTCGGAATTCGCGTCGCTCATGGTCGCCGGCCTCCTGCTGTGGTGGGTGATACGTGCGTGCACTGTGTCCTCGCCACTTTATGCAGGCCATGGCCGTTTGCGGCAGCGGGCGCGGGGGTGCGGGTTGCCGTGGGCTTGCGCCGGTGTGGGTTTGCCGTGGGCTGAGGTCGGTGCGGGTTGCCGTGGGCTTCGGGCCGGTGCGGGTTGCCGTGGGCTGGGGCCGGTGCGGGTTTGCCGTGGGCCGGCGCCGGTGCGCCTACGGGTTGTGGGTGGTGGGTCGGAGGGGACGCCCGGTAAGCCGTCCTCGGCGCGGGCGGCCCTGGTCCCAGAGGTTGGGAGCCCCGTTGTTCGCTCCGGGTCCTGCGGGCGGCTCACCGGACATCCCCTCCGACC